>CAKQDL010000029.1 GCA_934229395.1 uncultured Peptococcaceae bacterium | reverse complement strand
TGTTTTCGCTATCGGTGGTCTTGTCAGTGTTTTCGCTATCGGTGGTTTTTTTGGTGTTTTTTTCTTCAGTTGCGGAAGAATCGGTAGCGTCTTCAGCAGCCTTCTTTGCCTTTTCTTCTTCGGCAGCCTTCTTTGCTTTTTCTTCTTCAACGGTGGTTTTGGATTCGCTTATTGCGCTTGTTTCGGTTGCTGGGTTCTTGCCATCAAAAAAGCCACCAACAAAGCCAATGGCTACACCCAAAATGGCGCCGAGCAAAATAGCGCTGATTACTGCGATTAATACGTTTTTCTTGGTCATTTCTTCTCTCTCCTTGAGGATGTTTTTACTTGAGGTTTCGTTTCATTGCTTGCGCTACTGCCCAAAATACCGAGCTTGTTGGCGCCAACGAGCAAAATGGTCACCACCACCACCACCACGAGAAAACCGCGTTGGCTGGTCATTTCGTTGACAATGATTGCGCTTATAGAAAGCCCGATGCTGATGGCGTAAATAAGGAGTACTGTGTTGCGATGGCTCAAGCCTTTGGCCATCAAGCGATGGTGAAGGTGGGCCTTGTCGGCTTCAAAGATGGGCTTGTTGGCCATCATACGGCGGACAATCGCAAAGAGCGTGTCAAAAATTGGAATACCCAAGGCTAAAATTGGGATAAACACAGACACAAAGGTTACACCCTTTGCTGTGCCCATAATAGAAAGCACGGCGAGGGTATAGCCCAAAAACATGGAACCCGTGTCGCCCATAAAGATGGACGCCGGATGAAAGTTAAAAACAAGAAAGCCCATGCAAGCACCCATAAGGGCAAAGGCCAAAACGGCAATATCGTTTAAGCCATTGATGAGGGCACACACCGCAAGGGTAATGGCGCTGATGGCGCTTACGCCTGCGGCAAGACCATCGAGCCCGTCAATGAGGTTGACGGCGTTAATAATGGCCACAATCCAAATCACAGTGCAAGGGACGCTCAAAAAATTCAAGGCCATGGTGCCGGCTTCACCAAACACGCTGGTGACAAAATCAATGCGAATGCCACCAAAAGTGACAATACAGGCTGCAATGATTTGCCCCACAAGCTTGAGCTTGGCTGGCATATCGGTGATGTCGTCCACAATGCCTACAAAAACGAGCATGGTCGCGCCCAAAAAGAAACTCATGAGCGATTGAGAAAAAGGATAAAAGGTAAAGACCACAAGCCAAAATCCGGCATAAATGGCCAACCCACCCATGCGCGGCATGAGCTTATGGTGGACCTTACGCGCGTTTGGCTTATCTACGGCGCCGAGTTGTACGGCCAGAAGCTTAACAATCGGCACAAAAAATGTTGTTAGTGCAAAAGCACAGACTGCTACGAGAATAATCTCCTTAGCCACACAATCACATCCATATATTATATTAGAGAATTATTTTCTACATTATATTGTAATAACCATTTCTTGGAATTTCAAGTAGGTAGTTATTAATTATTTGTTAGGATTTCTACGCATTCGTTTGCCGGGGTACGACTCAGGCGCTTGAGGGTGCGCAAACGATGCTGGGCTTCGTGGTTTTCTGTGGCCATGCAATCGTTGACGGCTTCTGTAAGGCGTTCGCCGCTCACATCCCCAAGGGCGACAATGTTTGGATTGTGCACCATCTTCATAAAGCTATCGACCTTTGGATCGTAGCTCACGGCCATGATGCGACGCTCTAAGGCAGCGCCAATAATAAGGGCGTGCAAACGCATCCCAACCACAAGCTCAGAGCAGGCAAAAATGGAGAACAAATCCTTGGTGTTGTAATGGTCGCTGATCATAAAGGATGGGCTGTGCATATGGGCGCTCACGGCCTGGGCAATGAGCTCATCCTGCTCGTGGTGCATGGCCAAGAAGCCCACCTCGTAGCCAGCCTTATAAAGAATATCGCCCATCAGTGCAAAGTCGTGGACCTTGTCGCTTTTTTTCCAATCGCGCAAGCACACCAAGGCGAGAGGGCGGTTGTTGTCGTAGCCCAGCTTGGTCAAAATTTCTAGGCCGCGCGCTCTATTGACCACGCTGTTGTCAATACCCAAAACTGGGTCTGGCGCTACCTGAACAGGACGCTTGACACCGAGCTCACGCAAAAGAGTGCGGGATTCTTCGTCGCGCACAAAAATGGCGCGGGTGCGGTTAAAGACCATTTTGGTCAGGCGGCGGTTGCGTTTTTCGTTAATGGGGCCCAGGCCTTGGCCGTAGACCACCACAGGGGTGCGACTAAAAACGCTCATCATAATCACACCCAAATAATAGAGGCAGCTGTTTTTGCTCGTTACATCCTGAATGAGGCTACCGCCACCGCTTATAAGCAAATCGCTTTTTCTGAGGGCACGCCATACCTCGCGCCATTTCCAGCGGTTGACGGCCTTGACGTGATAGGCCTCTTCTGTGCGCTCTGGCTCGTTGGACAAAACAGTAATGTCGCAATGCGGCATTTTTTCGCGCAAGGCTTCGATGATGGCGTAGCACACGGCATCATCGCCGGCGTTTTTAAAACCGTAATAGCCACTTAAAACTATTTTTTGTTGCATGGTTCTTCTCCTACTGTGCTTCGCTCGCTTCTATTTTTTTCACAAGCCACTTAAAGAGCTTCGTGCCCAATTGCACGGCTACGACGGCCAAGAAGGCAAAGACAACGCCCAAAATCAAGCCGTTGATGCTGCGGTGCAAGGATACTAGTAGTGGAGTGTGAATGTGGGCATAGGTGTTTACAAGGGAAATTTGACCAATCACAAGTGGAATGGTGAGCACCCAAAGGCTTGGGCGCTTGGCACCATACATCAAATACAAAATGGTGGCTGGATACCCAATGAGAAATTCCTTGTTGCGTGGTCGCACGCCCATGTAATCGGTGAGGAATTGACGGCTCGTCATTTCTAAATCAGACACCTGAGCGCCATCGTTGCCGGTGCGGCTCACATAAATCATTAAAGCCATACCTACCACGCCAAAGATGATGACCCACTTGTAATCCAAAACCTTGTTAAGAAGCGCTTTTGTGGTGGCGAGGGGCTTGTCGGCACGAAGAATATAAATCACAAATGGCACCACCAAAATTGGAATGATGTGGGCCACCTTGATGCCTACAAAGGAGCTGAGCTTGAGCATAAAGACCTTGTCGCTAAGCATCCCAATCATGAGAATGGCACCGATAAAGCTTACGGCCATCATGGATACGAGAATTTTCACAGCACCCAAGAAGCGCTGGTTTTCCTTTGGCGGCAAGAAACGGATGCATGAAAGAATTGGGAACTCAATGACGCTTAGGAGTGCCATGAGCTGCATGGCCAAAATTGGCTTTAAGAGATAAAGCACCACAAAGAGGGCAAAGCCACCAATAGATGCAAGAAGGCCAAAGCGTGGGAAACCAAGCTCTAGCATTAAAAGCAAGAAGCCGGCACAAATCCCTAGGCCTACAAGAAGGCGAAGGGCGCTCCCACCTTGGATGCTGCCCATGTCTTGGTAATCGGCGCCTAAGTTAAAGCCATCGTTTTCCAAGGCTTCGGTCACAGCATCGAGATAGGCAATGTTGGTATCGTAGCGCTCGGCTGGTTCGTCAATGGCAAAGAAGCGCAAAAGCAGACAGCGCATATTGCGTTCGTTGGCTGCAAGGTCCAAACGGTCCACAGCGGACTGAATGCCCTTGACCATTTCATCGTGGGTGGTGCCTTCAAACTTGCTCATTTCTTCATTAGAAATGGTGTGAAGACGTACCACGTTTTTGTCGGTCAAATTGGCCAAGGTGCCAAAGCCTGTTTGTGGGTTGAATTCGATTTGCCCGAGTGGGGCTACAAACTCGCCATCCTCATCCAAAAGGAGCTGATAGAAGGTTTCAATGTCCTCTGTTTCTGGGTAGGCCACAATGTCTTTATCGTTAAACATAAGAAGGGCCAAATTTGGCACCGACTTGATTTCATCGGCCATATAGGCGAGGCTCTCATCGGTGATGTTTTTCCAGCTCGATACTTGAGCAATCAGGTCAAAGCCCTTATCGGCACAGGTCTGCATCCAGGTGTCGTCAAAGCCTACGCCAATGGCTGTGAACTTGAGGGCGGCTTTTTCTTGGTTGGCTTTGGTGGCTTCGATGCTTGTTGGCACCACCACCACGCCTAGGCTGTCTTCGCCGCCATCATAGGCTGTGGCGCCGGCAATTTTTAATGGCAGGGCTGTGAGGACCTTTTCGCGCCAGGTGTTATCTGTAACGACAATATAGAAGTTGGCCTCGTTTATTGGCAAATCGCTAGGAAGGGAGGCCGCCATTGGCAAATCCTGCACGTCACGGCCTTGGGCAATCACCACTTGGCCGGCATTTTCTAGGCTGGCCACGGTGCTTTCTTTAAAGAGCAGTTGGCTCACGCCGTGGTCCTTTATGACCTCAAGCATTTCCTCGTTGGTCATGCCCTGGCCATTGGCCAAGGAGCGCACGTCGGCTTCGTTTACAGAAAGATTGAGATTTTTGTACTCCTGCTCCACGCCGATGCGTTCAAAGCCTAGGAAGAGAGAACATAAAATGGCTACTAACACAAGCACGGCAGACGCGCGCTTGATAAGCGGTAAAAATCGCTGCAAATAAAACACCCCTTTAATCTTGGTTCAATTATTGATAGTATACCTTATCCGGCGGCGAAATTGTAGCGTTTCGCCCAAAGCCTTGGCCATTTTCTCCAAAACGCCACATTCCTATAAAAAACCAACCCATGCAGCTCATAAAAAAATTGCAATAACCATCAATTAACTATGGCTAGCTAGCGCGTTTTCTGCTAGAATACATAATATACCAAGTATGGTTTTGTTAAACTAAGAAAAGGAGGCGTTTCCTTTGTCTCTCAATATTACTACAGACTACGCCATTCGTATCATGACCTATCTTGCCAACTACTACGATCCAGATCCTCTCTACGCGCCCGACAACACCTGCTCCGGCAAGGTGATTGCTGATCGCATGAACATTCCTTACAACTATTTTCTCAAGATTGTGCCACGCCTGAAGGATGCTGGCTACCTCGTTTCCTTCCAAGGCAAGCGTGGCGGCTATGTGCTCACGACGGCACCGAAGGACATCTCCCTCTTCGATATCATCCACGTGATGGACGATGATTTTATCCTCAACAACTGCACCTCGCCAGAGGGCAACTGTACCCGCGGCAAATCCTACTGCGCCGTCCACTATGTGCTCGAGGACGTGCAGCGTACCATCGACGACACCCTAAAAAAAGTCAACCTAGCCGAGCTCAACGAAAAGAACCAAATCATTTTCGAAGGCAAGGATTTTTGCGACTAAAGCTAGGGACAGTCGGTAAATAGCGATTTTAAATAATACGTATATGCATCTGAAGGCTGTATGTCCATTTCCCGACTGCGACATTTTTATCCTTTAACGGGCTAAAATATTTTTATTGACTTATTTTTTCATTCACGCTAAACTATATGCAAGATAGCAAGGGTGCTAGCTTCGGCTTCCCCTTGCTTATTTTTATGCGCTTTTACTTTTTGGCAGGTGGTGGCCACTCAGCTTTTTTGCTACAACCTCCAGAAAGGAGTGTACTATATGGATAACTATCGTGCACCTCTCTATGATCAACACTTTGAACACGATGCCTGCGGCATTGGCGCTGTGGTGGATTTAAAAAATCGTGCCACCTATGACACCGTCGATAAGGCCCTCTCTATTGTGGAGAAGCTCCAGCACCGCGCTGGCAGCGATACCACCGGTGAAACAGGCGACGGCGTGGGGCTTTTGATTGAAATTCCGCATTTACTCATGCAGCGTGCCATGCGCGCTGGCGGCCTTGAGCTAGGCGCTGCGCGCAGCTACGGCGTGGGGATGTTCTTCTTTTCTAAGGACAAGCTCAAACGCGCCCAAGCCCAAAAGATGATGGAAATCATCCTTCAAAAGGAAGGCATGGACTTTCTCGCTTGGCGCGAGGTCCCTATTCATGCAGACGTTTTGAGCGCTCGCGCCCGCGATTGTATGCCTTCTATTTATCAGTGTTTTGTGGCACGTCCAGAAGATTGCGCAAGCGATTTGGATTTTGACCGCAAGCTTTATGTGGCCCGTCGCGTGTTTGAGCAATCCAACGACAACACCTATGTGTGCTCTTTTTCTTGCCGCACCATTGTTTATAAAGGGATGTTTTTGGTCTCTCAGCTGCGCCAGTTCTACGCAGACCTCACCGACAAGGACTGCAAGAGCGCGCTGGCCTTGGTGCACTCACGTTTTTCTACAAACACCACCCCAAGCTGGGAGCGCGCCCATCCAAACCGCTTGATTCTCCACAATGGCGAAATCAACACCATTCGCGGCAACGCCGACCGTATGCTGGCGCGCGAGGAAACCATGCATTCCGACATCTTAGAGGACGACATGGATAAGCTTTTGCCTGTTGTGAACCAAAACGGCTCTGACAGTGCCATGCTCGACAACACCTTGGAATTTCTGGTGATGAACGGCACGCCACTGCCACAGGCGGTGATGATGTGCATTCCTGAGCCATGGAGCAACAACCGCCGCATGGATCGCGAAAAGCGCGATTTCTATCATTACTATGCCACAATGATGGAGCCATGGGATGGGCCGGCAGCCATTGTCTTTAGCGATGGCGACAGCGTTGGCGCTGTGCTTGACCGCAACGGCCTGCGCCCTTGCAGATGGTACCTCACCAAGGACGACACCTTGATTCTCTCCTCTGAGGTGGGTGTTTTGGATATCCCTGCGGAAGATATTGTAAAAAAATCGCGCCTCGAGCCGGGGAAGATGCTCCTTTGCGACTTAAAAAAACAGCGTCTGATTGATGATGAGGACCTCAAGGCCAGCTATGCGCGCCAAAAACCTTATGGCGAATGGCTCGATGCCAATTTGGTGCATCTCCACCAGCTGCCTATTCCAAACAAGCGCGTGCCTATGTATAGCCCCGAAGAACGCGCCAAGCTCTACAAAGCCTTTGGCTACACCTATGAAGATATGACCGATGTCATCCTCCCTATGGCCACCGCAGGTAAGGAGGCCCTATCGGCGATGGGTGTCGACACGCCTTTGACCGTCCTTAGCGAGCACCATCAGCCTCTCTTTAATTATTTTAAGCAAAACTTTGCCCAGGTCACCAATCCGCCTATTGACGCCATTCGTGAGGAAATTGTCACCGATACCACCATCTACCTCGGCGCCAGCGGCAACATTCTGCGTGAAGAGGCCCAAAACTGCCGCGTGCTGCAAATTCAAAACCCTATTCTCACCTCCTTGGATTTGATGAAGCTGCGCCACATGGAACGCAAGGGCTTTAAGGTGGAAACTCTCTCTATTCTGTATTATAAGGGTGCTTCTTTGGAAAACGCCTTAAACCGCCTCTTCATCTCGGTCGACCGCGCCTACAAAAACGGCGCCAACATTCTCATTCTCTCGGACCGCGGCGTGGATGAAAACCATGTGGCCATTCCATCCCTCCTCGCTGTGAGTGCCTTGGAGCAATATTTGGTGCGCACCAAAAAACGCACGGCCCTTTCTCTTATTTTGGAAAGCGCCGAGCCGCGCGATGTGCATCATTTTGCCACCCTTTTGGGCTACGGTGCCCAGGCCATCAACCCTTATCTCGCTCAAGAATGTGTAGAGGAAATGGTCACAACGGGCCTTTTGGACAAGGACCCAACCACGGCTGTGAACGATTACAACAACGCCATCTTGCACGGCATTGTAAAAATTGCTTCCAAAATGGGGATTTCTACCCTCCAATCCTACCACGCTGCGCAAATTTTTGAATGTCTTGGCATTTGCAGCGAGGTCGTGAACAGCTACTTCACCAACACGTCCAGTCGCGTCGAGGGCATTGGCCTTGCTGAAATTGCCGAAGGCGTGGAATGGAACCATAACCTGGGCTTTGATCCTTTGGGCCTAGATACCCAAACGGCGCTACGTTCCTCGGGTAGCCTGCGTTTGCGCTCGGGCTCTGACAAAGAGGACCATATGTACAACCCACGTACCATTTTGCTTTTGCAAAAGGCCACCCGCGAAGGCGATTACCAAGTCTTTAAGGACTACACCAAGCTAGTGGATTTTGCCGAAAAGCCCCACACCCTGCGCGGCCTCTTGGCCTTCCGCTACGACGAAAAGGGCGGCGTGCCTCTCGGTGAGGTAGAAAGCGTGGAAAGCATTGTCCGCCGCTTTAAAACAGGCGCCATGAGCTACGGCTCTATTTCAAAAGACGCCCACGAATGCCTGGCCATTGCCATGAACCGCATTGGTGGCAAGTCTAACTCTGGCGAAGGCGGCGAAAATCCTGAACGTTTGCACGACGAGCGCTGCTCGGCCATCAAGCAGGTGGCCTCAGGCCGCTTTGGCGTGACGCTGGAGTATTTGCTCAGTGCCCAAGAAATCCAAATCAAGCTGGCGCAAGGGGCCAAGCCTGGTGAAGGCGGCCATCTGCCAGCCAATAAGGTGTATCCTTGGATTGCTCGCGCCCGTCATTCCACCCCTGGTGTGGGGCTGATTTCGCCACCACCGCACCACGATATTTATTCCATTGAAGACCTTGCCCAGCTGATTTACGATTTAAAAAATGCCAACCGCGATGCCCGCATCAGTGTCAAGCTTGTGAGTGAGGCTGGCGTTGGTACCGTTGCGGCTGGTGTGGCCAAGGCTGGCGCCCAAGTGGTACTGATTTCTGGCCACGATGGCGGCACAGGCGCTGCACCAAAGAACGCCATCCAAGGTGCCGGTATGCCGTGGGAAATCGGCCTTGCTGAAGCCCATCAAACCCTCATTCAAAACGATTTGCGCTCCCAGGTCATTTTGGAAACCGATGGCAAGCTCATGACTGGGCGCGATGTGGCCATTGCTTGTATGCTCGGGGCCGAGGAATTCGGCTTTGCCACAGCGCCTCTTGTGGCCCTAGGCTGCTGCATGATGCGCGTGTGCTACCTCGACACCTGCCCGGCTGGCATTGCTACCCAAAACCCAAGCCTCTGCGCGCGCTTTAGCGGCAAGCCTGAGTATGTGGTGAACTTTATGCATTTTATTGCCCAAGAGCTGCGCGAATACATGGCCAAACTCGGCGTGCGCACGGTGGATGAATTGGTGGGCCGCAGTGATTTGCTCGCCATGCGCAAAAACCTCATCACCCACCGCGCCGAAACCCTGCGCTTGGAGCAGCTTCTCGACAACCCATTTGGTGATGCTGTGCCGCACTACAACGGCGCGAGCTTCAACTTCCATCTCGATACCACAAAGGATGTGGCCGTCCTCTCTAAAAAGCTCGCCAAGAGCCTCAAAAAGGACCGCACTGGTAAGCTCTCTGTGGCCGTGTCCTCGACCGATCGCGCCTTTGGCACCCTCTTTGGCGCCGAAATTGCGCGCCAATGCGGTAGTAGTCTACCCGAAGACAGCTACGTGATTTCTGCCACTGGCGGTGGCGGTCAATCCTTTGGCGCCTTTATTCCAAAAGGACTGACCCTGCGCCTTGAAGGCGACGTGAACGACGGCTTTGGCAAGGGGCTTTCTGGCGGCAAGCTCATTGTGTATCCGCCAAAGGCCAGCACCTTTGAGGCCGAAAAAAACATCATCGCTGGTAATGTGGCCCTTTATGGCGCCACAAGCGGCAAGGCATTCATCAACGGTATGGCCGGTGAGCGCTTCTGCGTGCGCAATTCTGGCGCTGTTGCTGTGGTAGAAGGCGTGGGCGACCACGGGCTGGAATATATGACCGGCGGCTGTGTGGTTATTTTGGGCCCTACTGGCAAAAACTTTGCTGCCGGCATGAGCGGCGGCGTGGCCTATGTGTTGGACGAAAAGCACGACTTTTATTTGCGTCTCAACAAGGAACAGGTGCTTATTGACGAGCTCACCCAAAGCCACGATATTGAGCGTTTGCGTGCCCTCATTGAAGAGCACGTTGCCGCCACCGGTTCTAGCTTGGGTAAGCGCATTTTGGCGGCCTTCTCGTCCTACATTCCATGCTTTAAGAAGGTCATGCCGAAGGACTACCAAAAAATGCTCAGTGCCATTGCACAATTTGAAGAAAAAGGCCTTACGCGCGAGCAGGCAGAAATTGAAGCCTTCTACGCCAGCGTAAATGTGAAGGAGGGTTAATCATGGGAAAACCAACAGGATTTTTAGATGATGTGCGCCGTGATGTGGGTCACCGCGCCGCTATTGACCGCGTGCATGATTGGGCACCCTTTACCCTTCCTCTAACAGATGAGGCCCGCCACACCCAAGCTGGGCGCTGCATGAACTGCGGCGTGCCTTATTGCCAAAGCGGAATGGAATGGGAGGGCAAGCTCTTTGGCTGCCCGCTCCACAACCTCATTCCCGAATGGAACGATATGCTTTATTTGGGCAAGGAAGGCCATGCTCTGACGCGCCTTTTGAGCACCAACAATTTTCCAGAATTTACCGGTCGCGTCTGCCCAGCGCCTTGTGAGGCAGCCTGCATCTGTGGCATCTATGGCGACAGCGTGACCATCCACGACAACGAGCTGGCCATTATTGAGGCGGCCTTTGCTAGCGGCTTAATGACGCCTAGAGTGCCTAGCCACCGCTCGGGAAAAACTGTGGCCGTTGTGGGCGCGGGCCCAGCTGGCCTAGCCTGTGCCGATACCTTAAACCACCGCGGACACGAGGTCACCATAATTGAGAAAAACCTTGAGGCTGGCGGCCTCCTCACCTACGGCATCCCAAATATGAAGCTGCCAAAGGACATTGTGGCACGTCGCGTGGCGCTGATGCGCGAGGAAGGGGTGCGTTTTCTCACCAACACCGACGCCAGCCAAAAAGCTGTGGCCCAAGGCCTCCTGCATGATTTTGACGCCGTGGTTCTTTGCTGCGGGGCCAGCGAGCCACGCCCAGTGGCCTTCGCTACAAAGGGTATCAAGGGCTTCTACTACGCCACCGATTACCTCAAAGCCACGGTGGAGCGCGAGCAATTTAACCTCACCACCCCCATCCCTTCTGCCCAAGGCAAGGACGTGATTGTGATTGGCACCGGCGACACCGCCACCGACTGCGTGGCCAGCGCCCTCAGACAAGGAGCTAAGAGCGTGCGCCAGCTCGTGCGCCGCAAAAAAGAGGATTATTTGGTGGATGGCACCTTGCCTCAAGCCTATGGTCAGGAAGAGGCCCAGGCCCTTATGGGCGAGGATCCTCGCCATTTCTCTGTAGAGGTTGCTGAACTTGTTTGCGACAAGGAAACCCGCCTCAGCGCCGTCATCACCACCCAAGGCGAGCAACTGCCTTGCACCCTCCTTCTTGCCGCCACTGGCTTTGCCGGCTGCGCAGACGACGTTTGCGCGGCCTTCAGCGTAGAGCACGTGCGCACCGCCGGAGATGAAAATTTTTCCACCAATGTGGAAAAGGTGTTTGCCTGTGGGGATATGCGCCGCGGCGCCTCCCTTGTTGTCTTGGCCATCAGCGAAGGCCAGGGCGCTGCAGCGCGTGTGGACGCCTACTTGAACGGCTACACCAATCTTTCATAAAAATCTCTATTGACACGCTAGCTTTTTGGCGTTAAACTACTACCATATTAAAGGCAAGGATGCCAGAGAAAAACGCTCTCGCATCCTTGCCTTTTTTTATTTGAAAGGGAGGAATCAAAAATGGATATGTCAGTATGGTACTTAATCGGCGCTTGTATGGTGTTTTTCATGCAATGTGGCTTTGCAATGGTAGAAACGGGATTCACCAGAGCGAAGAACGCCGGTAATATTATTATGAAAAATCTCATGGATTTCTGCATCGGTACCTTGGTCTTTATGTTCTTGGGCTACGGCATCATGAACAGCGAAAATTATTTCTTTGGCCTGATTGGGCTGCCTGAGTATCAGCTCTTCACCGATTACTACAATTTCAACTGGTCGAACTTCTTTTTTCAGCTCGTATTTTGTGCCACTGCAGCGACCATCGTTTCCGGTGCCATGGCTGAACGTACCAAGTTTTCTTCTTACTGCATTTACTCGGCAGTAATAAGCGCCATTGTGTATCCAATCGAAGCCGGTTGGGTATGGAACAGCCAAGGCTGGCTCTTTAACCTAGGCTTTGTAGATTTTGCTGGTTCCAGTGTTATTCACATGGTGGGTGGTATTTCTGCTCTCATCGGTGCAGCCATCTTGGGGCCTCGTCTTGGGAAGTACACCAAGGACAAAAGCGGTGGCATCCATGTAAACGCCATCGCTGGTCACTCCCTCACCTTGGGCGCCTTGGGCTGTTTCATCCTTTGGTTCTGCTGGTACGGCTTTAACGGCGCTGCAGCTGCCGATGGCACCCAGCTGGCGCAAATTTTGGCCAACACCGCCATCGCTCCAGCAGCCGCTACCTTTGCCTGCATGGTATTCACATGGATGCGCAGCGGCAAGCCCGACGTATCCATGTGCATGAACGCCTCCTTGGCTGGCCTTGTGGCCATCACCGCACCATGCGCCACCGTCGATGCCTTGGGCTCTCTCATCATTGGCCTTGTGGCTGGTGTCCTGGTCGTGCTTGCTGTAGAATGCATCGACTTTAAGCTCCATATTGATGACCCTGTCGGCGCCGTTGGCGTGCACGGCATCAACGGTATTTGGGGGGCCGTGGCCGATGGTCTCTTTAACACCCAAAGCGGTCTGCTCTACGGCGGCAGCGTGGCCCACTTGGGCATCCAGTGCCTTGGCGTGTGTGCCATTGCTCTTTATACCGCCATTGCTATGACCATCGTCTTTAAGCTCATCAACGCCACCATTGGCCTTCGCGTTACAGCCGAAGAAGAAATCATGGGTCTTGACCTCACCGAACACGGTTTGGCCTCTGCCTATGCCGACTTCCTCCCAGCCTATCCTGGCGCTGCCATTGCCAACCAAGGCGAACGCATCAATGTCCACACCCTTACCCCGTTCCCTCTTCATCAGCCAACCAGAGCAAAAGGCGAAGGGAAAAAGCTCACCAAGATTTCCATCATCTGCAAGGAAGAACGTTTTCCACTCTTGCGTAACTCCATGGCCGCTTTGGGCGTGACCGGCATGACCGTCACCAATGTTATGGGCTGTGGCGAGCAGCTCGGTAAAACCGGTCAGTACCGTGGTGTTGAAATGAGCATGAACTTCTTCCCTAAGGTACAGGTTGACATCGTGGTTTCTGAAATTTCTCCAGAGCTCGTTGTGGCCGCCGCACAAAAGGCCCTCCACACAGGCGATGCCGGCGACGGTAAGATTTTCGTCTACGATGTAGAAAACGTCGTCAAAATCCGCACCGGTGAAACCGACTACGATGCCCTCCAAGATAAAACAAGCCATTAATACGAAGAAAGCAGCAACGGTTCGCGCCGTTGCTGCTTTTTTATGCTTCTATTTTTTCGCTCTCCATGCCAATCTCGCTCAAAAAGTCTATAAAGCAGGCGACACCGTCGGCGTGGCCGAAGGCTTTTTTGAGGATGGTGGCGAGGCGTTTGCGGGTGCCATAGTGCATACGCAGCTCGTAGAGGAAGGTGTGCATTTCTTCCTCGCCCATTTGGTAGACGTGTCTACGTGCTTCGTTAAAGCTGCCGTCTTCGTTGCGCCATTCCTCTAGGAGGCGCAGCGCGCCTTCTTCGATGGTCATCACAAGAATCTTTTGCGCGTCCTCGTAGAGGGTTATGAGGGCTGGCTTGAGATCCTTTTCGTGGGCTTCTAGAAAAAGTTCACTCCAGGCATCGGCTGTAGCGTCAACCTCCTTGCGCTCAACAAAGATGATTTCCTCTTCAGGTGGTGCTACAGAGGCCTCCCATCTTGGATGCTCCTTTTGGAACTTGTAGCACTCGCCGTGCACCGCCACTTGATATAGGGCATCTTGCGCCTCGTCCTTGGCAAAGATGACAAAGAGTTCCTTATAAAGGCGTGTCATTTCCCAGTAGGCATCCTTACAAAACGCCTCTTCGGACAAATCAGCGAGCATATCGTTGGCCAGGCTATAATACCACGACTGCTGATGCAAAGGCGCATTGAAGCGCGCCCACAAATCGCCGCCCTTGTCCTTCACGTCGCTATGCATACTGCGCAGATTGCTGATTTTGTCGGCCAAATTGAGCATTTGTGTGCGCTTGTCGCCATAATAGATGTGAGCGAGGTTCTTGCTCTTACGCTCTGTCCAGGTTTTGCTCTTGTCCTCAGTGTGGTTATAGACAAGGGCCGCCACATCAATACCAAAAAGAGTGATGATGTCGTCTAAGGTAGCCGAGGTGTCCTCTAGGGTATCGTGGAGAACTCCTGCAATCATGAGGTTGTTATCGGCGTGCATATGGGCCAAAATTTGCATGGTTTCCATAGGGTGCATGATGTAAGGCAGGTTTGTGCCCTTGCGCACGGCGCCGTAATGGTGCTTGGTGGCAAAGCGAATGGCCTGCTCAAGACGCTCGGCATCCTCCGCTATTGGCGCGGCCTCTCTTTCCTCTATGCGTGCTACGACCTCATGGTACACAGCCTCTGTGGCCTCGTTAAAGCAGACCATGACGACCTTCATGCCATAATCGGCATAAATTTTGAGCCAATCGCGCACCGTGCTTAGGGCGATGCCGGTGGCCGCCTCTAAGGGATAGCCATAGACGCCTGTGGAAATGGCCGGAAAGGCAATGGAATGGAGGCCCTTTTCGCGCGCCACCTCTAGGCTCTGCCAATAACAGCTGCGCAAGAGCTTGGCGTCCTCAGGCTTTCCTTCGTAAATTGGACCTACGGTGTGGATGATGTAGCTTGCCGGGAGCTTGTAGCCCTGGGTCAGCTTGGCTTGGCCTGTTTCGCACCCTCCCAAGGTGCGGCATTCCTCCAAAAGCATCACACCAGCAGCGCGATGAATGGCGCCGTCTACGCCACCGCCACCTAGGAGGGATTTATTGGCGGCATTTACTATGGCATCCACCTCAAGAGTGGTGATGTCTGCCGTTACAATCTCTAGGCTATTTTCGTAACTTCTCTGGACTGCATGGGCAAACATCTCGCGTATGGCCGCTAGGGGCACAAGGAAAGAATCGCCCCAAGGATTGATCACGAGCCCGCTCAAATGAGGGCCTGCGAGGGTCAAATCGAGTGCAGAATCGACGCGCATCTCTAGCACGTCGGTCTCGGTGCCACGGAGCATTTCTTCCATGCTTGTAAAGGCCACCATGTATTCGTTGTCATCGGTGGTGATGGTGCGCGAGTCAAAAATTGGGTGAATGCCGGCTTCGTTGACCCGTTCTATAAAATTCTCCTCGCCTTCTTTGGCCATTTCAATGGCTTCTTCTGGCCACTCTACAGGCACATAAATTTTTTCTCCAGCCTTGAGCGCCTGCTCTATGCTTTTTAAAATCACGTCAATATTTTCCGCGCTCCACTGGCCCGCTGTGTATAAGGCCCCAATGGCCTCTACAATCTCACGCACCAAGGGCGACATTTTTTCTTCGTTATGCATTACCCGCACTCCTTTCGTGCTTCTATTATAACAAAATCGCTGTACAATAGAACGGACTCTTGTACAGCGGCGCGGCGTTTTATTCTACATTTTCTCTGGAACTATGAACCATTCCACACAATACATCAAGAAACGTTCATACCCATTAGAAAAACCGAATTCTTTTTTCAAAATGGTCAGCAATCTATTGCGCGCAGGGCTTCTTCCAGCTCTTTTACAAGGCCGCTTGCTGGTCGTGATCCTCTATTGGCTGGTTTCTTCTTTTTGATTTTTTCTTCGCCATGGTCTTTTCTCATTTCAAAAAAGGCAGCACAAGCTTGAGCGCTTGGTGCTGCCTTGGTGTTTTAGTTTTTGCTCCAGGTGGTGCCGGCTTTGCCATCTTCTAGGGTAATGCCAATGGCTGTTAGGCCATCGCGGATTTGGTCGGCGAGCTGGAAGTTTTTGTTGGCGCGCGCATCCTTGCGGATGTTGATGATGAGATCCATCAAGGCATCGGCGAGGTTGTCGTCGGCTTCTTCGGCTTGTGCGAGCTCAATACCCATAACGCCAGCAAGGTCCACAGTAACCTTTTGGGCGGTGGCTAAGGCTTCGGCGTCGAAGGCATCCTTTTTGAGGTAGATGTTGATGTCTTTAACAAGCTCAAAGAGCACAGAAATGGCGAGGGCGGTGTTGAAATCGTCGTTCATGGCGTCTTCAAAATCATTCTTGGCCTTTGCTGCTGATGCCATGAGCGCTTCGCTGTCGCCATCCTTATGGTCGCCAGCAAGCTTCATGGCCTTGGTGGCTGCTTGAATGGCGTTTTGGATACGTTCTAGCCCACGGCCTGCCACGGCGATTTTTTCGTCGTCAAAGTCGAGTGGGGAACGGTATTGCACGCTAAGAAGATAGAAGCGTACGGTTTGTGGGTCAAACTTGGCGAGCACGTCGCGGAGCATAAAGAAGTTGCCGGCGGACTTGCTCATCTTTTCGCTGTTAACGGTGATGAAGCCGTTGTGCATCCAGTAGCGTGCCATTGGCGCGTCGTGAAGGGCGCAGCTTTGAGCGATTTCGTTTTCGTGGTGAGGGAAAATAAGGTCTTGACCGCCGCCGTGGATGTCGAAGGTGGCGCCGAGGTATTTTTCACTCATGGCTGAACATTCAATGTGCCAGCCTGGACGGCCCTTGCCCCAAGGTGCTTGCCAATAAGGTTCGCCTGGCTTGGCACTCTTCCAAAGGGCAAAATCGAGTGGATCTTGCTTCTTTTCGTCCACTTCTACGCGAGCTCCACTGAGCATATCGTTGATGTCGCGGCCAGAGAGTTGGCCATAGTCTTTGAACTTGCGCACGCTGTAATAGACATCGCCATTATCAAGGGCGTAAGCGTAGCCCTTATCAATAAGGCCTTGGATAAAGTCGATGATGTCTTGGATGTGCTCGCTGACCTTTGGGTGCACGTCTGCTGGCATGACATTTAAAGCCTTGGTGTCTTCAAAATAAGCGTCGATGTAGTAGGCAGCGAGAGCCACTGGGTCTTGGCCTTCCTTGTTGGCGCGGTTGATGATTTTATCGTCTACGTCGGTAAAGTTGGACACAAAGGTCACATCGTAGCCGAGGTATTTGAAATAACGGCGCACGGTGTCGAAGACAACGATTGGGCGCGCGTTACCAATGTGGATGTAGTTGTAGGTGGTTGGACCGCACACATACATTTTGACCTTGCCTTCTTCCAAAGGAACGAAAGGCATTTTCTTTTTTTCTAGGGTGTTATAAATCATAATTTGGCTCATAGTTTTTCCTCCAATTCCTTTAGACGCTCTGCCAAAACCTCTACGCGATAGCTTAGTACCTGCAAGCAATCGTCAACTGGGTCTGGGAGGGCGTTGTGGTTCAAATCGACATGATGGGCATCTGGCTGCACGCGCAGGCCATCCTGCACAACCACCTTCCCTGGAATACCAACAACAGTACTGTTGGCTGGTACGTCTTTTAGGACAACAGAGCCGGCGCCAATTTTAACGTTGTCGCCAATGTTGATGTTGCCCAAAACCTTCGCCCCACTGGATACCATCACGTTGTTGCCCAAAGTTGGGTGGCGCTTGCCGCTTTCCTTGCCGGTACCGCCTAGGGTCACGCCTTGGTAAAGGGTCACGTTGTCGCCCAAAATGGCTGTTTCGCCAATCACGATGCCGCAGCCGTGGTCAATAAAGAGCCCCTCGCCAAGCTGCGCCCCTGGGTGGATTTCCACCTGGGTGAAAAAGCGCGCAATCTGAGAAAGCAAGCGCGCCAAAACGCGCATATTGCGTTTGTACAAGCGGTGGGTGATGCGGTGGGCCCAAATGGCATGGAGCCCTGGATAGTTGAGCACCACTTCTAGCTTTGAGGTGGCCGCTGGGTCACGCTCAAAAACACATTCAATGTCACGATTAAATCGGTCGATAAATTTCATGTTTTTCCCCTTCTAATCACGAAGCACGAGCTCTACAGGGCAATGGTCGGAGCCAAAGACATCGGTTAGGATGTTTGTGGATGCTATGCGGTCCCTGAGGTCCTCACTCGTCAAAAAGTAGTCGATGCGCCAACCGGCATTCTTTTCTCTCGCCTTAAAGCGATAGCTCCACCAAGAGTACACGCCCTCGGTGTCGGGATGCTGATAGCGCCATGTATCTATAAAGCCAGCGTCTAAGAGCTCTGTGAACTTGCCACGTTCTTCATCGCTAAAGCCGGCATTTTTGCGGTTGGTTTTTGGATTTTTGAGGTCGATTTCTGTGTGGGCCACGTTGAGGTCGCCACAGACAATGACGCTCTTTTCTTCCTTAAGCTTACACAGATACGCACGGTAGGCGTCGTCCCACTTCATGCGGTAGTCGAGTCTGGCCAGCTCGCTTTGGGCATTTGGCGTGTAGGTGGTGACAAAGTAGTAGTCGCCCATATCCATGGTAATGACGCGGCCTTCGTTGTCCATTTCCTCGATGCCTAAGCCGTAGCGCACACTCATTGGCTTGAGACGAGTGAAAATCGCCGTGCCTGAGTAGCCCTTCTTTTCGGCGCTACAATAATACTGCTCATACCCTTCTAGCGTTAAATCAATCTGATGTGGCTGGAGCTTGGTTTCCTGTAGCGCGACAATGTCGGCATCAAAGGATGCAAAAATATCCTCAAAGCCCTTGCCGACAACGGCGCGCAAGCCATTGACGTTCCAAGAAATTGCTTTCATGCAAGCGCCTCCTTTCATTTGTAGGTCTGAACCTATCTTTTACCCATAGTATCATATCATAAAAGCCTTGTAAAACAAAATACAACCCACTCGCTCCTATTTATCGAGCTATTAATTTTCCCTATCGTTCACGCAAAAAACGCAGCGCCTCGTAAGACGCTGCGCCATTCGCTAAAAAAGCTCGGTTAGAATTTTAATATAGAAGAGTACGAGCACCGCTATCATGATTGGCTTGACCGACTTGGCGCCTTTTGCCTCAAAGAGGCGGGTGCCGAGGTAGTTGCCGGCGAGGCTGAAGCAGCCAGCCGTGAGGCCCAAAATTATGAGGACCTTGCCGTTTAAGAGATAGACCACCAAAGACGAGAGGTTGGTGGTGAGGTTAATGACCTTGGCAATGCCGTTGGCGTCGCTGAGCTTGAGATGGGCCACGCTTGTTAAGAGCAAAATCAGAAAGGTGCCTGTGCCTGGGCCATAGAAGCCGTCGTAGGTGCCAATCACAAAGGCCACGACCATGCTGATTGATGTAGCCAGGCGCGGATCAAGGGGCGCCTTTTGGCTATCGAAGGCCTTTGAGCGCATCACATAAAGGGCGATGGGCGGCAAAATCACGAGCATGATGATTTTAAAAATGCGGTCCGATATCAAAAGGGCAATATGGGCCCCGAGACTGCCGCCCAAAATGGCGCAAACAACGCAAAAGGCGGCGCGCTTCCAAACAATATAGCCGTTTCTGGCGAAACGGTAGGTGGCCAAGGCTGTGCCCATGCCTGAGCTGAGTTTGTTGGTGGCAATGGCGTTGTGCACCGGCAGCCCTGCAAAAAGATAGGCGGGCACCGAAATGAGCCCGCCACCGCCTGCCACGGCATCGACAAAGCCGGCCAAAAACACAAGCGGACAAACAATCAAAAAATCCATAATCTCCATAAAAAAATGTAACGCTCCAATTCCCTTTTATTTCTTAAACAAGCGGTGTTTTCTCCGTATACACCCCTGCTTTGTTCACGCAAGCCACCAGGGGCGCCGCTGCAGCAGCTGCTACAAGGGCCTCTACAACCACGTCCTCTTCCTCTAAATCTGTTAAAATCACGCCATCGACCTTCACGCCTTCTTCCGCGAGGGCACGGGTGGTGGTTTCTGTTTTGTGCGCCGCATCCTCACCTGATGGTACCACAAGGACACAAAGGTCGCCTGTGGCCTTAATAAGGTCGCTTTCCTTCACAGTGCGCCCGTCCTTGTAATAAACGAGGACCTCTGCGGGCGCAGCAGCACCGACAACGATGGTCACGTCCTTCATAAGGCGGACCATGGCGCAGTCACTTTTTACGATGTCCACGTCGACCCCTTGTTGCAACTCTACAGCCTGCTCGCTGATTGGCGTGGTGGCTGGATAAAAATAGCTCGCCAAGGAAGACGCGTCCTGCGCAAGACCCGCCGCCTCGCGTGCTAGTCCTACAGCACTTTCTAAAACATTGTCGCACCCCCATACAAGGGGTGCATAAAACCCCACCTCGTAGCCTTCGCCATTGAGGCTTTTTGCCATCCCACCTGCGGCAGCAGCCATATCGCCGCCAGCATTTGCCAAATAAATGCCCTTGCCCATGATGATTCATCCTTTCGTTGGTTGATGTATTTATTGTAAAGAAGGGCGCAAAAAAGCGCAAGAAAAAAGCGAGAGCACCTCAAAAAGGCCTCTCGCACTTTTTAAACTTCGTCGTCGTTCACACGCACAATCTGTGCCCCTAGGCTTTGGAACTTACCAATAAGATCTTCGTAGCCACGGTCTAGGTGATAGAGATCGCGAATGGTGGTTTCGCCTTCAGCGGCCAAAGCTGCAATAATGAGGGCTGCGCCTGCGCGAAGGTCAGTGGCACGTACATCGGCACCGTAAAGCTTTTTAACGCCTGTAACAAAGGCTGTGCGGCCTTCTGTTTGGATGTTTGCGCCTAGCTTACGCAGCTCGTCTACGTGCATAAAACGGTTTTCAAAAATGGTTTCTGTGACCTGGCAATTGCCCTCGGCCAAGGTCAAATAAGCCATAAATTGGCTTTGCATATCGGTAGGGAAGCCCGGATAAGGCAGGGTCTTGATGTCCACTGGGCGAATTTTGTTTTCGCTGCCGTGAACGGTGACGGTATGCGCTGTGTCGTCGATTTCAACACGCACGCCGCTTTCTTCGATTTTTTCGAGTACCGGACGCAAATGATCGGCAATGCAATTGGTAACACGTACCGTTGAGCCAGTGATGGCCCCAGCAAGAAGGTAGCTGCCTGCTTCAATGCGGTCTGGAATGATGGTGTGCTTGGCCCCATGCAAATGCTCCACGCCTGTGATGCGAATGGTACCAGTGCCAGCGCCGCGCACCTTGGCGCCCATTTCGTTGAGGAAATTGGCCAAGTCGACGATTTCTGGCTCTTCGGCGGCGTTTTCAATGGTGGTCACACCCTCTGCAAGGCTTGCAGCCATCATGAGGTTTTCGGTGGCCCCTACGCTAGGCACGCGAAGGAAAATATTGGCGCCTTTAAGGCGTCCACCAGGTACATCGGCCATCACTTCGTCATCACGAATTTGAATGGATGCACCCAAGGCCTCGAGGCCCTTCAAATGTAAATCAATAGGTCTTGCACCAATGGCGCAGCCGCCAGGAAGACTAAGCACAGCACGTCCAAAACGCGCCAAAAGCGGCCCCATGATAAGCACGGAAGCACGCATTTTTTTTATGTATTCAACAGGCGCTTGCACCTTATTAACAGATGCACCGTCTGCCACCATTGTGTTTTCTGTAAAAGAAATGTCTGATCCTAAAGACACCAACACATCCTTGATAATATTTACATCGGCCAATCGTGGAACATCTTCCAGTACACAGCGCCCCTCAGCCAACAGTGTAGCAACGATAATCGGGAGAACAGAATTTTTGGCGCCGCTGATGCGAACCTCCCCGCTCAGCTTTTTACCGCCAGTTACGATAATTTTATCCAATTCTTCTCGGTCGGAGCCGACGTCACCTCCTTGTATTTGCAATACATTTATTGTAACCCATTCACCATAGTAGGTCAATCACTTCTATTGTTTCTAATCCAATAGCTCTTTGACTAGATTTCTTAATATTCATTATGTTACAATAAGTTAATCACCCATTTTACCGTATTAAACCTTGAAAGGATTGTGAATGCATGGAAAAGCAGAATTTTAGTCGTATTACGCCAGCCATCAACATCATGACCCGCCGCTTACAGCGTAATTCTACCATTGACCCTGAGCTTTATAAAAAATACGATGTCAAGCGCGGTCTGCGCGACATCAATGGCCATGGTGTTATGGCTGGCATCACCCAAGTGGCCGACGTACAGGGATACGAAACGGTTAATGGCAAGAGTGTGCCTTGCGAGGGCCATCTCTACTACCGCGGCTACGATGTGCAGGATTTGGTGCGCGGCGTTATTGAGGAAAAACGCTACGGTTTTGAGGAAATCACCTACCTCTTCCTCACTGGCGAGCTGCCTAGCGCCAGCCGCTTGCGTTTCTTCTCTCAGGAGCTCGATTATCACCGCACGCTCCCAGACGGCTTTGTGCGCGATATTATTATGGAGGCCCCAACCAACGACGTGATGAATGGCCTCGCGCGCTCTGTGCTCACCCTCTACACCTACGATGACCATGCCGACGATACCTCCCTCACCAATGTGATGCGTCAAAGCTTGCAGCTCATTGCCAGCTTCCCTGTGATTGCCTCCTATTGCTACTGTGTGTACAACCATTATCACAACGGCAATTCCTTGGTGCTCCACGATCCACCACACGGTCTTTCCCATGCCGAAACCATCCTTTATATGATTCGTCCCGACCGCTCCTATACAGAGCTTGAGGCGCGTATGCTCGACCTCTGCCTGATTGTTCACGCCGACCACGGCGGTGGCAACAACTCGGCCTTTACCACCCGCGTGGTCTCCTCTGCCGGCACCGACACCTATTCGGCCATTGCTGCTGCCCTCTGCTCCCTCAAGGGGCCAAAGCACGGCGGGGCCAACATCAAAGTGCGCCATATGTTTGAAGACCTCAAGGCCCATGTGAAGGATTGGACCGATGAAGAAGAGCTCAAGCGCTACCTCAGCACCCTCCTCGACAAAAAGGGCTTCGACAAGTCTGGTCTCATCTATGGCATGGGCCACGCCGTTTATTCGGTGAGTGACCCGCGCGCCACAGTGCTGCGCGAATTTATGCGTAAGCTTTCCATCGAAAAGGGCCGCGAGGACGAATGTAACCTCTACCTCACTGTGGAACGCCTGGCCAGCGACCTCATCAGCGAACGCAAAAAAATCTACAAAGGCGTTTGTGCCAACGTCGATTTTTACAGCGGCTTTATTTACGATATGCTCAACATTCCAGAAGAGCTCTACACGCCGCTCTTTGCCATTGCCCGTATCAGCGGTTGGTGCGCTCATCGCCTCGAAGAACTTTCGGAAAACAACAAAATCATCCGTCCAGCCTACCGCGGCGTGGCCGAAAAGAAGCCATACATCTCCCGCTCCCGCCGCCAAAGCACCCTCTTCCCACCAGCCAAACTCAAGGATTAAACCAAAGGGGATGAGTGGGAAATAGACATACAGCCTCAATTGAATAAATAAAAGAAGGGGCTGTCGGAAAATAGACAACCTCAAATAAATAAGGGAGAGAGATTCGCACGAATCTCTCTCCCTTAT
>CAKQDL010000028.1 GCA_934229395.1 uncultured Peptococcaceae bacterium | reverse complement strand
AGCGGAAAACGAGATTCGAACTCGCGACCCTCGCCTTGGCAAGGCGATGCTCTACCACTGAGCCATTTCCGCATATCTTTGTCGTTTCAGGCCGTTCCCTTAACGCTTTGTTATAATAACATCCCACCCACATTAATGCAAGCCTTTTTTGAAAAAACTTTTCAAAAAACCAATAATTTCTTTATCTCGATTAAATCATGGCTCTAAATAATAAAAAATGCGTCAAACATCTTCATTTTTTGTCAAAAATACGGTATATTAGGAGGTGAAAAAGCGCAATTTTTAAGGAGGATTTTATGTCTATTAAAATTGGTATTAACGGTTTTGGCCGCATCGGCCGCTTGGTTGCTCGTATTGCAGTGATGGATCCTGAAGTTGAACTCGTTGCTATTAACTCCACCTCTGATGCTGAAGGCACTGCTCGTCTCTTTGAATACGACTCTACCCATGGCACCTACAAAGGCGATGTTTCCTATGAAGAAGGCGTGCTCATCGTTGATGGTCAGCGTATCACTCTCTTCAGCGACCGTGACCCTAAAAACCTCAAGTGGGGCGAAGTTGGCGCAGACATCGTTATCGACTCTACTGGTAAGTTCAAAACCATCGAAACCGCTTCTGTTCACCTCGAAAGCGGCGCAAAGAAGGTTGTTATCACCGCTCCATCTAGCGATGCTCCTATGATTGTTATGGGCGTAAACGAAGACGCTTATGACCCATCTATGACCGTCGTTTCTAATGCAAGCTGCACCACCAACTGCCTTGCTCCAGCAACCAAGGTTCTCTTTGACAACTTCACCATCAAGAGCGGTATCATGACCACCGTTCACTCCTTTACCAACGACCAAAAGAACCTCGACGCTCGTCACAAAGACCCACGTCGTGCTCGCGGCTGCACCCAATCCATCATCCCTACCAGCACCGGTGCTGCAAAGGCGATTGGCAAAATCATCCCTGAGCTCAACGGCAAGATGAACGGCTTCGCTCTTCGCGTACCAACCCCTAACGTTTCCCTTACCGACGTTGTATTTGAAATCGAAGAAGATTTCACTGTTGAACAAGTGAACCAACTCTTTAAGGAAGCTGCTGAAGGTCCTATGAAGGGTATCTTGGGCTACTCCGACAAGCCACTCGTTTCTATCGACTACAACACCGACCCACGTTCTTCCATCATTGATGGTCTTTCTACCATGAAGGTTGGCGACAACCTCCTCAAGGTTATCGCTTGGTATGACAACGAATGGGGTTACTCCAACCGCGTTATCGATCTCGCTAAGCACATTGCAAAGTAAGTTTTGTATCATGGAGCTCTCGTTTTGGATTTTCCAAAGCGAGGGCTTTTTTTCGTGGTATAATAACGCACAAAGGAGATGATTGTATGACCCTACAGCAGCTTATTTATGCCGTGACTGTTTCTGAGCAAACCTCTATGAACAAGGCCGCCAGCGCCCTTTTTATTTCTCAGGCAAGCCTTTCTGCAAGCATCCAAAACTTAGAAAACGAGCTGGGCATCACGATTTTTAAGCGTTCCAACCGTGGTGTAACGGTGACGCCTGAAGGTGCAGAATTTCTCCTGCACGCGCGCCAGATTGTGGAGCAATTTCGTCTTACAGAGGATAAATACATCCATAAACAGGACACAAAGAAAAGCTTCAGCGTGTCGGCCCAGCACTACACCTTTGCCGTCAAGGCCTTTATCGAGATGGCCAAGCAATTTTCGCCGGACCAGTACGCCTTTGGCATTTATGAATGTACCACAGCAGAAATCATACGTAATGTGCACAGCTACAAATCGGAGCTGGGCGTTCTTTATATGGACGATTTTAACCGAAACATTCTCTCACGCCTTTTAAACGACAACGCGCTGGAATTTGTGGAGCTGTTTACCTGCCGTACCTTTGTCTTTTTGGCCACCTCTCACCCCCTCGCAAATAAAACGTCCATTGCTCTTGAGGAGCTTGCGCCCTATCCTTGCTTGGCCTTTGACCAAGGCGATGAGCAGGCCTTTTATTTGGCCGAGGAGGTCTATAGCACCTACCATTACCGCCAAGTCATTAAAGCCAGCGACCGTGCCACCATGCTCAACCTGACCGTCGGCTTAAACGGCTATACCCTTTGCTCCGGCATCCTCTGCGAGGATTTAAACGGTGCTGACTACTGCGCCATTCCCCTTGAATCTGACAAGCTCATGCACATTGGCTACATCAAGCGCAAAAACAGTGCCTTGAGCCCTTTGGGCCAGCTCTATATTGACGAGCTCAAAAAATGCAACGTCAACGTCCTTTAGGTTTGTTATCGGTTTTACCTATAGCAGGTTAAAGAAAAGCCGTGTTATCACCTTTCCTCTTTTCTAGCTATAATAAGAAGCACAAAAGCTAATTCATACCGTTTATATATAGTAAGAAAAGAGGAACCCACCATGGCACAAATCACCCAAGAAACCGCCCAAAACTGGCATTTTGAAACCAAGCAGCTCCACATTGGCCAAGAGCATTGCGACAGCGACACCGGCTCCCGCGCCGTGCCAATTTATCAAACCACCTCCTTTGTCTTTGACAATTGTCAGCACGCCGCCGACCGTTTCGCCCTACGCGATAGTGGCAACATCTATACCCGTCTCACCAATCCAACTGAGGATATTTTTGAGCAACGCATCAACGCGCTGGAAGGCGGCGTGGCTGCCCTCGCCGTGGCCTCTGGCGCCGCTGCCGTCAACTACGCCATCCAAAACGTGGCCCAGCGTGGCGATCACATTGTGGCTGCCAAAAACATCTACGGCGGCACCTACAACCTCCTCGCCCACACCCTCACCGATTACGGCATCACCACCACCTTTGTGGACATTCTCAATGTGCAAAACGTCGAGGACGCGATCAAAGACAACACCAAAGCTGTATTTATCGAAACCCTCGGCAATCCAAACAGCGAGGTCAGCGATATTGAAGGCATTGCCGCCATTGCCCACAAGCACGGCCTGCCACTTATCATTGACAACACCTTCGGCACCCCTTACCTTATTCGTCCAATCGAGCATGGCGCCGATATTGTGGTAGAATCTGCCACCAAGTTCATCGGCGGCCACGGCACCACCCTAGGCGGCGTGATTGTGGATGGTGGCACCTTCGACTGGTCTGCCCACGCCGATAAGTTTCCACAGCTCACCGAGCCAAACGCTAGCTACCACGGTCTAAGCTTTGTCGAAGCCGCTGGTTCTGCTGCCTTTGTGACCCGCATCCGCGCCATTTTGCTCCGTGACACCGGTGCTTCCATTTCTCCTCTTAACAGCTGGCTCCTCCTCCAAGGCCTTGAAACCTTGAGCCTGCGCGTAGACCGCCATGTCGAAAATACGTTGAAGGTCATTGATTATCTCAAAACCGTGCCAGAAGTAGAGGTTATCAACCACCCAAGTCTCTCCGAGGACGCTGAGCAAAAACGCCTCTATGAAAGCTATTTTCCACATGGCGCCGGCAGCATCTTCACCATTCGCATCAAAGGCGGTGAAAAGGAAGCCCACGCTTTTATTGACAAGCTCCAGCTCTTTAGCCTCCTAGCCAATGTAGCCGATGCCAAAAGCCTTGTGGTGCATCCCGCCACCACCACCCACGCCGAACTTTCCGCCGAAGAACAGCTCGAGCAAGGCATTTACGACAACACCATCCGCCTCTCCATTGGCCTAGAGCACGCAGAAGACATCATCTCTGACCTCAAACAAGCCTTTGAAGCATAAAAACAGGACCGAAACCACCAGCGGCGGTTTCGGTCCTGTTTTTTATGCCTTATTCAATTGCTTGTCGTTCAAAATTAATTTTAACATCGTCCTGTTCTAGGTATGCACTGTCACCCTCAATGGTCAGGATGACATCGCCATCGTCTATATTGGCGCCTGTTTCTGTTTCTTCCCAAGTGCCAGCACCTTCATCGCCTGCTGCATCAATGGAACAGCTGCCATCGGCCTCTAGTACAATGATCATTTCGCCACCTATGACAGAGGCTACAGAAAGCTCCATGCCCATGGATTCTGCAGATGTGGCCTTCCAGGTACCTACATACGGACTGTCTGCGTATTTGTCGCCACCGCCACATGCTGTAAAGGTAAACATGAGCACGAGTGCGCAAATAATCGTCAATAAACGTTTCTTCATCACTGCCCCCCCTTTGATTTAACTCAGATAAAAAGAGTAAGTTTCCTTATGCTTATTCTACCATAAGTATTTCTTATTGGCAATATAAACGCACGCTATTTCAACTGTTTTCCAATAAAAAACGGCGCCTGCACATGGCAGACGCCGAAAAAGCGTTAGCGATTAGATCCAGTCGTTTTCTAAGAGGAGTTCGGCAATTTGTACAGCGTTGGCTGCTGCACCCTTGCGGATTTGGTCGAAGCAAACCCACATATTGAGGCCGTTTTCCTTGTAGAGGTCGTTACGCACGCGGCCAACGTAGATATCGTCGGTTTCGGCGGTATCTACTGGCATTGGATAGATGTTTTCGTGTGGCTTGTCTTGAACAATCACGCGTGGTGCTGCTTCTAGGAGCTCACGTGCTTCGTCTGCGGTGATTGGTTCTTCGGTTTCCACATAGATGGATTCTGCGTGGCTACGGAATACAGGCACACGTACAGCAGTTGGGGTGATTTGAATGTCGTTGTCTTCCAAAATCTTGTGGGTTTCGTGAACGAGCTTCATTTCTTCCTTGGTGTAGTCTTCTTCTTGCCATACGTCGATGTGTGGAATGAGGTTGAAGGCAATTTGATGTTGGAAGGCAGATGGATGGATTTCTTCGCCATTCAAAACTTGTTGTGCTTGTTCGCGCAATTCGTTGAGACCTGCAATACCAGCGCCAGAAACAGCTTGGTAGGTGCTTACAACGATGCGGTTGATGCGGCTCTTTCTGTAAATTGGATTGAGTGCGCCAACCATGAGGATGGTGGAGCAGTTAGGGTTTGCAATAAGACCTTGGTGGTTCTTTGCTGCATGGCCGTTTACTTCTGGAATGATGAGCGGCACATCGTCTTCAAGACGGAAAGTGGAGCTGTTGTCAATTACAACAACACCTTGGGATTGGGCATAGCGGCCAAACTCGCGGCTTGCTGGGCCACCAGCAAAGAGAGCAAGATCCACACCGTTGAAGGATTCCTTGGTGGTTTCTTCTACCACATAGTCCTTGCCTTGGAAGTTGATAACCTTGCCTGCGCTTCTTGCGCTAGCGAGCATCTTAAGGCTCTTATATGGGAAGTTGTGTTCGTCAATGACCTTCAAAAGCTCTTGACCAACAGCGCCAGTTGCACCAACAATTGCTACGTTTAATTCTTTCATTTATCTGCTTCCTCTCTTAGTTTTCAAACATGAGTGTATCAAGACCTTCTACCAAGCCCTTGCGGCCATCGATGCGTTTTGCTGCAAAGACAATACCTGGCATGAAGGATTCTCTGTTGATAGAATCGTGACGAATGGTAAGGGTTTGGCCCAAACCGCCGAATATAACCTCTTGGTGAGCGTTGTAGCCTGGCATGCGCACAGAATGAATGTGCATGCCTTCAAAATTAGCACCACGTGCACCTTCGATGGTTTCAATTTCACCAGGAAGGCCTTGTTCGTGGGCTTCGCGCACTGCCGCAATCTTGCGTGCAGTGGCCACTGCGGTACCAGAAGGCGCATCCTTCTTTTGATCGTGGTGGAGCTCAATGATTTCTACCTCTGGCATAAATTTGGCAGCTTGTGCGGCGAATTCCATCATAAGCACAGCGCCAATGGCAAAGTTTGCTGCATAAAAGAAGCATTTGCCCTTTTCTGCTGCCATTTGGCCAAAGGCTTCGATTTCACTATGCTCAAGGCCAGTGGTACCACTCACAAGGTTCACGCCGTGAGCAAGGGCGATTGGTGCATTTTCTCTAAATGCAGCAGCGTTGGTAAAATCAATAATCAAATCTACAGTGTATGTTGCAAAGGCTTCTTCCAAGCTACCAACCACTGGAACCTCCTTACCTTCTACGTTTAAGGTAATCGGTGCATCTACAAGACCCACACCAAAAACGAGATCGAGGGCTTCGTCGTTGGTTACAGCCTTTAGAATTTCTCTCCCCATCTTACCAGTGGCGCCAACAACGCCAACACGAATCATAGACATCTTTTAAAACTCCCTTTCTTTCATGTGAAATTTTGTCCTAAGCGATGAATATAAAAAAGCCACAGGAACAGGCCTGTGGAAATGCATACGTTAAAAATAACATCAAGAATACAGCACAACGACGGCGCACCATCGACAGCCCTAAACCTATTGAGTTTAGCTCCAGCCCCTGCTAAAAAAAGTTAACGGAGACTTCGGCGAGCACGCCTTCAAATGGGTTCACTGATGCTTTTTCATCTCCGCCATCTGTCTTCGCTTTCGCACCTCTGCATTGCCTTAGACAAGTATGAAATTAATAACTAAGTTAACACAGCAACCCGCCCTTGTCAACACCTATTGACACTTAATTCTCCCCACGCGCACACATTTCTTTCACAAGCAAACAAAAAGAGCAATCACCCACCGGCAATTGCTCCATATATGTATTATTGTGCCAAGGCTTTGAGAGCATCAGCGCAGCTTTCCTTGCAGCCAATGAATTTGTTTGCAATCTCCTCGGGCGCGAGAACGTGCTCAGCGTTCACGCTCACATAGGTGGCCTCTGGAGAAAAGCGTACCAAGTTGACCAAGGCCGGGCGAATGTTTTGATTGTCCTGCGCCATGCCCAATTCTAGCACCACAAGCTTGGCGTTCACCTGGCTCTTGGCGAAGCTGCTAAAGGCTGCATCGGCGTCGTGGTTTGGAATAAACTGGCGCACCTGGCTGGCCACATTCATGCGTACCGGCGCCCCGCAAATAGGGCAATATGGCACAATCTTGGCCGAAATGCGTCCGTCCACCACTGCCTCGCTCATAGCCTCTAGGCGCCCAGCAGATGCATAAAGCACATCGTCGCAGCCACGCACGCACTGCATATTTTTCCAGCTGCCATCCACCTCATAAAGGCGCGCCGCGTCGAAGCCAGCAAGCTCAAAATGGTTGTCGGTGCAGTTGGTCACGATAAAATAAGGCTTATCCTTTAAGAGGGCTTTGAGCTGATTCATCATCTCCGAGGCCGTGTAGTGGGCGTTTTGCGCCACAATTCCTTGGCTTACTGCACCCCAAAAGCCTTCTTCGGAGTTTTCATCAAATACAAGAGGCGTCACGCCTTCTTCGCGCGCAAACGCCTCGCCAGCGCAAACAATAACAGCCTCAGCAGCCGCAAGCTTTTCTTTAATGGATTGATAGATTGTCATATTAATAACCTCACTTGGGTGATTTTTTCTCTTTCAACCATTGTAGCACCCCACGCCGAGCCCCCACAAGGCGTACAAAAAAGATGATAGGCCCACCGTTTGCAACAAAAAAAGGGCTGTCGGAAAAAAGCGAATACGTATGCAAATAAGAAAAAGCCTTCTCCTGCCTCATCCGTCACCGGGCCAAAAAACGCGGCCCGGCGCCACCTTCCCCCTCTGAGAGGCGGAAAGCTTCTTCTATTGCATATACGTTTTTTAATCGCTATTTCCCGCTCGTCCCCTTCGCTTTTTACAAACTATCCACACCTACGAGGGTTTTTGTGCCCTCTAAGGTGAGGAGGTAGGTGTAGGTTTTGGCACCGAGCATATAGACGCTACCAATGTCTGTGATGGCCTCATCCTCTGCCCAATGGCTTGCCAGCTCATCGTCCAAGATGCCGCGTTCGCTGAGAAAGGCGCGTGCATCGGTTGGTGCATCCACCTTTTCTAGCTCGGCAAGCTTTGTGGCCAAGGCATTGAGCATTTCTAGGTTGGTTGCATCCTCGCTCACGCTCACAGCCGGTTTTACTTCAAGGCCGGATTTTTTAATAACCACATTCGTTACATTGGCAAAACGTTGCCCCTTCACGGTTTCGTCTAGGCGATAATCGTTGGAATAACCGCCATCGGCATAGCCCAGACTGCGCATCACCTTGAGGCCACTGTAGGCCCAATGGGATGTCACCTCATCCACCGTTTGCGTGTGGTCCAAATTAGCCCCCTGCGCCGCCAAGAGGGTTTGCACCTCGATGGTTGCATCGCTATCGGCACACACGCCGCGTGGCGTGAGGCCACGCTCTGTGGCCACCTTCGCAGCCACACCAGCAGCCTCGCCGCAAGCCATACCCGTTGGCACAATGCGCGCAGAGCCTGCCGCTAGAGAACGGTAACCGGCGCTACGGCCCACAATCATAAGTCCTTCCACATCCTTTGGCACAAGGCTACGAAGGCCAATTTGGTATTGGTCCGGATAGCCAATGACGGTGCCATAGGTTTGGGTTTTGGTGGCCTGCACATCGACCGGATAACTCGTGGTGCAAATGGCATCCGGCTGCGCACGGTTTTCGAGGCAATCGTCAATGGTCAGCATATAATCGCATTCCACGTGGCGCGATTCACGCACATAGAGCTGCTCAGCTGTATTCACAAGCTCGGCATCCTCAAAGCCAGCGCAGGTTTTGCGAATGTATTTGAGCACGCCTCCCAGCTCCTCCTGCCCACGCGCAATGCCATCGGCATAAGAATCCTCATCAAGAGGATCCACACCAAAGATGATGAGGGCATTAATGAGCACATCGCCGTTCTCTTGACGCGCTAGGTTAAAGCCACGCAGACGTGTGTTTTCGTCCTTTGGCTCATAAGCAAAGCCTTCCTCGCTGTAGCCCCAGGCCAGGCGATCGTTGGCACCAGCCTCGGCATCGCCACCTTCGCCAACGTGGGCCTTCACCGCGTCCCAATCTACGCCACTCACACGGAAGACCAAGGTCACACCCATTTCGCGTTCACGCTCGCCAATGTCCTCGCCAGCGTAGGTATAAGGTGCACCGCTGGCCGCCGACACATCGCCATCTGGCGTTGCATCAATCACAAGGGGTGCTGTGTACGCCACAGTTTTGCCGTCTTCCTTCATTTGCACGCCGCTGATGGCATTGCCATCCATGATTGGCGCTACAAACTCGCTTTCCATGCGCACAGTGAGTTTTTTTTCATTGGTAGCCATGGTATAGAGCACATCCTTGGCCACATCCACATCAAAACCGCTGCCGCCAACAGCCTCGCTAAATTCTTGGTAAATACCCTTTACAAGGACCTGACCGTTTCTTGCCTGCGGCTCGTCCAAAAAGTTGAGCTCACCCAAGGTATAGAGCCCACCCAAGGCCTCATCCTGGCAAAGGAGTAGGGTTTTTACACCGTTACGCGCCGCCGATACAGCCGCCGCCACGCCCTCTGGGCTTCCGTCCACCACAATGAGCTCATAGTTTGTTGCAATTTCATCGCGCACCGGCGCCTTTTCTTGTGGCCCCACATCAAGAGGGCCCGCTAGAGGAATAAACAGGGCCATTACAAGACCCATCAGGCCACTAATCATTTTTTGAATCATCATCGCACTCTTCCTTTTCTGAGGCCTCAGCAAGCTGCTCGGCCATTTCTTCCAAACGTCGCATACGGTGATTCATACCAGACTTGCCCACAGGCGGATCTAGGAGCTCGCCCAATTCCTTAAGGCTTTCCTCAGGATTGTTGAGCCTCGCCTCTGCCGCTTGGCGCAAGGTTTCTGGCAAATTTTGCAGGCCCTTTTTTTCCTTAATGAGCAAAATCGACTGAATTTGTCTCTGGGCTGCGTTGATGCTCTTGTTCATATTAGCTGTTTCGCAATTGACCAAGCGATTGACCTGGTTGCGCACACCCTTTTGGATGCGCGTGTTTTCTAGCGCCATCACAGCCTCGTAGGCGCCAATCAGCGCCAAGAAATCGCTGATTTGTTCACTTTCCTTGAGATAGACCACAATGTTTTCCTTGCGATAGCTCATGCGTGGGAAAATATCGTACTGCTCAATAAGAGCAATAAGGTTTTGCGCATACTCCTCGCTTTGGGTCACAATCTCCAAATGATAGCTGCGCTGCGGATCCGTCATAGAACCGCTGCCAAGAAAAACGCCACGCAGATATGCGCGGCGTAATTTATCAGAACCCGTCAGCTCCTCAGAAATCTCAGAGCGGAACAAGAGGCCATCTCTGTCCACCATCCCCAAGGAATTGAGGAGGGTCGACATTCGTGTTTGACTCGGCACATTCACCACATAAAGAATGTTTTTCTTCAAGCGGTTCATGCGCTGAATCGTCACCGTTGCCTCTACATGATAAAGGTCCTTTAGCCACGAAAAAGCCAAGCGTGACACAGCAGCGTTTTCACTCGTTAGCTGTAGGCTGATGCGACGCTGATTGCCAATAAAAATGGTCCCATCCATACGCACCAGGCCAGCCAAGAGCGATACACGCTCGCTTTCGTCGTCATACTCCAAACGCAGGAGCTCGTTTTTTATATCGTTTGAAAAACTCATTGTTCCTCTCCTTCCTTCATTTTTTGGAAACGGCGGTAATCCAGCCAGGTTTTGGCCAAGCCATAGCGCAATTTGTAATCTTTGTCGTTATAAATCGCCTTCATGATGGTTTGCGCCAATTTCATAGAATCGTGGCGGTAAGGGTTGTCCTCGCAGACCACGTTTGTTTCGATAATTTCCGTATTAAACGAATCCAAACGCTCATGATCCACCACCACACGCTCACTCGCCTGCACCAAGAAATCCGCAAGAGGAATCTTCGTTTCCGTCTTGCCATCGTCTACAATCATGTAATCAATCATTTCTGAGCAGGAATGGTCGTAAATGGCCTGCAAATGGTCCGCCGCCGTGTAGCCCGTGGTTTCGCCAGGCTGCTGGGTCACGTTGCACACATAAAAGGTTTTGCATTCGCTTTCCTTAATGGCATCCACCACCTGGTGCACGCAAAGATTCGGCATAATAGATGTGTAGAGGCTCCCCGGCCCCAAAATCACCGCATCGGCCTCAGCGATGGCATCGAGCACCTGTGGTAGCACCTCCGCATAAGGCGGGTCGATATACATATGTTCAATTTGCTCCTCGCATTCGCCAATTTTGCACTCGCCACGCACATACTCGCCACTAGCAAGCTCCGCACAAAGCTCCAAAGGCTCTGTGGTAATCGGCAGCACACGGCCGTTAATATGGAGAATTTGGTCGGCATTGGCCACAGCATCCTGAAAATTGCCGCTTATGTTTGTAAGGGCCACCAAGAGCAAATTGCCCAGGCTGTGCCCCTTGAGCCCCTCGCCACGAGAAAAACGATAATTGAACACCTTTTCCATCACGTCTTCCTCATCGGCTAGAGCCACAATGCAGGCGCGAATATCGCCCACCGGCACCACACCAAACTCCTTGCGCAAACGGCCACTACTGCCGCCATCATCGCCCACACTCACAGCCGCCGTAATATTGGATGTATAGTGCTTGAGGCCCTTTAGGAGCACAGAAAGCCCCGTGCCACCGCCAATGACCACAATCTTTGGCCCACTGGCCAAAAGCGAGTCCTGATAATAGGCGTCAAACTGCGACTGCCCCGTGCTGCCCTGGGTAATCGTTTGGTACTGTTTGCGGAAGAGCGTAATCGAAAGATACGCCACAACACCCCCAAAAACAGCACAAACCAGACCTTGCCCAACGGACAGGTCTGGTATGCTTCTCTGTAAAAAATTAACGAATCCAACTACAATATCCTTGGCGTATTGGTTGTTGACCATAGACCACAGGCCAATAATGACCATCGCTATAGACACGCCGCCCAATACCGCCCAGCGTTTGAGTCCCAACCCCGGGGAATACCAACGCCGCAAGTTAGGCTTCAGTTTCAATCGATCAGCTCCAATTAGTGATCACGATGCTTCAAGCGCACATTATAGCCCGCTTTTTTGAGATTATCGGCAAGCTCCACAGCCACAGAAATGCTTCTGTGCTGCCCGCCCGTGCAACCAATCGCAATGTTCAAATCCACACGGCCCGCCGCCACATACTGCGGCAGCACCTCGCGCATAAGGTTGCAGTAGCTTTCTAAAAAGTGCTTAGCCTCATCACTAGCAAATACATAATCACGAACCTCCTGATTACGCCCAGTAAGCGGGCGCAAGGCAGGTTCATAAAAAGGATTTTTTAAAAAACGCACATCCATCACAATATCGGCATCAATAGGAATGCCGTATTTAAAGCCAAAGGATTGGATATTGACTTGAATATCCTCCTTTTCAGAATCCCAGCGCTCGCTGAGCACCTTTTTGAGCTCCGAAGTCGTCATAGAGGATGTGTCGATAGAAATCGTAGAAATGTCGCGAATACGCTTAAGTGCCTCGTGTTCACGTTTGATGCCATCCAAAATAGAGCCATCCTGGCTCAGTGGATGCTGACGTCTTGTTTCCTTAAAACGGTTCACAAGAACATCGTCGCTTGCTTCCAAATAAATAATTGTGTAGTCTAAGCCCATGCGGCGCAGAAGCTCCAACTGTTCATCAATCGCGCTGATAAACTGCCCCCCGCGCATATCCACCACAAGACAAATCTTGTGAATGCTGTTTTCGGCTTGTACCACCAGGTCTGCTAGGGTGCTAATAAGAGGCGCAGGCAAATTGTCCACACAAAAATAGCCCATATCCTCAAAATAATCGCAGGCCGAGCTCTTGCCAGCTCCCGACAAACCCGTGATAATCACAAAACGCTTTTCCTCACTCGGCAATAAAGCGCCCATTTTAAACACTTCCTAAAAATTATTCAATAGATGCAGAAGCAGTCCAAAGAATGTAACGACCACCACATACGGTTTCGCGTTCAACAGTCAAGGTAGCACCTTCAGCGTTAATATAGAAGAAGCCTTCGCCAACGCGTTCAGCAGTTTGCCAGCCATTGTAGGCAATCCAATCCTTGAAGAGTTCTTCAGATTGTGCATCGTTCTTGCAAAGGTATTGCGCCTTTTCGCCAGTGTTGGCAACGCGTGCAAACAAATCGCCTTGGATTTTTTCAAGCTTGGCAGCAGCAGCCAATACGTCGCGGTTTTGATATGCAGCAGCACCTGCAACAGCAGCAACTGCGCCAAATAATAGATTTCTCTTCTTCATGGATAATTCCTCCTAGATAACACATTTGAGTTACTTTTTCTATACATGATAACACATTTTTCTTGAATAAGGTATATAAATAATGACCAAAACTGCAAGGAATTAAAAATTGTCACCAACTTTTGACCATTCTCCAAGACCCATCCGCGGATGCCGGCCAACAAATGCAACTTGTTAACCATTTACAATATTGTACCATATCTTTTAGGAAATAATAAAGAGACAATAGGCATTATTTGTTTAAACACATTCCATAAGCGCCATCCACCCAAAACTATCCACCAATAGCCGCGAGCGAAAAATTTCAGTGGCGCTCATTCCAGAAGAGATTTTTGCTGGGCTTGTACACTTTTCTCTTCTAGAAATGCGTGCAAATAAGAAATGCCACGACGGCTTAGTGTCATCATGGCTTGGTGTGGCAAAACTATGCCCTCATCTGAACTTTTGCTCCCTCTCATCAATTTTAGTCGCAGTTTCTGACGCAATGTTCGCAGTTTCAGTCGCATCGGTCGCATATGACGATTCTTTCCTGCTCATCATAGTACGACAGTCCCAATTTTGCACCAAAACATTGCCCAGACTACGCAGATAAAAAACGCTCGCAGCCTTGCACAACGCGTGGTGGTGGATTATAGTTAGGGTAAGTTAAATGAGGAGGTTATTATGTCTAATCCGCATCCATCTGAACGTTATAGCTTTATTGAGGACAAGAACCCGCGGGAGATTGTGCTTTTGCGCGGGAGCGGCTGCCGTTGGCGTCGTTGCCGTTTTTGCAATTATCATTTGGATTTTTCGCACGACCAAGCTGCCAACGATACGCTCAATTTTGAGGTGCTCGCTCACGTAACGGGGCGCACAGGCGTGCTGGAGGTCATCAATTCTGGCTCGTTTTGCGACCTCAGCGAGGCCACACTCTCGCGCGTGATTGCTATTTGCAAAGAAAAAAACATCCACCGCGTGCACGTGGAGTGCCACTGGACGGACCGCGCCGCTATTGCACCTTTCCGTGCGCGCATGGCGGAAAACGGTATTGCGCTCAAGGTCAAGGGCGGCATTGAAACCTTTGACGGCGATTTCCGCGAGGATATCTTCGACAAGGGCATCCCGCGCGACACGCCGCCGTCAGAGATGGCGCGCTATTTTGACGAATGCTGCCTGCTCTTTGGCGTGGAGGGCGAAAGTCTTGCGCAAATGCAGCACGATGTTGAAACGGGGCTGGCGCATTTTGAGCGCATTTGCATCAATATTATGATTGATAACGGTTCTAGTGTAAAAAGAGATGAAAGCACTGTAAATTTATTCATTTCCGACATTTATCCTAGTGTTGTAAACAATCCACGCGTTGACATACTTTTAAACAACACAGATTTCGGCGTGGGTTAAAATTTCACGGTTTTTTTGGCTTTTAGCGCATTTTTTATTTGCATTTTGTCGCGCTTGGAGTATAATTCAAAGGATGAAAAAAAACAAATCATCGCGTACCTCTCATGAATAATTATTAGTAAAGGAGCTCGATTCTATTGAGAAAAAAAGCATACTTATGCCTCGAAGACGGCACTATTTTGCAGGGCACGTCTTTTGGCGCTGAAGGCACTGTCGTTGCTGAGCTTGTATTCACTACTGCTATGACTGGCTACCTGGAAACCCTAACCGACCCAAGCTACTATGGCCAAATCGTTCTCCAAACTTTTCCATTAATTGGTAATTACGGTATCATCCGCGAGGATTTTGAATCTCAACGCCCTGCGCTTCGCGGTTACATTGTGCAAGATCCATGCGATCATCCATCCAACTTCCGCGGCAGCTCTACCTTGGACGCTTATCTAGCAAGCGAAGGTGTGGTTGGTCTTTATGGCATTGACACCCGCGCCCTTACCAAGCGCATTCGCGAACACGGCGTTATGAACGCTGTGCTTACAACAGATGAAAGCAAGGCAAACGCTGAAGGCCTCAAGGAATTCTTCATTAGAGATGCGGTGCCTTCTGTGACCATTTCTGGCACAAAGGTGACGCCATCTACCACCAAGGGCCCACGCGTGGTGCTTTGGGACTTTGGCGCGAAGGACAACATCGAGCGCGAGCTTTTAAAACGTGGCGCTACGGTGATACGTATGCCTTCCCATTCTACTTGCGAAGAAATCCTGGCCCAAAAGCCAGATGCCATCATGCTTTCCAACGGCCCTGGCGACCCTGAAGAAGCACAAGGCGTTATCGCTGAGCTCAAAAAGCTTAGCGCACACAAGCTCCCTACCTTTGGCATTTGCCTAGGTCACCAGCTTTTGGCCCTTAGCCATGGTTTTAAGACCTTTAAGCTCAAGTATGGCCACCGTGGTGCCAACCAGCCTGCACGCGACCTTGTTACAGACCGCATTTTTATCACCAGCCAAAACCACGGCTATGCGGTGGACCCTTCCACCATTGACGCCAACGTTGCCAAGGAACGTTTTGTCAACTCCAACGATGGCACCTGCGAAGGTATCGATTATGTAAATGAACCGACCTTCTCTGTACAATTCCACCCAGAAGCCTGCGGCGGACCAAAAGACACTGCTTATCTCTTTGACCGTTTCTTTGATATGATGGAGGTTTAATTTATGCCACTAAATCCAGAGATTAAAAAAGTTCTTGTTATTGGTTCTGGTCCTATCATTATTGGCCAGGCTGCTGAGTTTGACTACGCCGGTACCCAGGCTTGCCAAGCCCTTAAAGAAAACAATATTGATATTGTTCTTATTAACTCCAATCCTGCGACCATTATGACCGACGAGGCAATGGCCAACCATGTATATATTGAGCCACTCACCCTCGAAACCGTCAAACGCGTTATTAAAAAAGAAAAGCCAGACTCCATTCTTTCTACCTTGGGTGGGCAAACGGGTCTTACCCTTTCTATGCAGCTTGCACGCGAAGGCTTCTTGGCCCGTCACAATGTGAAACTCCTTGGTGCCGATCCTGACACCATCGACAAGGCCGAAGACCGTCAAATGTTTAAGGATACCATGGAATCCATTGGCCAACCTACCATTGCTTCTAAGGTTGTCACTGATACCCCATCTGCCATGGCTTATGCCCAAGAAATCGGCTACCCTGTCATTGTACGTCCAGCCTTTACCCTAGGCGGCAGCGGCGGCGGTATTTGCGAAACCCCAGAGGAATTAAAGCAAACCTCCAACAACGGCCTTACAGCCAGCCCTATTCACCAAATCTTGGTTGAAAAATGCATCAGTGGCTGGAAGGAAGTGGAATTTGAAGTTATCCGCGACGCGAAGGGCAACACCATCACCGTCTGCTCCATGGAAAACTTTGACCCAGTTGGCGTTCACACTGGTGACTCTGTGGTTATTGCGCCTGCTGTGACTTTGGCAGATAAGGAATACCAAATGCTCCGCTCTGCAGCCCTCAAAATCATCAACTCCTTGGGCGTTGAAGGTGGCTGCAACGTGCAATTTGCCCTCCATCCTGAAAGCTTTGAATATGCCGTTATCGAGGTAAACCCTCGTGTGTCCCGTTCTTCTGCCTTGGCATCGAAGGCCACTGGCTATCCTATTGCAAAGATTGCAACCAAGATTGCTTTGGGCTACACCCTAGACGAAATTCCAAACGTTGTTACCGGCAAAACCTATGCTTCCTTCGAGCCAGCCCTCGACTATGTGGCTGTCAAGTTCCCAAAATGGCCGTTTGACAAATTCATCTACGCCAAGCGCGACCTTGGAACCCAAATGAAGGCCACCGGTGAAGTTATGGCCATTGCCGATACCTTCGAAATGGGTCTGATGAAGGCGGTGCGTGGTGCTGAAATTAAGCAGGACACCCTCCGCTACAACGATTACAAGAGCCTCGACCTTGAAGAAATCAAAACCCTTATGGCACACCCTAGCGACCTCCGTCTCTTTAGCGTGTACGAAGGCCTCTACCGTGGCATGAGCGTGGATGAAGTGCACGCCATTACCATGATTGATGAATGGTTCCTTTATAAGCTTGTGAAGCTCGCTGACTTTGAAAAGCTTCTTGTGGCTAGCGAAGCGCCAATCAGCGTGGAAGACTACATCCACGGCAAAAAGCTCGGCTTTACCGACAAAACCATGGAAGCCCTTTCCGGCCATGCCATGCCTACCCATATTGAACCAATCTATAAGATGGTTGATACCTGTGCCGGTGAATTTTCTGCTGCTACCCCTTACTTCTACTCTGTCATCAAGACCCCTGAAGAAGGTGCAGAAAACGAAGCCCTCGAACCAATTGCCAAGTCCGACAAAAAGCGCGTGATTGTATTTGGTTCCGGCCCTATCCGCATTGGTCAAGGTATTGAATTTGACTACTCCAGTGTACACTCTGTGTGGGCGCTCAAGCAATTGGGCTATGAAGTTATCACCATCAACAACAACCCAGAAACTGTTTCTACCGACTTTGACACCGCCGACAGACTTTATTTTGAACCTGTAACCTGGGAAGATGTAAAGCCTATCATTGACCTCGAAAAGCCTTACGGCGTGGTTGTGGCTTACGGTGGCCAAACAGCCATCAAGCTCACTGCCGACTTGGCAAAGCACGGCGTGAAAATCATTGGCACCTCTGCCGAAGGTATTGACGCCGCCGAAGACCGCGAACGTTTTGACGAGCTTCTTACCGCCCTCAAGATTAAGCGTCCTGCTGGCCAAACCGTATTCACCGAAGAGGAAGCCCTCCACGTGGCCAACGAGATTGGCTACCCTGTGCTTATGCGCCCTAGCTACGTCTTGGGCGGGCAAAACATGATTATTGCCTTTGGCGATGATGACATTCAAGAATATATGAAGGTTATTATTGCTGCCAACGATGAGCACAACCCAATCCTCATCGACAAATACCTAAACGGTATCGAAATTGAAATCGACGCCATCACCGACGGCGAAGACATCTTGATTCCTGGTATTTTGGAACACATTGAACGCACTGGTATCCACTCTGGTGACTCCATTGCCGTTTACCCTGCGCCACACATTTCCAAGCGCATGGAAGAAAAAATCATCAACCACACCAAGGCACTTTGCAAGGGCTTGGGCGCTATTGGTCTTACCAACATCCAATACATTGTCCACGATGAAGAGCTTTATGTGATTGAAGTCAACCCTCGTGCCTCCCGTACCGTGCCATACATCAGCAAGGTGACTGGCGTGCCTATGATTGACCTCGCTACCCGCGCAAGCCTTGGCGAAAGCCTCAAGGACTTGGGCTATGGCACTGGCCTCTATCCTGCCAGCAAGTATGTGGCTGTGAAGGTGCCTGTATTCTCCTTTGAAAAGCTCGCCAATGTAGATACCCAGCTCGGGCCTGAAATGAAATCCACTGGTGAAGTTTTGGGTATTGGTGAAACCACCCTCGAAGCGCTCTACAAGGGCCTTGTAGCTGCCGGCTACTCCCTCAAGCGCGAAGGCGGCGTGTTTATCTCTGTACGCGACCAGGACAAGGCAGAAATTGCCGACATTGCCAAGAAGTTCTACTATCAAGGATTTGAAATCTTTGCCACCAAGGGCACTGCCGAAGCCATCGAAGCTGCAGATCCTAACATCGACGTGGTACAGCTCAACAAGATTCACGAAAGCAACAGCTTCAACGCCACGGAGCTCATTGAAAGTGGCAAGATTGACTACATCATCTCCACCTCCAAAAAGGGCCGCAATCCACAGCGTGACTCTGTTATCTTCCGTCGCAAGGCCGTTACCTTGGGTATCCCAACCATGACCGCCATCGACACAGCCAATGCCCTCATTGATAGCATCGGCAGCAACTACAACCAACACAACACCATCTTGGTGGACTTTAAAAATATGTAAAAGAACGATAGCCCCGCGATTTTCGCGGGGCTATTTTCGTGCACAAAAAACCCACGTCTAATGGCAGCTTAAGACGTGGGCTGAAGTCGCTTAGGCGACGTTATGCAACTAGATTATTTGCGGCCAGGGTATGCAGCAAGACCTGCTTCGAGAGCATCCATAGCTTTTTCGAGTTCTTCGCAGTTGAGCACATAAGCGATACGTGCTTCATCTTGGCCATAGCCAGGCTTGGAGTAGAAGCTAGCGAGAGGCGCCATCATAACGCTTTCGCCGTTGTGGTCGAATTCTTCGAGCATCCAGATAACGAATTTTTCTGCATCGTCTACTGGGAACTTAACAGCTACATAGAAAGCACCTTGTGGCTTTGCGCAAACAACGCCAGGCATAGCATTGAGGCGTTTGTAAACAACGTCACGACGCTTCATGTATTCTGCATTTACTTCTTCGAAGTAGCTTACTGGGGTCTTGTAGAGCTCAGTCGCACCAATCATGTCGAGGGTAGATACGGACAAACGACCTTGGCAGAGCTTGAGCACGTTTGCCATGAGTTCTTTGTTCTTGCTACCAATGCAGCCGATACGTGCACCGCAAGCGCTGTAACGCTTGGATACAGAGTCGATCATGATAAGACGATCTTGGAGTTCTGGGAAGGCTGCAAGGCTGGTGTATTCGCCATCGTAAACGAATTCACGATAAACTTCGTCAGCAATGACGAAGAGGTTACGTTCTACGCAGATGTCAGCAACCATTTGGAGTTCTTCTTTGGTGTAAACAACGCCAGTAGGGTTGGATGGGTTGGTGATGATGATGGCACGAGCCTTGTCGCTGATGGAAGCGAGCATTTCTTCCTTGGATGGAAGACGATAGCCGTTTTCAGCAGTGGTAACAATACCTTCTACATTTACGCTTACAGCGGAAGCAAAGCCGTTGTAGTTGGTGTAGAACGGTTCGATTACAACAACGCTTTCGCCTGGGTCGCAAACAGCAATCATGGCAAACAACAATGCTTCACTACCCCCGTTTGTGATAAGCAAATCGTCTGCATCGAAGTCCATGCCGTTCTTTTTGTAGTAGTCGCTGATGATATCGAGAAGCGCTTGGTCGCCATGGGAATCTGCATAAGCAAGAACGTCTTGCTTGAAATCCTTAATAGCTGTGAAGTAACCTTCTGGAGTTTGGATATCTGGTTGACCGATGTTTAATGGGTAAACCTTTTTGCCATTTGCGCGTGCCTTGTTAGCATAAGGAACGAGCTTACGGATTGGAGATTCTTGCATACCACTGATACGATTTGAGCATTTCATTTAGAGACACCTCATACTTTCTGATTTTTACAACTAGCATTTTGTTGTTCTTCTTGATTTCTTCTTGTTTCCTCTAACGGATTTATCCTGCACATTTAATCTATCACATTTTTCACAGAATTGCGACCCTCTGAAAAACGCAATTTTAGTAACAAAGCGACCATTTTCCATAGTGGTTAACCACATTCAGATAACAGAATGCTTTCATAACGCCTTTGTACTTTTCAATAGAATCACTAACGACTGCTTTATGTAGGGTTTTATGTGTTATATAAAAGCCTAAGCCCCAAGAGAATTGGTTAGCCAATTTGTTTCGTGCATCTATTCAGTTGCGTAGAAAAATATTTTATGCATTATCGATAAATAAAACCTATATTAACAAACATTTTAAATTATTGCACAATTCGTCTCTTTTGGACGGATATTGACTGGTTTTTACACCCCTTTGGGTAAAAAAAGGCGCATAATTGCGCCGTATGGTTTACATATAGTTGGCTTCGTGGCTGAGGTTGTCGAAGCGTGTGAGTTCATTTTGGAATGCGAGCTCGATGGTGCCTGTTGGGCCGTTTCTGTGCTTGGCAATGATGATATCTGCTATGCCGCGACGGTCGGTGTCTTCATTATAATATTCCTCACGATGGATAAAGACAACGATGTCGGCGTCCTGCTCGAGGGAACCGGATTCACGCAAATGGCTGAGCTGCGGTTTTTTGTCCTTGGTTTGCTCTACACTACGGCTCAGCTGTGAAAGGGCGATGATTGGCACGTTGAGCTCACGGGCGAGAGCCTTGAGGGAACGGGAAATTTCGGATACTTCCTGTTGACGGCTTTCGCTGTTGCCGCTGCCGCCCATCAGCTGCAAATAATCTAGAAGGATAAGACCCAAATCGCCCTCACGGCTTTGCAAACGGCGCGCCTTGGCGCGGAGCTCGCGAATGGTGATGGCTGGCGTATCGTCTATATAGATAGGTGCTGAGGAAAGCGGGCCTATTTTTTGCATAAAGGCGCCCCATTCGTCGGCATTGAGCTGGCCGGTGCGCAAACGCTTTTGGTCGATGCGGGCAGCTGAGGCGAGCATACGCTGTACGAGCTGTTCCTTGCTCATTTCTAGGCTGAAGATGGCCACCGGACGGCCAAAATCAACAGCGGCATTGGCGGCCATGTTCAAGCAGAGGGCTGTTTTGCCCATTGCAGGACGGGCTGCTAGGATAATCAGGTCGCTGCGTTGCCAACCGTTGGTCATGTGATCAAGGTCAATAAAGCCTGATGGCGTACCGGTGATTTCATCGGTAGCCTTGGCTGCTTCTTCAATCATTTCTAGGTTTGTGGCAACGATTTCATCCACGCGGGTCACGTCGTTGCGCTGGCGCTGCTTAGAAATATCCAAAACGAGGCGTTCTGTATCGTCTAGGATGCTTTCTACTGGCTCAGCATCTTCAAAGCAACGGTTGCGAATGCGCTCAGAAATTTGGATGAGCTGGCGCATGGTGGATTTTTCTTGGACAATTTTAGCGTACTGCTTGATGTTGTAGACAGTGCTCGGCGCGTTGGCAATTTGGCCCAAATAAAAAATGCCTCCGGCTTTTTCGAGCAGATTTTCCTTGCGCAGCTTGTTGGTCATGGTAACGAGGTCAACGGTTTGGCCGGCTTCGTCAAGCTCCACGATGGTTTTAAACAAAATGGCGTTTTCCTGCTTGTAGAAATCTCCTTCGCGAATCAGCTGTACCACATCTCCAATAACCTCGCGGTCCTTAAACATCGCTGAGATGATACCTGCCTCTGCCTCCTCGGCGTAGGGCACGTTCTTTTCTAAATAATTTTCGCTCATGAGATGGCCTCCTCCACAAATGTTCTTTTAGTATACCACAACTCGCGGACAAAAAAATCATCAATACAATGTGATTTCTTATGATTTTATGCACAATTTGTGCTAGAATAGTAGCAACTAAAGACATTTAGGAGGATTTCATTCTATGCAATTTTCTTTTTTGCACAACAACATCAATGTTACCAATCTAGAAAACAGTCTTGCTTTTTATGATCAGACCTTGGGTCTAAAGGAAGACAGTCGTATTGAAGCCGAAGACGGCAGCTTTATCATTGTCTACCTCAGCGATGGTAACACCAAGCACAAGCTCGAGCTTACTTGGTTACGCGACCATCCACAGCCTTACAATCTCGGTGAAAACGAATTCCACCTTGCTCTTGAAGCTGACGATTTTGCTTATGCTTATGCCCTTCACAAGGCACTTGGCGTTATTGTATTCGAAAACCCTGCTATGGGCATCTACTTTATTGCTGACCCTGACAACTACTGGATTGAAATCCTTCCAAAGGATCACGACGCACAAGCTTAAAGCATAACACATACAAAATTTGAAAGGAGTACAACAATGGCACACATTTACGATGAACCATCACGTACATTTAACGAATACCTTCTTATCCCCGGCTTTACCTCTAAAGACTGCGTTCCTGCAAACGTCAGCCTCAAGACCCCACTTGTTAAGTTCAAAAAAGGCGAAGAACCAGCTCTTTCTTTGAACATTCCTCTAGTCAGCGCTGTTATGCAGGCTGTATCCAACGATACCTTGGCCATTGCCCTCGCTAAGGAAGGCGGCGTGTCCTTTATCTTTGGTTCCCAATCCATCGAAAACCAAGCAGCTATGGTTCGCCGTGTTAAAAATTACAAGGCTGGCTTTGTAGTGAGCGATGCCAACTTAAGCCCTACCAACACCTTGGCAGATGTGCTTGAGCTTCGCAAGAAGACTGGCCACTCCACCATGGCTGTTACCGATGACGGTAGTGCCAACGGCAAGCTTTTGGGCATCATCACCAGCCGTGACTATCGTCTTTCCCGCACCCCTCGCGACACCCAGGTACAGGAATTTATGACCCCATTTGAAAAACTCATTGTTGGTAACGAACACACCACCCTTCCTGAAGCAAACGACCTTATTTGGGATCACAAGCTCAATCAGCTCCCTATCGTTGACGAAAACCAACACCTCCTTTACATCATCTTCCGCAAAGACTATGATTCCAACAAGGAAAACCCACTAGAGCTTTTGGATGACAAGTCCAAGCGCTACATTGTTGGTGCTGGTATCAACACCCGCGACTATGCGGAACGTGTACCTGCTCTTGTTGAAGCTGGTGTTGACGTTTTGACCATCGACTCTTCTGAAGGCTACACCGAATGGCAAAAAATCACCCTCGACTGGATTCGCGAAAACTACGGCGACGACGTGAAGGTTGGTGCTGGTAACGTTGTAGACGCTGAAGGTTTCCGTTATTTGGCCGAAGCCGGCGCTGACTTTATAAAGATTGGTATCGGCGGTGGTTCCATCTGCATTACCCGCGAACAAAAGGGTATTGGCCGTGGCCAAGCAACTGCTGTTATTGAAGTAGCAAAGGCACGTGACGAATACTTCGAAGAAACTGGCGTTTATATTCCACTTTGCTCCGATGGTGGTATTGTATACGACTACCACATGACCCTCGCTCTCGCTATGGGTGCTGACTTCATCATGCTCGGTCGTTACTTTGCTCGTTTTGATGAATCCCCATCCAACCGCGTACGCATTGGCGGCAACTACATGAAGGAATACTGGGGCGAAGGCTCTGCACGTGCACGCAACTGGCAACGTTACGACATGGGCGGCGACAGCAAGCTTTCCTTCGAAGAAGGCGTTGACTCCTATGTACCATACGCTGGTTCCCTCAAGGACAACGTTCAACTTTCTCTCAGCAAAATCCGCTCCACCATGTGCAACTGCGGCGTTTTGAGCATCAAGGAACTTCAAGAAAACGCTCGTCTTACCCTCGTAAGTGCAACCTCCATCGTAGAAGGCGGTGCCCACGACGTTACCTTGCGTAACTCCGACCTCAACTCCAACCACATGTAAGATATCCAAGCGCTCTCCGGAGCGCTTTTTTGTGCGGCGAAAATAGCGTTCCACCGCTAGGGTGAAACGCCCAGTGTGTCGAAAAACCCAAAACGTGTATGTAAAGAGAAAACTTTCTATAGATAGCAAAAGTTTTCTCCACCTGGGGAGAAGGTGGCGGCGTAGCCGACGGATGAGGGGTATGCGCGGAGCGTGAATGAACGATTTACCAGTAAAGTGCGGTGAAAACACACCCTCATCCGAGTTTTCTTCCGCCTTGCTCCAGAAAACCCACTAATTCCGACGCGAAGCTAGTACCCGAAGGGAGGGGGAAGGCTTCACAAATGCATACACGCCTATGCTGAAAATATACCTTTTTCGACAAGCTGCAGTGGCTTTCGCCACTTTGCCTATCCGTTTCTCTTGCCGAAGCTTATCGTTGACGACTTACTGTGGAAATGCTATAATTTAACTACTAAGAACATAGTTGCAGATTGAGACAGCATAAGCTTTTTGCTTAACGCTTAAATTTGCACAAAAAAAGACCAGCGGTTGCGCGCTGGTCTCAGCTTGTCGAAAAAGGTCGCCAAGCGGCGGCCTTTTTCGCGTATTTAGCCCAGAAATGCGGTATAATATAAAAG
>CAKQDL010000027.1 GCA_934229395.1 uncultured Peptococcaceae bacterium | reverse complement strand
AAAATAAGGGAGAGAGATTCGTGCGAATCTCTCTCCCTTATTTATTTGAGGTTGTCTATTTTCCGACAGCCCCTTTTTGTGTGCCATAAGAGAGAGAGTCATTACCAGTGAACGTTGTTCATTGTTGTGGTATACTAGCCATAGAAATGGAGGAGATAGAATGACCATCACACAAAACAAACGTCTTATGATTGATGCCCTCATTGTCCTGGGCTTTGTGCTTTCTATGAGCTATTCGCTGATTGGCAAGGCCCTTCACGAATGGGTGGGGCTGGCTACCTTGGCGCTTTTTATGGGCCATCTTGGCCTTAACGCGCGCTTTTTTGCACCGCGTCCAAAGGCCCGCGGCAACCGTTTGCGCCGCACCATGCTTCTTTTTGGCGCCCTCCTTGTGTTTGTCACCTTGGGGCTTACGGTGAGCTCACTGCTTCTTTCAAAGTACGCCTTGGCCTTTTTGCCCTTTTCTGGTGGCACGAAGGCCGCCACACCCCACCAAATTTGCGCCTATTGGGGCTTTCTCGTTATGGGCCTCCACTTAGGCCTGCACTGGAGCGCCGTGGGCAAAACGCTCCTAAAAAAGCTCCGCCTAGAGCCTTACGCCCCAGCCCTGCGCTACGTAGGCCTCGCCTTGGCCCTGGCCGGCGTTGTGTGTCTATTTGCAGGCGATACCCTGTCCTTTATGACCCTACAACAAAAAGCCGCCCCAAGCTTTGCCACCCAAAGCCTAGGCATAAACCTGGCCACCAGCCTAAGCCTGCTAAGTCTCACCACCCTCGCCGGAAGCAAGCTAAAAGCGTGGCTTGTGCGTTAATTTTTGTAGTGGCTAGTGGGCGGGATGGCGAAAGATTTCACTCAACAGCGTGAAGGTGATGCTCGCAGGATGGCTGAGGGGGTGCGGTTTTATAATCTTGCACGCACGTGTTATTAGCTGCCTTCCGTGGGTCCCTCAGTCACCTGTTACGCTGCGCTCTACAGGAGCCCTCAGGAGGCGCCTTCTCACTTTTTCTGAAATGGAACTTTTTGCCCCTATTTTGCTGCCAAAAATGAGGGCAAAGAGGTGTCAATAAGGGAAAAAGCAGCCCTCTGGTGAGAGCTGCTCAGACTGTAGAAAAACCTAAAACGTGTATGTGAATAGAAAGATTTGGTGAATAACATGAGCCTTCCCCACCTGGGGGGAAGGCTTCACAAATGCATACACGCCTTTGGTGAAAATATACCTTTATCGACAGTCTGAGCAGCCCTCTGGTGAGAGCTGCTTTTGTTTTAGAGGTTGATGTAGTTGGTTTTGATGGCTTCTTCGCGTTTTGGTGCTGCTACGCCTGCTGCTTTGCCGGCTTCGATACATTTGAGGAGCCATGCCATGTTTTCACCTAGGGTGCGCATAGTTTGGAGGCCTTCGAGGTCTTGCTTCACTTCTTTTGGGGTGTTGCCGTGGACTTGGTTCCAGTATTGGCTACCAACGATGTGCATATTGGAGATGGTGAAGTATTTGTTGAGGCGGTCGAAGGTGGCGCTTGCACCGCCGCGGCGGCAGCTTGCTACACAGGCGCCGAGCTTGCCGTCCATTTTCTTGGAGGAGGAGCGCCAGAGGCGATCGGCGAAGGAGCTCATTTGTCCGCTAGGGCCAGCGTAGTAAACAGGGGAACCGAGGATAATGCCATCAGCGTCATCAAGCTTTGCAGCGACAATGTTGACAATGTCGTCTTGCACGCACTTGCCGGTTTTGTTGCAAGCGCCGCAAGCCATGCAGCCAGGCACTGGTTTTACGCCAAGATGGATGATTTCTGCTTCAACGCCATTCTTTTCTAAGGTTTGGGCGATTTCTGTTAGGGCAGTAAAGGTGCAGCCTTCCTTGTGAGGGCTACCGTTTAGAAGTAATACTTTGCTCATGAATTTTCCTCTCTTTCAATGGTGAAGTGTACATTCATTATAACAAAAAAACGCCCCAAGAGGGCAGAGGTTTTTGGCTTGCTCGCGCATCATAGCTGAAGAGTAAGCACAATAGGGGACGAGAGGGAAACAGCAATTTTGAAAAATACGTAAATGCAAATGAATAAGCCTTCTCCCGCCTCATCCGTCTGCAATTCCGCTATCGCTTCATCGCAGCTACCTTCCCCGGAGGGGAAGGCAGAGTAGATGGATTCAATGGGGAGAAGGCTGTATGTCTATTTTTCGACTGCCCCTTCTATCTAGATCATATCAAGAAAGTACTGGTGGATGGTGGGGTCGTTATCCAGCTCTGGGTGAAAGGCGCTGACGAGCTGGTTGCCTTCTCTTGCTGCCACAATGTGGCCGCCGGTGGTGGCTAGGATTTGGACGCCTTCGCTTACTGCGGCAATATAAGGGGCGCGTATGAAGGTCATGGGTACATCGCCTAGAGAGGCAAAATCGGCCTTCGTATGAAAGCTCCCGAGCTGGCGGCCGTAGGCGTTGCGCATGGCGCGAAGGTGCATGGTGCCAAAGCAGGGGGTGCCGCCTTCGATGTGCTCGGCCAAGAGGAGAAGGCCGGCGCAGGTACCAAAGACTGGAAGGCCGCTTGATATGGCGTCGTGGAGGACACTAAACATATCCTGCTCGTGCAAGAGCTTGCGCATCACGGTGCTTTCGCCGCCAGGGAGGATGAGACCGTCCATTTTTTGCACGAGGTCGCGCTTTTGGCGAATTTCAAAGGTGGTGGCACCCAAGGCGCGCAGGGCGCGTTCGTGCTCAACAAAGGCGCCTTGGAGCGCCAAAATGCCAATGTTCATCTTATTGACCTCTCGCTTCCATGATGATTTCAATTTCGCTTTCGTTGATGCCGACCATGGCTTCGCCGAGGTCCTCGCTGAGCTCGGCAATGAGCTTGGCATCGGTGTAGTTGGTCACAGCCTTCACAATGGCTTGGGCGCGCTTTTCCGGGTTGCCGCTCTTAAAGATGCCGGAGCCAACAAACACACCCTCAGCGCCGAGCTGCATCATAAGGGCTGCATCGGCAGGGGTAGCCACACCGCCAGCAGCAAAGTTGACCACTGGGAGCTTGCCGTTTTCGTGCACGTAGAGAAGAAGGTCGTAAGGCACTTGAAGCTCCTTGGCCGCTTCAAAAAGCTCATCGGCGCGCATATTTTGCACACGCTTCATTTCAGATTGCATCATGCGCATATGGCGCACCGCTTGCACCACATCACCCGTGCCAGGCTCGCCCTTGGTGCGAATCATAGAAGCGCCTTCGCTAATGCGGCGGAGGGCTTCGCCGAGGTTGCGCGCGCCACACACAAAAGGCACCTTAAAGTCGCGCTTGTTGATGTGGTACTTGTCGTCGGCAGGCGAGAGCACTTCGCTTTCGTCGATGTAGTCAATCTCGATGGCTTCGAGGATTTGCGCTTCGGCAAAATGACCAATGCGGCACTTGGCCATCACAGGGATGGAAACAGCTTCTTGGATGCCCTTGATCATCTTTGGGTCGCTCATACGGCTCACGCCGCCAGCTGCGCGGATATCAGCCGGGATGCGTTCGAGAGCCATTACAGCGCAGGCGCCGGCAGCCTCGGCAATGCGTGCTTGTTCAGGATTGGTCACGTCCATAATAACGCCACCCTTGAGCATTTGTGCGAGTTCCTTATTTAAATCGTAACGTGTTTTTTCCATGGTGAAATCTCCTTTTCAAATCATTGGCTCTAGCATAGTGGATAATTGAACCTATAACAATCTCCAAAATGAAAAGAATCGTCATGCCAGATAATAGGCCAGACAAGAACGTGTTGCCACGGTCTCACAGGCCAGATATACTATAGAAAAGAATAGGAGTGATACTATGACCATCAAAACTGAGCGCCTTGTGTTGCGCCCATGGACAGAAAAAGACGCCCCAGCCCTGTACAAGCTCGCCAAAGACCCAGAGGTAGGGCCAATAGGCGGCTGGCCAGCGCACAGAAGCGAGGCCCAAAGCAAGGATATTATAAGAACCGTTCTCAAGAAAAAGGACAATTACGCCGTTACCCTCAAGGACGGTACCTTGATTGGCTGCGCCGGCTTTCTTTTTGGGGACGATGCCAACGATATGATTTTTGACGACGAAGCAGAATTGGGCTACTGGCTCGGCCGCGACTACTGGGGCCAAGGCTACGCCACCGAAGCCAGCGAAGGCCTCTTGCGCTACGCCTTCACCAAGCTCGACCTCTCACGCGTCATCGCCACCCACTACCTTGAAAACGAGGCCTCTCGCCACGTCCTAGACAAGTGCGGCTTTATCTACGAATACGAAGAAGACGATGTTGAGCAGCCCCTCATTGGTCAGAGCAAAACCGTCTGTTACCTAAGCATTCTCCAAGAAGACTGGCAAGACGCCCATCCAAAGAAAAAATAATCCCACACGGGAACAAAATAGGGAAAACGGCTAAAAATATTTTCGTGCGGGAACAAAACAGATGAAAGTGGAGAAAATATTCTCATGCGGGAACAAAATAAGCTGAAATCTCTAAAATGTGCTATAATGAGCACATAGATGGAGGTGGTTATAATGATAGAAAGAACAGTCTATTTGCAGCAATTGTTGGCGTGGAAAGACGAGCCACTTATAAAGGTTGTGACGGGGATTCGCCGCTCGGGCAAATCAACGCTTTTGCAACAGTATCAAGCAGTGTTGCGCCAAGAGGGCGTAGCGGAAGAGCAAATGATTGCCATTAATCTGGAGGATTTGCGCTATGAAGACTTGCTAGAATACCACGCTCTTTATGCATACATAGAGGAGCGGTTGGACAAAAATCGCCCAAGTTATATTTTTATTGATGAAATTCAAAAGGTGCCTGCCTTTGAAAAAGCGCTGGACAGTCTTTACATTAAGCCCAATGTGGATATTTATGTCACGGGATCGAATGCTTTTTTACTTTCGGGTGAGCTGGCAACCCTGCTTTCTGGGCGCTATGTAGAGATTGCGCTCCTGCCATTGTCCTTTAAAGAATATACACAGGCAACAGCTCTTTCTGGGGACGAAGCCTTTGCTGAGTATTTGCGCACAGGCGGTTTTCCCTACGTTGCAACCATGCAACGCACAGACGAAAAAGTGGATATGTATTTGGAGGGCATCTACAACACCATTATTGTCCGTGATATCGAGGACCGTTCCTTGCGCAGCACCCTCGAGGCGCGTCGCGGAAAAATAAACGATGTCACCTTGCTGAAAGCCATTGCAAAATACCTAGCGAGCGTTGTGGGGAGCCCAGTTTCTACGCGTAGCATTACCAACTATCTTGTGTCGAGTGGGCGCAAAATATCTCCAAATACAGTGAGCCAGTACTTAGAGGCGCTGACTGAGGCCTTTATTTTTTACGACGCCGACCGTATGGATTTAGCAGGAAAGCAGCTTTTAAAGACAAACAAGAAATATTACATTGTAGATTTGGGCCTAAGAAACCATATTTTGCCAAAAAGACAGTACGACCTAGGTTTTTCTATTGAAAATATTGTATATTTTGAACTTCTCCGTCGCGGCTATAAGGCCTATGTAGGGCGCAGCGGTGATTACGAAATTGATTTTGTCACGCAAAAGCAGGGCGCGCTGGCGTATTATCAAGTAACAGCTGACATGAGTGCCCAAGAAACCTTCGACCGTGAGCTCAGGCCGCTCAAGGCCTTGAAGGACAATTACCCGAAAGTGGTGTTGACCCTCTCAAGATTTGGTCTAGGCAATTATGAGGGCATAGAAGTCAAAAACCTGGTCGATTGGCTTTTGGCCGACGAAGTGACGAGGTAAGTTTTTACTATTTTCTAATGGCTTGTCCTAGGCTTAGGCCGAAGAGCAATTTACTTTGGTGGATAAATAGAAGGAAACTCGTCGCCGTCGACCTCGAAGCCATCGTCGTGGGCGAGGTTGTAATCGTCGAGGTTATCGCCATCGTCGCTTCGGTAAACGGCGATGCTTGGGCTGTGGGTATTGTTGCGCTTGAGGGAAAAATAGCCAATGGTGGAATAGACCACGGCGCCAATAAAGTTGACGAAGAGGTCCTTCATGGTGTCGATGATGCCAATGTCCAAATAGCCGCCAGGAATGATTACCGTTTCACCGCTGGCGGTGTGGATGACGGTTTGGGTAATATCGCGCACGTGGATGACCTTCTGGGTATTGTCGGGATCTAGGGTCACAGAGCCAATCGATGAGATGATGAAGTCCTTTTGCATATCCTTGCCCAAGAAATAATCGGCGCCAAATTCAAAAAACTCCCACAAGACGCCCACCGTCATCGAAAAGCAAAAGGCCATAAAGGCGAGGTAGAAGGGCGAAAGATAGAGGTTGCGGCTGCGCTTGTTTAAAAGCTCAATCATCGAAAAGCCAACGGCGGCAGCCAAAAAGCCGTTGATGGTGTGGAGGATGGTGTCCCACCCAGGAAGGGCCACATAAAAATGGTTGACTTCGCCCAAAATTTCGGCGGCATAAATAAAGAGATAGATGCTCCCTTCCATGATGGGCGAAAATTTTATCTTAAAGCCGTTTTCCATCAAGGATGGAATCATAAAGAGAACGAGCGACATGAGGCAAACAAAAGCGCTGTCATAGTTGGCGAGCAAAATGGCGCGCACCAGAGCCAGGATGATGAGGGCGCGGAGCACAAAGAAGAGCCTAAAAATGCGCGGGTTTTCACGCACATTGGCGCTCATGTTTCGGCGTAAATTATTGATGAGCTTGAACAAGCCTGTCACCTCCAGTTGTTTTCTTTTATGGTAGCGCAAGGCGGATATGGTTGCAATAGAAAATGCAAGGCTTTCACGGATTGTAGATATTTTGCGGATGGAGTATAATAAATCCAAGCATGATTTGCAATCACGATGAAAAAGGAGACGCAAATTTTGAGCGAAACTAAGAAACAAATCGTACTAGACGAAGAGGTGGCTGAGCGCCTTTACGGCCCACAGGATGGTTTCCTGCGCCTTGTTGAGGCCAACCTCTTGTGCAATATTTCGGCCCGCGGCAACGTGGTGCACCTAAGCGGCAGCCCGCGCACAGTGGAAGCCGGCGAGGTGGTTGTGCACCACTTAGAGCGTTTGGCGAGCGCACGCCCTCTCACCGAAAGCGACGTCCATTATGTGCTGTCCTCGGTGGGACAAACGGCTTCGGCTGGCGAGATTGAAGGCCTCAATGAGGTTTTAATGATGACGCCGCGCGGCAAGCAAATCCGTCCAAAAACCTTGGGTCAAAAGGAATATTTGGAGATGATACGCAAAAAAACCATCACCTTTGGCATTGGTCCTGCCGGTACAGGCAAAACCTATTTGGCTGTGGTGATGGCGGTGCAAGCGCTAAAACGCCGCGAGGTGGAGCGCATTGTCCTCACCCGTCCTGCCGTTGAGGCCGGGGAAAAGCTGGGTTTTTTGCCTGGGGACTTGCAAGAAAAAATTGACCCCTACTTACGCCCTCTCTACGATGGCCTTTTTGACACCCTAGGCATGGAAACAGCCCAGCGCCATCTTGAAAAGGGCATTATTGAAATTGCGCCCTTGGCCTATATGCGTGGGCGTACCTTGGAGGATGCCTTTATCATCCTAGACGAGGCCCAAAACACCACGGCGGAGCAAATGAAAATGTTCCTCACCCGTATTGGCTTTGGCTCCAAGGCCGTTGTAACCGGGGATATTACCCAAATTGACCTGCCGCGTGCAGCCCAAAGTGGCCTGCGCCAAGCGGTAAAAATTTTGCACGACATCGAAGAAATTGGTTTTTACGAGCTCGCGGCAGAGGATGTGGTGCGCCATCCAGTGGTGGCCAAAATCATCCGTGCCTACGACCGCGCCCAAACTGAGGAGATGAGCAGCAATGCTAGACGAACCGAATCCCAAGCGCATGATGCGCGCACGACCCTTCAATAGCTTTTTTGCCAAAAGGCATTTTTCCAATCGCCTTGTTCTTTCACTGAGCTTTCTCATCATCCTCTTGGTGATGTTCCAAGGCCTGGCCTCCTCCCAGCTTTTTTGGAAGGTAGGCGATGTGGCCACCCGTACCATCACCGCCGATAGAAGCGTGGTGGTAGAGGACAAGGAAGCTACCCAAGCAAAGCAGGAGCGCGTGTTGACGACCTTCGAGGATGTGTACGAAACCAACCTCGACCAGTTCAATAACCTCACCTTGGTGTCCATTGACCGTGCCTTTGATGAGCTCAGGGATATTGTGGCAAGCAACGAAGCAAGCAGTGAAGAAACGGCAGAGGACACCAGCGCAACAAGCGAGAGTGCCACGGCAGACACTGCGGCCAAGGAAGAAGAAACAAAGCGCCATGAGCAGCTCAATACCCTCCTTAATAAGGAAGTGAGCGATGCCGATTGGAAGGTTCTTATGACCTACACCGCCGACGACATCGACCTCCTGCACCGTCAGGCTGTGGCCATTTCTTCCAATGTTATGGGCAAGGGCGTGAAGGAAGAGGAGCTGACCCAAGCCAAGGAACAGCTTTTGGACAATGTGGACCAATCCTTTGCCTTTAGCGACCTCGACCGCCGCTTGGTGCATCGCATTTTAGAAAACACCAAGTTTTATGCCACCAGCGCCATCAACCTCCAAGACAGCGAGGCCAAGCGCAAGGAGCTTGTAGAAAGCGTTGAGCCTGTGTTTTACACCATCCAAAAGGATCAGGTGGTTGTGAACAAGGGCGATATTGTTACAGAAGAGCAGTATGCCGCTGTGCAGGCCCTTTCAAACAAAAACGACAGCTCGCCATATAAAATTATGCTCGGGCTTTTGCTTGCCGTATTGGCCGTTTATGCCACCATTTATCACTACGCCATGTGGCGTGGTCGCAACAAAACCTGCCGCGATTGGCGCCAGGATACATCCATAGTATTTACCTGTATGACGATTATTGTGGTGCTCCTGCCGTGCATTTCGGCGGTGCAATTTGGCGCCACCCAATCGCAGCCAGATTTGATTAATTTTCTCATTCCAGTGCCGGCCTTTGCCATTATGGTGTCTATTTTGATTGATAACGAAATGGCGATTTTTGCCACCATGGCCTTAAACATTCTTGTAGGCGTTTACACCGGCGATGTCTTTGTATCCTTTGCAGGTATTGCCGGATCCATTGCCGCCTTGGGCCAAGTTAAGCTGATTCACCGCCGCACCGACCTCACCATGAGCGGTGTGTGGGCGGCAGCTGCTGTGACGCTTGTGGCCCTTTGCTACTTCCTTGTGGCCGGGCTAGAGGTACGCGACTTGCTCTTCCTTTTGGGCTTTGCTGTGGGCAACGGGGTCTTGACCCTGCTTTTGACCATTGGCGTCTTGCCTTATTTGGAAAGCGCCTTTAAGGTCACCACTTCCCTCACCCTTATGGAGCTGTGCGATCCAAACACGCCACTGCAGCGCGAGCTCATGCGCAAATGCCCAGGTACCTTCCAACATTCGCTGATGGTGGCCAACCTCGCCGAGGCTGCGGCCTTGCGCATTGGGGCCGATGCCCAATTGGTGCGCACCGCCGCCTATTATCACGACATTGGCAAGACCAAAATGCCAGCCTTCTTTTCGGAAAACCAGGTCACCGAGGAAAACCCTCACGATAAAATTTCTCCGAGCCTGTCGCTGCTTATTATTACCTCTCACGTCAAGGAAGGGGTGGCCATTGCCAAGGAGGCAAGGCTGCCACAGCCAATTATTGACCTGATTGCTCAGCACCATGGCAACACCGTGGTGGGCTACTTCTACTTCAAGGCTCTGAAAAAGGACCCCGAAACCAAAAAGGACGAATTCCGCTACAAGGCCCAGCGTCCACAAAGCCGCGAGGCAGCCATCTTAATGATTGCCGACACCGTCGAGGCTGCTGTGAGAAGCAACATTTCTCGCCTTTCACGCGGCCAGGTCGATAGCCTCATTCGTAACCTCGTCAACGACAAATTTGAGGATGGCCAATTCAACGAATGCGCCATCACCTACCGCGACCTCAACGAGATTACCGATGAAATGGTGCGCATGATGAACAGCATTTACCACAAGCGTGTGGCCTATCCCGACAAAAAAAGTCTAATGAACTAAAGGAGCATTTTTATGCAATTTGATATTGTAAACGAATATGGCGAGCTCGAACCAAGCTGGCTCGAACGCCTAGACGAGATTTTGCCACTTTATGCCGAGCAAGAAGGGCTGCCTGATGATATGGTCATTGGCCTGACTTTTTGCGATGACGACTATATTCAAGAGGTCAACCGCGAGCACCGCGGCATTGACCGCGCCACCGATGTGCTGAGCTTCCCTCTTTATGAGCGCGACGACGAAATTGAGCTTTTTGAGGACGAGCTGGCGCCTTTTGGCGACATCATCCTAAGTGTGCCCCACGCCATTGCTCAAGCCGAAGAGTACGGCCACAGCGTAGAGCGTGAGGTCTGTTATCTCATTGTCCACGGACTGATGCACCTTGCTGGCTACGACCACATGGAAGAGGACGAAAAGGCAGAAATGCGCGAGCAGGAGGAAGCCCTCCTAGGCCGCCTCGGCATTACCCGCGATGCACGCCCAGAAAAGCCTCGCGACGAAAAGCCTGTAGAAAGCGCTGCCGCAAAGGGCCCAAGAGCCATGAAAACAGGCTTTATTTCCCTCATTGGCCGCCCAAATGCTGGCAAGAGCACCCTCATTAACCAAATCATGGACCGCAAAATTGCCATTGTATCGGCCAAGCCACAAACCACCCGCACCCGCATTACAGGGATATTCACCACAGGCGATGCTCAGATGGTCTTTGTCGATACCCCAGGCATTCACAAGCCAAAGCACCGCCTCGACCACTACATGGTTGAAGCCGCTCGCTCCACCATTTACGAAGGCGACGTCATTTATTATGTGGTCGATGCCTCTGTGCCATTTGGTAGCGGCGAGCAATTTATTTTGGATGCGCTGAAGGACGTGGACGTGCCGGTTTTCCTCCTTCTCAATAAAATTGATCTCATGACCCCGGAAGAGCTCATGCGCACCATTGTTAAATGGCAAACGCGCCGTGAGTTTGCAGAAATCTTCCCACTTTCTGCAGAGCGTGGCGACAATGTGGACCGCCTCCTCGAAACCAGCAAGGGCTACCTCTACGACGGCCCAAGCTTCTACCCAGAGGATGCCGTGACCGACCAGCCAGAGCGCATTATTATGAGCGAGCTCATTCGAGAAAAGATTTTACGCCTCACCGAAGAAGAAGTGCCGCACTCTGTGGCCGTCGTCATTGAACACATGGAACGCGACGAAAAGGACGATAAGCTCATTGTCCACGCCGCCATCTACACCGAACGCTCCAGCCAAAAGGGCATCATCATTGGCAAGCAAGGCGCCATGATTAAAAAAATCGGCACCCAAGCCCGCCGCGACATTGAAGAGCTCTTAGGCGAAAAAATTTACCTCAAGCTTTGGGTACGCGTTAAGGAAAACTGGCGCAACCGTGAAGGGATGCTTCACGACCTAGGCTACGACATGGACGATTTTAATTAATCAAAGCCCAAATAAGGAAAGGAAGTGAGAGGATGATCGAAGAAGAACTCAAGGTCCCAACCAACGAAGAAGAGGAAGAAGCCCTCAAGGAATACTTAGAAGAACAGCATTCCACCGACATCGCCGAATACATAGCCAAGTTGGACGACCGAGAGACGCAAATAGCACTCATTAAGGTTATGGAGCCAGAGGACGCCGCCGCTGTTCTCTTTGAAATGTACGATGAGGAGCTGCTTGTAGAGGTCCTCCTCGAGCTCCCTCACAACCAAGCCGCCGCCATTGCCGACGAAATCCCTTCTGACGAAGCTGCCGATATGCTCGAGGATTTGGACGAAAGCGTGCGTTCACGCATTCTCTCCCTCTTCGAGGACGAAGCCGCCGACGACATTGAAGAGCTCCTGACCTACGACAGCGACACCGCCGGTGGTCTGATGACCACAGAATTCGTTGTCGTTCCAGTCTTTGTCAACGCCGAAAAGGCCATAGAAATCATCCGCCTTTACGCGCCAGACGCCGAAACCATTTACTATGTGTACGTTATTGATGGCCTAAACCATTTGGTAGGGATTCTCTCTTTGCGTGAGCTCATCATTGCCGGGCCAGAAACCAACATTGGCGACATCATGCATTCCCGCGTCACCAGCTGCAACGTGCGCGATGACCAGGAAGAGGTAGCGGACATCATGAGCCGCTACGACCTTTTGGCCCTCCCTGTCGTAGACGACGAAGGCCACATTTTGGGGATTATCACCGTCGACGATATCGTGGATGTTATCCAAGAAGAAGCCAGCGAGGACATTTACCGTATGGCTGGTACCACCGAAGCCGAATTGGACGAGGACGCCAGCGTTTGGACGGCCTTTATGTCGCGCCTGCCGTGGCTGATTATCACCATTTTTGGGGGCTTTTGCTCCGGCGCCGTGCTGGATCACTTTGAGCTGACCTTGGCTCAGGTGGCCGCCCTTATTATCTTTATACCAATGATGACAGGTATTGCCGGGAATGTAGGCACCCAATCGTGCACCGTTACCGTACGTAACCTCGCCATGGGCAATATTTCGGGCAAACAGGTGCTGCGGACCATTGGCCGCGAGGCCTTTTTGGGCTTTTCTCTGGGGACCACCGTGGGCCTCATTGTGTGCACCATCTCATCCTTTTGGCAGCACAGCATGCTTTTGGGCGTGACCGTTGGCGCCACCATTCTTCTAAACAACTTCATGGCCGCCACCTTGGGCACCGTGGTGCCCCTTGCCCTAGAAAAGCTCCACATTGACCCAGCTGTCGCCTCATCGGCCTTTATCACCACCACCAGCGATATTGTGGGGCTCATCAATTATTCGATGATTGCCATCTTGGTTTTTCATCTCTAAAGGAAGATACGTATGGAAAGAAAAGCAACCAAGCTCACAGCCTTGGACTTTCTCGTTGTATATTTTGTAGCCATTGCCGGCGCAGTGGGTCTCATAAGCCTTTTGCGCGCGTGCGGTGGCTTTTGGCTTACAAGCGCCGGCAAGCTTTTTAGCAGCATTTGGGTGCAGGATGGGCTCATTGCCCTGGCTGTGCTCCTGTGCCTCTATCTGCGCGGACAAGGCACCTCCGCCATTGGCCTCACGCGCGCAAAGAACGCCGTGAGCCTCGCGCGTGCCGCCCTTTATGGCGCTCTTATTTATATTTTGATGGACATTGCCCTCGTGGTCATGAACCTCGTTTTTTCGGACGGCGTGAAGGCCCAGAGCGTGGAAAGCTATATGAAGGTCGGCGACAGCCTAGGCTATATCGTTTTTGTGGTGCTCTCCTTTGCCGTCGTGGCCCCTGTGGCCGAAGAGCTCCTTTTCCGCGGGCTCCTTTATAATGGTCTAAGAAACACCATGTCCAGCCAAGGCGCCATGGTTCTTGCCGCCCTTATTTTTGGCCTGAGCCATCTCGACGTGCAGCGCGCCCTTGCCCTCTCCCTAGGCGGTTATCTTTTGAACCTAGTGAGCGTGAAGGAAGAGAGCCTTTGGGCCAGCATTGTCGCCCACGGTATGTGGAATTTACTCATGGTACTCAAGTTTTACGCGATTTTATAGGAGGAAGTATGGAACAGCATATAGATATCACAGGCCTTTCCCATGACGGCGCCGGCGTTGGCCGTCTTGATGGAAAGGTCGTTTTTGTAGATGGCGCCCTGCCAGAAGAAAAGGTCCGCGTGACCTTAGGCGAAAGCAAAAAAGGCATCACCCGCGCCACCCTAGAAGAGGTTATTGTGCCGAGCCCTGGCCGCATCGCACCCCAGTGCCCAGCTGCCGGCGTGTGCGGCGGCTGCGCCCTTATCCACGCCAGCGATGCATTGGAAGACAACCTCAAAACCCAGCAGGTGGAGGACGCCATGCGCCGCTTGGGTAAGCTAGACGTAGAGGTACGCCCAACGCTGGCGGCCCAAAAGCGTTACCATTACCGCAACAAGGGCATCTTCCATGTGGCCTACGAAAACGGCTGCGCCCGCTTGGGTTTTTTTGAAAAAGGCAGCCACAACCTCGTACCTGCCAGCCATTGCCAGCTCTTTAGCGACAAGGTTTGCGCCCTCGCGCGCTATTTGGAAGAAGGCATCACCCATAGCGGCATCGCCCACGCCATCGACAAGGTCATGATTCGCGAAAGCCACTATAGTGGCGAAATGATGGTCGTTTTTGTAGGCACCAGCCAAAAATTCCGCCACGCTGCCTTACTCGAGACCATGGTGCGAGACCATAGTGAGGTTGTGAGCGTATGGCAAAACATCTGCACCAACCCGCGCCTCATGCTGGGCCGCGCCTATAATCATCTCTATGGCCAAAAAACCATCCCAGAAGCCTTGGGCGATGTGCGCTACGACCTCTCACCAGCCTCCTTTTTCCAAATCAACACCGAAGAAACCAACGTCCTCTACGGTACCGCCAAGGAGATGCTCGGCGACATCACGGGTAAGGCAATCTTGGACCTCTACTGCGGCATGGGCACCATCGGTATGTTTGTAGCAAGTCGCGACCAAGACCTCACCGGCGTAGAAAGCGTCGGTGCAGCCATCTCTGACGCCAAAGAAGCCGCAAAAAAAGCCGGCTTTGAGAAGGCCCACTTCTACACCGCCAAGGCCGAAGAATGGCTCCCAAAATACCTCGCCAAAGGTGGCAAGGTCGATATCGCCATCATCGATCCCCCACGCAAAGGCTGCGACCCCAAGCTCCTCGACGCCCTCATCACAGCCCAAGTGCCAAAAATACTCTCCATCAGCTGTAACCCAGCCACCCACGCCCGGGACCTCGCCATCCTCTCCAAACACTACACCCTCTCCCCTGTACAGCCAGTCAACCTCTTCCCAAAAACCAGCCACATAGAAAGCATCTGCGTGCTCGAGTGGAAGGAATAATATGATCCGAAAGCAGAAATTTCTATCCAATTTTTCAAAAAAGATCCAGAACAGGATTCATTATGCCATTCACGGGCAGACTATAGAGAAAATCGAAAAAGAACTGGACGAACAGGGTGTGTGGCGCAATCACAACACAAAAAAAACGACAGCCGAGGGAGAGCTGTCGTTTTGTTTTGGTGTTGCACCAGGCATTCGGAAAAAGGGGAGAAAACCGAATGCGTTTTTGTATGAGGTCGAGATGAAAAAAGGAAGGGAAAACATCTCAACCGATAAACATAGTATAGCACGGTACAAGGTCGAAGATGTTTGAAAAAAGTATCGAAGCTGTGGAGGTTTTGTTGCTTTTGCGTGCGCAAAAGGTTTTGTTAAAGGCTGTTGTTTGGCTGTAATGTTTCCTCCTGGCCACTACGACGCGCACTTTGTCATACCTGCAGTGTATGATAAGCAATGAAGCATAAGCATTAGACATAAGAACGTGCGGAATTTACAATAGAGGTATCCAAGAAGAAGCTCGCAGCGTCCTTTGTCAAGGGCGCGAAGGAAAGTGGCACAGTGTGCCGGCACTCGAAGCGCACTACAAGCGCATTTGCAAATTCATGAACTTTGAAAACGTAGGCATGGTTTTGGGCAAGGGCTGCGGCAGCCCAGAATTGACCCAAGCCTCTAGCTATGTAGAAGAAGCCTACACCCTCGGCAAGTCTTTATAAAAGGAGCGAATAATATGAAATTAGATTTTACCTATTACAACCCAACGACCATCCATTTTGGCAAGAGTGCCTTAGACAATCTCCAAGGCGAGGTTGAAAAGTACGGCAAAAACGTCCTCCTCGTGTATGGCAAGGGCTCTGTGAAAAAATCCGGCCTTTATGATCAAATCATGGCCATTCTCACCAATGCCGGCAAAAACGTGGTGGAGCTTTCTGGCGTCAAGTCCAACCCTACCTACAACCAAATGATGGAAGGCGCGCGCTTGGTGCGTGAAAACGACGTGGATCTTATTTTGGGCGTTGGCGGTGGCTCTGTCATCGACTGCTCCAAGGCTATTTCTGTATCGGCCTATTGCGAAGGCGATCCATGGGAACGCTACTGGATTAATTTTGAAGACGTGGACAACAAGATTGTTCCAGTGGGGGCTGTGCTCACCATGGTTGGTACCGGCAGCGAAATGAACGGCGGCTCTGTGATTACCCACGAAGCCGAAATGCTCAAAAATGGCCGCGTTTATCCGCCAAACGTGAACCCAAAATTCTCCATCTTGAACCCTGAATACACCTATACCGTGCCAAAATATCAAATGGTCAGCGGCATTTTTGATACCTTCTCCCATTTGATGGAGCAATATTTCTCAGGCAGTGACGACAACACCACCGACTACATCATCGAAGGCGTCCTGGCCTCCCTCATCACCAGCGCCCGCGCCGCCCTTGTGAATCCTGAGGATTACGAAGCGCGCAGCAACATCATGTGGTGCGCCACCATGGGCCTTAACACCATCACTGGCCTTTCCAAGGAACAGGACTGGGAAGTGCACATGATTGAGCACCAGCTCGGCGCCTACACCGATTGCGCCCACGGCGCCGGCCTCGCAGCCATCTCTGTGAGCTACTACAAATACATCTACACCTATGGCTTAGACAAATTTGTACGCTTTGCCAAAAACGTGTGGGGCATCGACGTGAGCAGTTTGTCCAAGGAAGAAGCTGCCCTAGCTGGTATCCAAAAGCTCGAAGACTTCATCAAGGAGCTTGGCCTCCCACTCACCCTGCGCGAGCTTGGCGCCACCGAAGAAATGCTCGAAGACATCGCAGCTTCCACCGTTCTAGGCGGCGGCTACAAATTTATGGATGTTAAAGACATCCTAGACGTCCTCAAGGCAGCCTATTAATCAGCCATAAAAAATACAAAGCCCTCCAGGCCACAGCAGCCCAGAGGGCATTTTTGCGCCCCAAAAACAAAAACGACAGCCAAGGGAGGGGCTGTCGTTTCGACTTGTCGGAGGCATTGATTCGCGAGAGTCAATGCCTCCGGCTTTTTTGATGTACGGAAAATATGGTGGCGGATGCTTTTTAGAACCAACTTCGATGTATAAATCAGAACAACGATTTAGCAGAAAAATCATAACTCTTAAACATAAAATTGGGAAAATGATTAATTACGCAAGTTTAAAAACCTATTAATAAATACAACCATAATAATTTGCTTATACTAAAAAAAAGACATAATAATACATGTATTTGAATTACTTATGGAATGTATATAAAATAAACACATGAAAAACGCAAGACTATTTGGAAAATATCTTTTTTAAGTGTTGAGAGAAGCGCAAATAAAAACTGTGCTTTTCGCAACCATTATTGTAGATATAAATCAAATTGGCAGAAGGGACATCTTCTATGGGATAACTATAATAGCGTTCGTTATTGATTGATGATGTAAAGGTGTCTATGGCAGATACACCGATAGAAAAACTATTTGGGATGTGATTAAGCTGTTCATACAAATTAGATACGCTAGAAATGTCTAAGGTATGAGCGAATGACTTGGAAGTGGTTCCGTTTATATATAAATAATCGTATATAGATGGAGAAACCACATAGAGGTATTTAAGAAAAGTCATTTCAGATAGTTCTTCAAGTTTAATCGATTTTCTGCCAAAAAATAGTTTGTTTGATTGACTAAATCGAGCTGTGTATGGAGAAGTATAAATTATTTCGGCCGTTATATTCTGTGGTAGCGTTACCTTTGGCCAGTCACACGATGGATAGTGAAAAAGACCGAAAGAGTAGGACGCTTTAGAACAAGCTTCGATAATCTCTGAACCAGAATTTTTCACACTTGGAAAAAACGAGAGCTTTGGATAAAAAGTATTAAGTGCTAGCTGTGATAATAGTGTGTCATTGAAGCAGTTTGCAATATAACAAGAAAAACTTTGACTACGGTTTTCAGTAGAGTCTGTATTGCTGGCATAAGATAAAAGTGGTTGATAAGCGGAAATGATATTCATTGAAAGCTTGTAAATCTCCTGACCATCATCGGTAAGGTGCATTTTTTTGGATGAATAAGAAAAGAGTGTTAGGCCTAACATTTCTTCCATTTTTTTTATAGTTGAAGACACGGCAGGTTGTGATATGTGCATAAAGTTAGCGGCCTGTGAAACGGATTCAAAACGTGACACGTTAATAAAAATCATAAGCTGATTGTAAGTAAACATAAGGGGAGCCTCCGTATATAAAACAAATATGAGAAATGGACAATAAAGTTTTCCAAAGAGGAGTGTAAACAATGAGTAATGTAGCAACTAAAAATAATCACGGAATAACCTATCCAATTCATTTTTTAATCATGGTAGCCTTGTATTTCTTAATTAGTAGGGCAACACCGATAGCACCAATTACTACGGCAGGGATGCAAATGATAGCAGTTTTTGCATTTACTTTGTATGGATGGATGACCATTGGTTTCGTATTTCCGAGCTTAGCCGGCATCTGGTTACTTGGGTTTAATGAGTTACTAGGGCACAGTGCTGTAATGGCAGGGAGCTTCGGTAATCCTATTTTAGCACAAATGCTGTTCTTATTCTTCTTAATCAAGTTATTAGAAATCAACAAAATCCCAGAAGTTATGGCTACATGGAGCTTGAGTAGAAAATTTGTGCAAGGTAAGCCATTTGTATATTCAGTCGTTATTTTATTAACGGCAGTCCTACTTGGTATGGTCAATGTGTTTCTAAGTATCCTTATCATATGGTCAATTCTATATGGTGTCTTTAATAAGCTTGGATACACCAAAAATGATACGTATGTTCATGTTATGTTGATTGGTGTTGTAATGTTTTCCATGATGGGTCTTATTATTTTTCCTTTTGTAGACAATGGTCTTATTATCATGGGTGCTTATGCAGGTATTACAGGCTCACCAATGCCTTACGGGCAATATATTATAACAATGATTCCAGTAGCTATTGCCATGGCGATTGCTTGGGTAGCTGTCGGTAAGTTTATCTTGCGAATGGATATGACAAAAGTTGCAGGTGCAGATAATAGCATATTGAATATGGATGCATTAAAGATTAACAAGCGACAAGTTTGGAGCCTCGTAATTATTGTGATCTTTATGCTCTCCCTTCTTCTGCAAAATTTAATCCCGCCAGAAACACCGATTCTTGGCATTCTCGCTCAATCAAATGTCTTTGTATCGATTGTTATTACATTTATGCTTGGTGCAATCATTCATATTGATGGTAAGCCATTAATGGAATTTGATAAATTAGCAGGTGGTATTGTTTGGGACAGTTGGACGTTAACTGCATTTGTATTGTTATTAACGGCTAATCTTACCTTGAAAGAAACAGGTATTATTGCTTTCTGCGTGAAGGTTTTACAGCCAATGCTTGGTGGCTTTGGTCTATATGCAATGGTCTGTATTGTTATGATTTTTGCTTTCTTGGTAACAAACGTTTGCAATAATATTGTTGTTACGCTGTGTGTACTTCCAATTATGTTTGCCTTAAGCCAGTCTATGGGTTTTGATATTCAACCTGTAGCTATGGTTGTCATGATGGCTTCTCACTTTGCTCTCTTAACACCTGCAGCAAGTGGTCCAGCAGCTCTTATGTTTGGTAATACAGAATGGATTAGCAAAGGGGCTATTTATAAAGTAGTACCTGTTGAATTAGTAATAATGCTTGTTCTTGTCCTCACATTAGGGTATGGATGGGCTAATATAGTTTTTTAAAATTGTTATAAAATTGCTCTAGCTTACAATGCAGAACAAATTATAAATAAAAAGTGATAATGAAGTGAAGAAAGGATGAAAGACAATGACTTTACGTAACAAAAATTTGACTGAAAAAATCATGGTGTTAGGTATAGATGGGTTAGATCCTCGCTATACTAAAAAAATGGTAGATGCTGGTAGAATGCCAAACTTCAAAAAACTTATTGAACGTGGCTGCCAACGAGAAGATTTAACACTTCTTGGTGGGTGCGCACCAGTAACACCTCCAGGATGGACCACTCTTTCAACCGGCGCCTATTCTTATACTCATGGTATTTGCCAATTCTTTGGTTTTGACCAAGAAGGCATGGAAGGTAAAACCTATAACCTTGACTCCCGCGTTGTAAAAGCAGAACAAGCATGGAACTGCTTTGCAGAAGCTGGTAAAAAGACCCTCGTTATGCACTGGCCAGGTGGTGCTTGGCCTCCAACCTCTGATAGTGAAAACCTCTTTGTTGTAGACGGTACTGTTCCTGGTACTCCGGGTATGGCTGCATTCTATGTACAAGGTAACTTCTTCTTTGGTGCTAGAAAAGAAGTAGAAACTGTAGAATGGCTACCAGGTGCTGCTGCAGAAACTGATGCTCCATGTATGGTTGAAAAACTTCCAGAAGGTCTTTCAGCAGATCTAGCATCAAAAACAGACGTTGCAAAGGGTGTAGCCATTAGTAACGATGTTCAACCACTGAGTATTGTTAAGGACATTAATGAAGGTTGGGGCGTAGGTGTAGGTCGTTTCCCACAAAACTATGATATTTGCAAGAGCTACCTCCGCCCTGCAGAAGGTTGGACAAACGCTCCAGAAGATGCCCTTGAATTTGCAGTTATCTTCTGCAATGGTTTGATTCGTCGTTATGGTCTTGTCTTGAAGAATGAAGAAGGTAAGTATGATCGTATTGCATTGTATAAAACAAAAAAAGATGTAGAACCACTCGTTGTTGTTAAGGACAAAGAATTCTACAGAGACTACATCGATGAAGGCTACCAAGGAGAAAAGAAGGTAACTTGCGTACGTGATATCTATGCAATTGATATTGCTGAAGATGGTTCCAATGTACAATTATACTTCTCTAGCTGTGCATCCTTGGATGACGATTCGGTTATCCATCCAAAGTGGTTGCATAAGGAACTTATGGAAAATGTTGGTCCATATCCTCCAACTGCACAATTCTACGGTCAAAACCCAACCAACCAATTAATCCAACTTCTTTGCTGGGAACATGCTGCTGACTGGTACATTAAAGCAATGCATTACATGATTGAAAAGGATGACATCGAAGTTATCTTTTCTCACTGGCACGGTTGCGATTTGATGGTTCACACCTTTATTCGTTACTTGAAAGACCAAGGCTGGAATAAGTTTACCGAAGATGAAATCGAAGAATGGATGATGCGTGTATACGATCTTTGCGATAGATATATTGGTGCATTCTTGCATTATCTAGACGAGGGTTGGACCATTATGGTTACTTCCGACCACGCACTTGTTTGCCCTGCCCATCAACCACCAGAAATTGGTGACATGTGCGGTATTAACATTGGTTTGATGGAAGAATTGGGTTACACTGTTATGCAACTCGATGAAAACGGCAACAAGACCAAAAAGATTGACTGGACAAAAACCAGAGCGATTGCTGAACAAGGCGGTAACATTTGGATTAACTTAAAGGGGCGTTCTCCTCACGGTATTGTTGATCCAGAAGATAAGTATGAACTTGAAGAACAAATTATCACAGATTTGTATGGGTATAAGCATCCTGTAACAGGTAAGCGTGTACTTGCGGTGGCACTTAGAAATAAAGACGCCGTATTCTTTGGTTATGGCGGTGACACCGCTGGTGATATCTTTACTGCAAATGCAGAAGGCTACAACTTTGACCATACCGATGGTCTTTGCACCAACTATGGTGAAAGAGGCACCTCACTTTCTCCAATCTTTATTGCTGCAGGCCAAGGTATCAAGGAAGGTCAAACCACTGATCGCGTACTTCGTCAAGTTGACGTTGCACCTACCATGTGTGCAATGATGGCGAATGTAAGATTCCCAGCAAATTGCGATGGGGCGCCAATGTATCAAATCCTTACCGAAGAACTTTAATCTAAAATGAAGTATTAATTGAAAATGAAAAGGATAGATATGTGCAGCGGTAAAGACTTGCAACATATCTATTCTTTTGTTGTCTTACATGTTATTTATATAAAGGAATGATTTATATGGCCAGTTATGATGTAGAAAAATGCATTAAAAATTTAATGGTATCTCCACGTGTTGTTGCTTTGCGACAAAGATCAAGACGTTGTGTTTGCAAATATTGCGGTAGTAATTTGCGCCTAAGACAGATTGTGTATAACAATATTGTAGAACCACGCATTGAAATTTTTTGCGAGCATTGTAATCGAATTGAATATGGTGTAGAACCAGAAATTTATCATATGGCAAAATACTATGTTGATGAATTTGGTTGTGACTATTATCCAGATTTAGACGAAAATACGACCAAAGAACGAATGAATGTAGCAAAAGTTTGCGAAATCATTGATTGGGCTTTTAAAGGTGTTGGCTATATCGATTTGGATGGCTTTAAATATCCAATCGAAATGGATAAGAGCATTTCTAGTGAAGATTTGCAGTTGAATCTAGATGAATTAGAGGAGCTTGACGAAGAGCTACAGGAGGTCGTTAAAAGTGGACTCTGATAAAAAACTAATCGAAGTCGAGAACCTATGTAGCGTACATGGGAACCATTATATTTTAGCCAATATCAACTGGACGGTAGAAAAAGGCAGCAACTGGTTGGTTTTTGGATTAAACGGGAGTGGTAAAACATCACTATTGAGTATTATTGCAGGTTTTACTGAAGAAAGCAGTGGTTCTGTAAAAGTTTTCGGCGAGAAATATAATAAGGATAACACGTTGGAACTAAGAAAAAAGATAGGTTGGGTATCAAGTTCGTTTTTTGATAGATACTACTATAATGAAACAGCTATTAATATTGTCTTAAGCGGCCTATTTGGAACATTAGGTGTAAGTGGTAATGTAAGTAATTATGATATGAAAAAAGCACTTAACCTTATGAAAGAACTTCATCTTGAGAAGAAAGAAAATCAAATTTTTAGCACGATGAGTAAGGGTGAACGACAGAGCGTAATGATTGCTCGCGCTCTAATATCGAGTCCGGAAATACTTGTTTTAGATGAACCAGGTAATGGTTTAGATGTTATGGCACGAGAGTACATGCTTGAAACAATTACCAAGCTTGTCCAAGAAAGAGGTATTACGGCACTCTATGTTACGCACTATGTTGAAGAAATTTTACCTATTTTTGAAAATTGCATTATGCTAAAAGAAGGTAAGGTCTGCCATATGGGTAAAACGGCAGATATTCTAACAACTGAAGGATTGTCGGACTATTTCGGGCATGATATTGAAATCGTGCAGCAGGATGGTCGGTATGTAGCAAAATTGAAAACAGAAACCAAAATAACAGAGATCGTTTGAATATAGTTGAAATGAGATGATATTATGTTGCAACCAGGCGAAAGAGAAGACAATCACGATAAGATCTGTGCGATGCAATACGCAGCGCTTTTAGAATTGGGTGCTTACGATGATGAATTTGCGCTATTCGGTTTTGTATATTTAGAAAATGGGTCTAGACACTGTTACGTTAGTGGTATGAGAGAAAAAACAATCGCACACTATGAATTGTGTCGAGCAAAAAATATGTTTCCAACAAATATTGAAAGTAAAGTAATAAGAATGCGAATCAATTCAGGTGAAAAAGAAAGCATTCAGCAACAACTTAAGTTGGAATTTGCACATGAATTAGAAAAAAAATATCCCAAACATGTTTTAATTAAACTTCGAAATATTGGTTTAGAAAGCATAAATAATAAGGCAAAAAATGATTTGGACAAAATACGTTGTAATTTAGAGGGGTGCTTTAATGAAGATACCCTTGAGTTGTTCTCGGGAATTGTTCATTTAGCTTATGAAAAAAATATTTTGTCTGTTGATGAATATTACCAAAATTTGGATTGGGTGAAACGAGAAAGCGATTTCTCAAGGGATAGAATCCGCCCAAAAACAAATATGAAAAGATTACTGTCCGGCTTTGCATATTATGAAGGGAAAACATTAAAATATTACACCAATGCAGTTTATGAAAAAGTTTTGGCGAGACGCATTGAACTTATTTCAAAGGGGAAACAAGTGTCTCCGATTTACAAAAAAATATATTACTTCAACTTTGCAAAAGAGTTATATTTAAGCTTGGACGAATTTGATAAAGACATAGCAGAAAAAATGAATGAAGATTACATGGCATTAATCGCATATCTTTATACCATGAAATCGGATGCCAACAAAGAAGAGTTTGAACAGTTGATTGGTGAAACGCAAGATAAGTACAAAAACAGAAACCTAAATACGACATTAAATTATTATTATAATATCTGGTGCTAAGAAAATTAATGAAGATAATGCCGGTTCATAATCGAGCGAAAACACGTTAACTGAAGAATCATTGTAGATTCTTCAGTAGATAATAGCATTTCAATATAGCTAGTTATATGTTCCTCCAAAAACAAAAACGACAGCCAAGGGATAGCTGTCGCTTGGTCGCGTCCTATGCGGACGTTAGTAGAGACGCAAATGCAACGAAAAGGAATACGTTGCATTTGCGTTTTTTAAATGATACGATAATCACAACGAAAACGGGAGGTGCCGGAGATGAAGGAAAATAAATCACTAGAGTTTAAATTAGACATTACAAATACTTTTTTAAAAACCGTCAGTGCATTTGCCAATTTCAATGACGGAGAAATCCTGTTTGGCGTGGACGATGATGGAAAATATTGCGGAATTAATAATCCGGAGAAGGCCTGCTTGGATATAGAAAACAGAATCAATGATAGCATCTCGCCCAAGCCGGATTTTGATTTAAGTATCGAGGATAATATTGTTAGATTGTATGTGCATAAAGGAAATTATACCCCGTATATGTATAAGGGGAAAGCGTATAGACGTAGTGATACGGCATCTATAGAGGTGGATCAGTTTGAATTAAGGGAACTGGTACTGGATGCATCAAATATGTATTTTGAGGAATTGTCGTGTGGTACAAAAACATTAAGCTTCAATATTTTAGAACAAAAAATGCAAAAGTATATGTCGATAGAAATCCTTTCTAATGATGTACTGAAAACCTTAGGATTTGTTGCCAAAGATGGAAATTATAACAATGCAGCGGCAATTTTCGCTGATGAAAACGAATTCTATGGTGTAGATATTGCTCGTTTTGGGAGCTCCATCAGTGAAATCATGGAAAGAGAAACGGTTACGAGGGTATCGGTTTTAAAACAATACGACAAAGCAGTAGAACTATATAAACGTTATTATCAATACGAAGAAATATCGGAAATGGAGAGAAAGAGCATTGAAATGATTCCAGAAGCTGCATTCCGTGAAGCCATAGCAAATGCATTAGTCCATCGAAATTGGGCTATGAATATGCATGTTCGAATTGCAATGTTTAAAGATTATATTGAAATCACTTCTCCGGGAGGGCTACCAAAAGGCATTACGAAAGAGGAGTACATTCATGGAGAAATTTCATGCCTGAGAAATCCAATTGTAGGAAATGTATTTTTCAGATTACATTATATTGAAATGTTCGGAACAGGGGTAAGACGTATTCTTGAATCCTACAAAGACGCAACTGCAAAACCGGAATTTAATATTTCAGACAATGTAATCTCTGTGAAATTGCCAGTACTTAGCACAAATTACGAAGTGACAGCAGATGAAAGAAAAATTATTGATGCATTAAAGAACGGCTCTCAGCTGGCAAGCAGCGAATTAGTAAAGCTGACTGGATTTAGTAAAGCCAAGACCATTCGCCTAGTCAATGCATTGATGGAAAAGGGATATGTTAATTGCAAAGGAAAAGGTCGAGGCACAAAATACTATGTTAGATAGATGCTAGATTGCTTGCAAAAGCCGTTTAACTTTACATGACCAAAACAAAAACGACAGCAGAGCGCAGCCAAAAATACGATTTCTCGAAGCCTTATGGCTACATCCGCACCGCCATTATTGTGAGAGGCGATGACGAGGGCATCCAAAGCTTTGAGGATTTAGAAGGAAAAACCACCGCTAATACCCTTGCGAGCACCTACGCCACCCTAGCCGGAAGCTATGGCGCCACCACCACAGGCGTGGATGATTTGAACCAAACTATTGAGCTCCTCACAGCCGGTCGCGTAGACGCCACCCTAAACGCCGAAGTCACCTTCTACGACTACATGAAGGCTCATCCAGACGCTCAGCTCAAGATAGCCGCCCTCACCGACGAGGCCGCCCTCGTCGCCATGCCCCTGCCTAAGGGAGAAAGTAGCGATTCTTTGCGCCAAGCCATCAACCAAGCCCTCGAAGAGCTCCGTGAGGACGGCACCCTAGCAGAAATTTCCGCAAAATATTTTGGCACAGACATTACAAAGGAATAAGGCAAACCCGCCAGCGTGTTGTTGGCGGGTTTTTGTATGTAGATAAACCTGAAACGTGTATGTGAATAGAAAGATTTGGAGAATAGCAAGAGCCTTCCCCACATGGGGGGAAGGTGGCGGCGTAGCCGACGGATGAGGGGTATGAGCGGAGCGCGAATAATCAGTTTAGCTGCAAAGTGCGGTGAAAACACACCCTCATCCGAATTTTTCACGAAAACCATGTGAAAAATCCACCTTCCCCCTCAAGGGGGAAGGCCAGCTTGTCGAAAAAGGTCGCCAATCGGCGGCCTTTTCGCGTATTTAGCCCAGAAATGCGGTATAATATAAAAGGGT
>CAKQDL010000026.1 GCA_934229395.1 uncultured Peptococcaceae bacterium | reverse complement strand
ACAGACAGACAGACAGACAGACAGACAGACAGACAGACAGACAGACAGACAGACAGACAGACAGACAGACAGAGCATAATTAAGCTTATTCAGTATGTATTTGGTTATGCATCTGTTACTTTAAATGTGATTTCGGAAAACCATGATAGCAGGAGAAAGCCTGTTACAAGCGGAAACCGTGAAGCTGGTGAATACCCTTATTATGGCGCTTCCGGCATTGTGGACTATGTGAGCAGTTATATCTTCGATGGAGACTACTTGCTTATATCAGAGGATGGCAACAACCTTGTAGCGAGAAGCACACCGATTGCGTTCTCTATTTCGGGGAAAAACTGGGTAAACAACCATGCCCATGTGCTGAAGTTTGACTGTTACGCAACAAGAAGGTATGTTGAGTTCTATCTGAACTCCATCGACCTTTCTCCATATATTTCGGGCGGAGCACAGCCAAAACTGAATCAGAAGAATCTGAACAGTATTCCCATTCCTCTCCCGTCTATAAGCGAACAAGACCGCATTGTTTCAATTCTCGACAGGTTTGATGCCTTATGCAATAGCATTTCCGAAGGACTACCTGCCGAAATTGACGCACGAAAAAAACAATATGAATTTTACAGAGATAAACTGCTTTCTTTCAAACAGTCATAATCTCAAAAGGAGGTGTCTTGTATGCCATATTTCAATATCGTGGCAGCGACAAGTGAAAATACAGTTGTTACCGAATATGAGCCTGTGAAGGCACGTTCTAGCAACTATCAGTCAGAAGCTGAACTGGAAAAAGAATATATTCGTATGCTTACAGAACAGGGATACGAATATATTCAGATACACACAGAAAAAGATCTGATTGCAAATCTTCGCACTCAGCTTGAAAGGTTGAATGCTTATCAGTTTTCTGCATCTGAATGGGATAGATTCTTTAAGAATTCTATTGCAAATCAGAATGAGGGAATCGTTGAAAAGACAAGAAAAATCCAGGAGGATAATGTTCAGGTTTTAAAGCGAGATGATGGCAGCACAAAGAATATTACCCTTATTGATAAGAAGAATATCCACAATAACTTTTTACAGGTCATCAATCAGTATGTCATCGGTACTGCACAGGGTGTAAAGCATGATAACAGATACGATGTCACAATCCTTGTAAATGGTTTCCCTCTTGTTCATATCGAATTAAAACGCAGAGGTGTGGCTATTCGTGAGGCTTTCAATCAGATTAACCGATATCAGAGAGATTCATTCTGGGCAGGAAGTGGGCTGTTTGAATATACTCAGATTTTCGTTATTTCAAACGGAACAAACACAAAGTACTATTCCAACAGCACACGTTTCAATGCTATCAAGGATGTAAATGCTGCAGCTACTGCCAAGAAGGGTAAAACAAGCAACAGCTTTGAATTTACATCATTCTGGGCAGATGCAAACAATCGTGTTATTCCGGATTTGATTGACTTCACAAGAACATTCTTTGCAAAGCATACGCTTCTTAATATCATTACCAAGTATTGCATTTTCACTTCCGAAAATATGCTTATGGTAATGCGACCATATCAGATTACTGCTACTGAGCGTATTTTGAATCGTATTGAGATTGCTAATAACTATAAAAAATATGGTGATGTTGCCGGAGGTGGATATATCTGGCATACAACAGGTTCAGGTAAGACACTTACATCATTCAAAACTGCAAGACAAGCTTCTTTATTACCTTACATAGATAAGGTACTCTTCGTAGTTGACCGTAAGGACTTGGACTACCAGACAATGAAAGAATATGACCGTTTTGAAAAAGGTGCTGCAAACAGCAATACTTCTACTGCCATTCTTAAAAAGCAGTTGGAGGACAGCAACGCTCACATCATCATTACAACTATTCAGAAGCTTGCAACATTCATCAAGAAAAACAAAGACCATGAAATATACAAAAAGCACGTAGTAATCATCTTTGATGAATGCCATAGAAGTCAGTTTGGTGATATGCACGCAGCTATTGTAAAAAGCTTTAAGAAATATCACTTATTCGGTTTCACAGGAACACCAATCTTTCCTGAAAAGACCGGAAGTATCCGCAAGCCTCAGTTCTTCACAACAGAGCAGACCTTTGGTGACCAGTTACACACTTATACTATTGTTGACGCTATCAACGATAAGAACGTACTTCCGTTCAGAGTGGACTATGTTAGGACAATGGATATGGGCGAGGATATCGATGATGAACAGGTGTGGGATATTGCTCGTGAAAAGGCTATGATGGCTCCTGAGCGTATCAGACTTGTAACTGAATACATTCTTAACAACTTTGACAGAAAAACCTATCGTGGTGATAAAACATATATTTACAACACCCTTACCAATATTTCTGAAGTTGCATCCGGCAAGAATGGTGCTGTAGAGGAAATAAAACAGAAACAACGAGTAAGTGGATTTAACTCTATCTTCGCCGTTGCATCTGTTCCAATGGCAAAATTATATTATCAGGAATTCAAAAAGCAGATGGAGGCAGACCCTACGAAAAAACTTTGTATTGCAACCATCTACAGTTATGGTGCAAATGAAGCCGAATATGATGAAGGTACAAGTGGTATTCTTGACGAAGAAAATTCAGAAGATACATCAGCACTTGACCAGTCATCAAGAGATTTTCTTGATATGGCCATCAAAGATTATAACGAGATGTTCCATACGAACTACTCGACAGACAGCGACAAGTTCCAGAATTATTATAAAGATGTTTCTCTTCGTATGAAGAACAAGGAACTTGATTTGCTCATCGTTGTAAATATGTTCTTAACAGGTTTTGATGCTACTACATTAAATACACTGTGGGTAGATAAGAACCTAAAGATGCATGGACTCATTCAGGCATTTTCAAGAACAAACAGAATCCTTAATTCAATCAAGACCTTCGGTAATATCGTTTGCTTTAGAAACCTTCAGAAACGAGTTGATACGGCTATTTCGCTTTTCGGTGATAAGAATGCAGGTGGTATCGTTTTGATGAAAGGCTTCAAAGATTACTACTATGGTTATGAAAGCATTGATGGAAAGCGGTATCCGGGATATATGGATATGATGGATGATTTAACATATAAATTTCCGCTTTCAGAACCACGGATTATCGGTGAGCAGAATCAGAAAGATTTTATCTCATTATTTGGTGCAATTCTTCGTATGAGAAACCTTTTATCTGCATTTGATGAATTTGCAGGTAAAGAGATGATTTCTGAACGTGATTTACAGGATTATCTTGGCAGGTATCAGGATTTGCGAGATGAATGGAAAGAAAAACGCAAGCGTGGTGAAAGCACAGATATTATCGATGATATCGTCTTTGAAGTAGAACTTATCAAGCAAATAGAAATTAATATTGACTATATCCTTATGCTTGTAAAGAAATACCACGATAGCCACTGTGAAGATAAGGAAGTGCTTGTCACAATCAAAAAGGCTATTGATGCCAGCCCTGAACTTCGTAGCAAAAAGGCACTCATCGAAACATTCATTGCCGGAATCAATGATGTTGAAGATGTTATGACAGAATGGCGTGACTATGTAGCCGAAAAGCGTGAAGAAGAACTCGTACAGATTATTAAAGATGAAAAGCTAAAAGAACCTGAAACAAGAAAATTCATCGAGAACGCATTCCGTGATGGTGAAATCAAAACCACAGGTACAGACATTGATAAGCTTATGCCACCTGTTTCTCGCTTTGGTGGTGGTAATAGAGCCACAAAGAAACAAGGCGTTATAGACAAGCTTAAATCATTCTTTGAGAAGTTCTTTGGCGTAGGTGGTTCATTTAGTGCTGATATGCCTAAGACTGAAAATTATGCTGATATTGCCGCAGAACAGCCATTGATGATGGTTGCCGAGGATACTGCAACTTATTGAACAAAGAAGGATGGTGAGTGATGCATTTATTTTGTTAAGAAACAAAGAAATGATGCACATGGGGTTGGAGCAGCTAGAATTCCAATTGAGGAACATCATGTTAGATTGTTTGTAAATTCTTCAATGGCTATGGCTGATTTCATTCTCTCTGTTCAGCAAAATAATTCGTAATGCTCACATACCATTTTGGTACTTGAGCATAAGAAAACGACCACACAGGAGCATTGCTACTCTTGCATGGTCGTTATTTCTTTTGGCACCGCTTGAAGACATCACGCTAAATCTGTTTTTCTACAAATCCCTAAGTGAAGTCCTCTTTGTGTCGCCGCCTTTTTGTATGAGGTATAGGTTGTAATAGAAGTAGTGTTAGAAAATGTATAAAAAAATCCGAATCCAAACGGACTCGGATTACTGCGCCATGAAGGACTCGAACCTTCGACACCCTGATTAAAAGTCAGGTGCTCTACCACCTGAGCTAATGGCGCATACTGGGGTAGCAGGATTCGAACCTACGAATGACGGAGTCAAAGTCCGTTGCCTTACCGCTTGGCGATACCCCAATGTGGTTATGAAATTTTTGTGAAGCAAGGGTGGAAGATGGGAATCGAACCCACGAATGCCGGAGCCACAATCCGGTGCGTTAACCACTTCGCCACATCCACCATATTTAATTGATTTAAAACCGTGCCTGGAGGGATTCGAACCCCCGACCCTCGGATTAGAAGTCCGATGCTCTATCCAACTGAGCTACAGGCACACAGCGGGTGATGGGAATCGAACCCACGTAGCTGGCTTGGAAGGCCAGAACTCTACCATTGAGTTACACCCGCATGTCTTGAAAGAAAATTAATCGGGGCGGAGGGATTCGAACCCCCGACCCCATGGTCCCAAACCACGTGCGCTACCAAACTGCGCTACGCCCCGACAACGATTAACATCTTACCACGGTGGGAAGTGTTTGTCAAGAACAATTTTTGGTGTAACATCAATCAATTGGATTGATAAAAATATCATCGGGGCGGAGGGATTCGAACCCCCGACCCCATGGTCCCAAACCACGTGCGCTACCAAACTGCGCTACGCCCCGACAACGATATGTATATTATCATGGGATGTGTTTCTTGTCAACACAATTGCTAAAAAAAATTAACGTTTTTTGCGCCTTGTTTTCTGGGTGTACAGTAAATGGCTTGGTTGAGCTGTTTTGGCGAGGGTCGTTTGTAAAAAAACATCAAGAAATTGTCAAGAACCAGCTGCAGAGACGTGGCGTTTCGGCCAAAACAAACTAAAAAAATTTCAAATTTGGCCGTCAGATTTGACTAAAATCGGCTTAATTTTCTCCAAAAAATATCTAGAAACCGCCGAAAAAAGTTTTGCGAGCAGCCATCGTTGGAAGAAAAAAGGTAAAAAAAAATCTAAAAACGCAAGCTGGCACAGTAAAATTTCCAAAAAAATATTGAGGTGTGATGATTTTGGTTAAAAATTTAGGATGAACGCCGCTTTGATTCGTAAATATGTGAAAAAATTTCCTACACTCTTTCAAGTAAACAGGATGGGAAGCATCAAAGAAAAGAAGAAACTGTGTGCTCTGCTTAAAAGCTTCATATTATAAATGAAAAATGCGCATAAAAAAACCAGAGCCCGTAGACTCTGGCAAATGATTAATCGATGGTGCGTCTGCGAAGGCTTTGCATGCGATGGTCAATTTCATTAATAAGACTGGCGCAGGATTTTAGCTCGGCAGATACACTTTCTGGATCGCTGATGCGTTTTTTGTACTTGATTTTGTGCTCAAGTGTTGCCCAAAATTCCATAGCAATGGTACGAAATTGGATTTCTACGGCCACATCCTTACGCCCGTGGGTGAGATAAATTGGTGTGGACACAATAAGATGGAGGCTGCGATAGCCGTTCTCCTTTGGATTTGCGATATAATCCTTCTTTACAAGTACGGTAATATCCTCTTGGGCCTCAATCATATCAGCCAAAATATAGATATCATCTAAGAAGGAACAAATAACGCGTGCACCAGCAATATCGGTGAGGGAATTTTGAATACAGTCTATAGAAAGCTGCAAGCCGCGGCGCTGCATTTTTTCAACAATGCTGCTCGGTGATTTCAAGCGCGTCGAAATGGACTCTATTGGGTTGCGGTCGTGCCTGAGATTGTATTCTCTATCTAGAGTGTTGAGCTTTGTTTCAAAGGCCAAAAGAGCCGCCTCGTATTCTAGCATCATATATTGAAAGGATTCGGCGTGCTTTAACACATCAGCAGCGTCGTCAGTAGGCTCTAGTACATCCTGACTGGTTAGGGCTACACTCAATTGATCAAGGTTGTCTGTAAACATAGTGGCACCCGATTCTTAGTTTGCTTGGGAAACAAAATCAGAAGCCCATTTTTCATCAACTTCGAGGAATTTAACAGCTTCATTTTCTTTTGCCAAGCGTTCAGCATATTCAGTGCCGAAGTATGCATAGTAATCTTTGGAGAAATCGACGCTTGCAAGCTCGTGGGCATCCCCTAAGATGAAAACGATTTGCGCTTCGTTTGCATCTTCGCCTGGCATATAAATGGTGGCGTGAATGCGGCCCTTGGTTTGTAGATCTTGGGCATAATGCTTGAGGTAGGCGAGCTTTACAAGTTCAACAAGGTGGTCATCAAGACCGGCTTCTTGGATATAAATTTTTTCAAGAAGCTTATCAATAGAGGTAACAATTCTAGCGGTGTAGTGACTGGAACGGTCGCCTTCCATGCCGTCAATCAATCCAAGCATCTCATCGAGCTGTTCTACAGAGTAATCAAAACCTTGTGGCACCATGTAAATAAGGGTAGGTACGCTTGGGTCATGGTAGAGGAGAGGGCCGACGGTGGAAATTTCTTCGCCGCAATGAGGGCAAACATATTTAAAGAAATCACCAGAAAGGATGGCCTCCTTGAGCTCAGGATTTTGTTCTACGTTGACATCGTCATAGTATGGAAATTCAATATCTGCATTACAATGAGGGCATTGTGCAGAAATAAGGGTTGACTTAGACATAATATCCTCCTAAAAAATCTTGTTATAGCATCAGTATAGCAAATCTTTTGCCACTTGTAAAAATGAAAAGAAAAAAGAGATGTGCTCAGCGAGGGGTGATGGCGTTTGGCGCTCTGCGGCCAAAAGGAAGAACGTGGGGGAGCGGCGGCGAATGAACCTCCAGCATTTATAGGATCGAAAACAAAGGGCGTAAAAAAATCACGAGAATTTTGCAGAAATATTTTTAAGACTGTTGACAAAGAATTTATTACATGATAATATCAATATCGTTGTAGCGACGGGTTACAACGCAACAACATATCAGCGGGTGTGGCGGAATTGGCAGACGCACCAGACTTAGGATCTGGCGTTTCACGACGTGGGGGTTCAAGTCCCTTCACCCGCATCTGCGGAAATGGCTCAGTGGTAGAGCATCGCCTTGCCAAGGCGAGGGTCGCGAGTTCGAATCTCGTTTTCCGCTTTGAAAATTGCGACTTCCTAAGTCGCTTTTTTTATATTATTAAATAGGCGTTTTGTCTACTTTAGACTAAAAAAATAGATGCATTTTTAGGAGGATTATTTAATGAAGGTAGAAAAGAAACAACTTGACAAAGTACAAGTAGAATTAACCATTGAAATTGCACAAGATGAGTTCAAGGAATATGTAGAAAAGGCTTACAAAGAAAACAAAGGCAAAATCAACGTTCCTGGTTTCCGTAAGGGCAAAGCTCCTCGTCAACTCATTGAACAACAATATGGCAAGGACTTTTTCTACTATGATGCAGCAGAACTTTGCGTATTCCCTAAGTATTTCGAAGCTGTAAAGGCAGATGAAACCATTAAGCCAATCGCTGAACCTAAGTTTGACGTTGTTACCTTAGAAGCTGGCGAACCATTCGTATTCACCGTTGTTGTTGATACCAAGCAAGACATCACCCTAGGCGAATACAAGGGTATTGAACTCGAAAAAATCGATACCACCCTTAGCGAAGAAGACCTTCTTAAGGAAATCGATCACACTCGCGAAAACACCGCTTTGGTTGTAGATGTTGAAGACGAAAACGCTACCGTTGAAAACGGCGACATCGTTCTTCTTGACTTCTGCGGCAAAAAAGATGGCGTAGCTTTTGAAGGCGGCACCGCTGAAAACTACGAACTCACCATCGGTTCCAACAGCTTCATCCCTGGTTTCGAAGATGGCATGATTGGCATGAAGCTCGGCGAAGAAAAGGACATCGAACTTTCCTTCCCAGAAGATTACCATGCTGCTGATCTCGCTGGCGCTGCTGTTGTATTTACCGTTAAGGTAAATGCCATCAAGCGCAAAGAACTCGCTCCACTCGATGACGATTTCGCTAAGGATGTAAGCGATTTCGAAACCTTGGACGAATACAAGGCAAACCTTCGCGAAGAAATGACCAAGCAACGTGAAGAAGCTGCTGTAAACCAATACAAGGCTCAAATCGCTATTAAGATCACCGAAGACAGCGACGTTGTAGCTCCTGAATCCTTGGTTGAAAAGGAAGCTCAAAACTACATGAACGAAATGGTTTACAACCTTCGTGCACAAGGCATCGAAATGGACATGTACTATCAGCTCACCAACACCACCGAAGAAGACGCTATGAAGGAATTCACCGAACGCGCTGTGAAGGCTGTTGAACAACAACTCGTTCTTAAGGAAATCGCTGAACGCGAAGAAATCGAAGTATCTGAAGAAGATTTGGATGCTGAAATTGAAAAACTCGCTGGCTACTATCAAATGGAAAAAGACCAATTGAAGCAAATCTTCATGGTTCAAGGCCAAACCGAAGCTCTTAGAAACTCCATCCTTTTTGAAAAGGTTATGGACCTTCTTTACAGCAGCGCCGTTATTAAGTAATTTAAGTTTTCATTTGATGGGATCTGGTAAATAATGCATAGAAAGGATTTTGAATTATGAGCTATTTGGTGCCTTATGTTATTGAACAAACAGGCCAAGGAGAACGCTCCTATGATATTTACTCCAGATTGCTAAAGGATAGAATCATCTTTTTGGGTGGCGAAGTCACCGATGATTCTGCAAATGCAATCATTGCACAGCTTTTGTTTTTAGAAGCTGACGATCCTAAAAAAGACATTTTTATGTACATCAATAGTCCCGGCGGTTCTGTAACCGCCGGGATGGCTATTTTTGATACCATGCAATATGTAAAGCCTGATGTTTGCACGTTTTGTGTAGGCATGGCTGCCAGCATGGGGGCATTTTTGCTCGCTGCTGGTGAAAAAGGCAAGCGCTATGCTTTGCCAAACAGTGAAATTATGATTCACCAACCTTTGGGTGGCGCGCAAGGTCAAGCAACGGACATTGCTATTCATGCAAAGCGCATCATCGAAATCAAAGAAAAGATGAATCGTATTCTCTCTGAACGCACTGGCCAAAGCCTTGAAAAGGTAAGTGTGGATACAGAACGCGATTATTTCATGGAAGCCAAGGATGCCATGGAATATGGCCTCATTGACAAGGTTATTGAACGTCACTGAGCAGATAGGAGTGTATGATGAGCAAAACTGATAATCCAGAAAATGAACTCCGTTGTTCCTTCTGCGGCAAAAGACAGGACGAAGTAGGTAAGCTTATTGTCGGCCAAGGCGTTTATATTTGCGACGAGTGCGTAAGAATTTGCAATGATATTCTTGAAGAAGAATTTGGTGCTGCTGCAAAAGGCGACTACAGCGTGCAAAAGGTGCTAAAGCCTGCAGAAATCAAGGCTGTGCTTGACGATTATGTCATTGGCCAGGATGAAGCAAAAAAAGCCCTTTCTGTGGCTGTGTACAACCACTACAAGCGCATCAATTCTATTGACAGAGATAAGGCTGACGATGTTGAGCTGCAAAAAACCAACATTTGCCTTATTGGGCCAACTGGTAGCGGTAAGACCCTTCTTGCTCAAACCATGGCACGTGTGCTCAACGTACCATTTGCCATTGCAGATGCTACTTCCCTAACAGAAGCGGGCTATGTAGGCGAAGACGTTGAAAACATTCTCTTAAAGCTCATTCAGGCTGCTGATTTTGATATGGATGCGGCAAGCCGAGGCATCATTTACATTGACGAAATTGATAAGATTGCGCGCAAGAGCGACAATCCATCCATTACCCGCGATGTATCTGGCGAAGGCGTGCAGCAAGCCCTTTTGAAAATTATCGAAGGGACCGTTGCCAACATTCCACCACAAGGTGGCAGAAAGCATCCACATCAAGAATTTATTCAGCTTGATACCACCAACATTCTCTTTATCCTAGGTGGTGCCTTTGATGGTATTGATACCATCATCGAACGTCGCACGGGCAAGGGAAGCTTGGGCTTTGTCACGGATGAGCCATCTCTCGAAGAAAAGCAAAAGAGCGCTGAAGATGCTAAAAAGATTGAACCAGAAGATTTACTAAAGTTTGGTCTTATTCCTGAGTTTATTGGTCGTGTGCCATATTTGGTGACCCTTGATGAGCTCGGCAAGGATGACTTGGTTCGCGTTTTGGTTGAACCAAAGAATGCGCTTGTAAAACAATATGAAAAGCTCTTTGATATGGATCATGTTAAGCTTACATTCACCGATGACGCTCTTGATGCTGTGGCTGAAGAAGCCCTCAAGAGAAAAACTGGCGCCAGAGGTTTGCGCGCCATTTTGGAAAACGTCATGATGAATATTATGTACGACATTCCTAGCAGAGAGGATATTGAAGAGGTTCGCATTACCAGAGGTGCTATTTTGGGCAATGCGGAGCCTGAATTGGAAGTTAAATAAGAAACATTGGAAGGCTTTGCAAGGGTCACTTTGCAAAGCCTTTTTTGGAATAAAGGACGTGAAGCAATGAGTGAAGAACAAGCAAAAACAATGATTTGTCCCATGATTCCGCTCAGAGAGCTTGTGGTCATTCCATCTAGTAGTGTGACGCTAGATATTGGCCGTGAGATTTCAAAAAATGCTGTAGAAAAGGCCCAGGAAAACGATGGCTATGTTGTTTTGGTGACGCAGATTCATGGCGATACAGAACTTCCAGATGTGGATGATTTGTACCATGTCGGCGCTTTGGCGCGCATCACAAAGGTAGAAGAAAACCTCACCACCAAGGGCTACAACATCACCTGTGATGTGCTCTCTCGCGTGCAAATTCTTCGTGTGGAGGATGAAATCACCTATCTCAGCGTAAGCTGCATGATGGTGAAAAATGTCTACAGCAGTGAGGCTGCTGAAGAGGTGGTACGCAAAAAAGCCATTGATTTAAACACTGAGCTTTATAAATTCAACCGCATGACCAAAAAGCTAACGGCGCAACAGCTCACTGACATCAACAACCAAAAGGACATTGCAAATAAGATTGATTTGATGGCGCAAATCGTTATGCACCAAATTGAGGACCGCTATGCTATTCTTTCTAATGCCTTTGTGGATAAACGCTTTGAAAAGCTTTTGGCCTTCTTAATCAAGGAAAACAAAATCATTGAACTAGAATTTGAGATTAATCAAAAGGTGAAGAATGCCATTGATAAATCCCAAAAGGAATATTACCTAAGAGAAAAAATCAAAGCCATTCACAAAGAGCTAGGCGAGGATGAAGAGCGCGATGCACAGCTTGAGGAAATTAAGGAAAAAATCGAAAATTCTCTCATGCCTGAGGATGTGAAGGAACGCGCGCGCAAGGAGCTGCGCCGCATGCGCATTTCCATGCCGATGTCACCAGAATATGGCAATATTCAAAATTACCTCGAATTTTTGGTTGGCCTGCCTTGGGGCATTTACAAGGAAACCAACGAGGATTTGCGCGAAGCCAGAAAAATCCTCGAAGAGGACCATTATGGCATCGAAAAGGTCAAGGAACGTGTGCTGGAATTCCTTTCTGTACAAATGATGAAAAAAGGCTCTGCCGGGACCATTCTTTGCCTTGTGGGCCCTCCAGGGATTGGTAAAACCTCTTTGGCTCAATCCATTGCGCGTGCCCTAGACAGAAGCTATATCCGCGCTGCCTTAGGTGGCGTGCAGGATGTGGCCGAAATTCGTGGACACAGACGCACCTATGTTGGTGCCATTCCGGGACGTATCATTCAAGGTATCAGCGATATCGGCAACAGCAATCCGGTTTTCCTTTTGGATGAAATTGACAAGCTCACAAGAGATTTTAAGGGTGATCCATCTGGTGCCCTCCTAGAGGCCCTCGATCCAGAACAAAACGATGCTTTTAGCGACCATTATTTGGAAGTGCCTTACGATTTGTCGAAGGTCTTCTTTATTACAACGGCCAACGATTTGAGTGGCATCCCAGGGCCATTGCGCGACCGCATGGAAATCATTGAAATGAGCAGTTACACCGAGTATGAAAAGCTGCAAATTGCAAAAAAATATCTCGTTCAAAAGGCCATCAAGGCAACAGGCTTGGAAAAGGATGATATTTCATTCACAGACGGTGCCTTGAAGGAAATCATTGTGCACTATACGCGCGAATCTGGTGTGCGTGAGTTGGGCCGAAAAATTGAATCCATTTGCCGCAAGCAGGCGAAAAATATGCTCCTTGGCGAAAGCGCAAAGGGCTTGCGCGTGACCAAGGCCAATGTGAAGGATTTCTTAGGGAAAACCCTCATCGACCACCTAGCCGCAGAGGAAGAGGACCAAGTCGGCGTGGCTGTTGGTCTTGCATGGACGCCAGTTGGTGGCGAAATTCTCCAAGTGGAGTGTCAAGCCATGCCTGGCAAGGGCAACCTTGTTATTACAGGTCAATTGGGTGATGTTATGAAGGAATCTGCCAAAATTTCCTTGAGCTACCTTAGAAGCATTGGCGAGAAGCTCGGTATTGCCGAGGATTATGTGAATACCCACGACATTCATATTCACGTGCCGGCAGGGGCTGTGCCAAAGGAAGGGCCATCGGCTGGTGTTACCCTTACAACGGCGCTGCTTTCTATGATGATAGAATCACCGCTTCGCCAAGATGTGGCCATGACTGGTGAAATCACCTTGCGCGGAAAGGTGCTACCTGTTGGGGGCATCCGTGAAAAAGTCACTGCTGCTCATCGTGCAGGTGCGCGCGTGGTTGTGATTCCCCAGGACTGCCAAAAGGATTTGGATGAGGTGCCAAAGGAAGTCTTGGACAATCTCGAAATTCATTTTTCAAAGACCATTAGTGATGTGTGGAAGCACGCGTTTAGAAATGAGGTGTCACTATGATTGTCAAAAACAGCAGTTTTTTAATTGGGGCCGTATCTGAAAAACAATATCCAGACACAGGCTATCCAGAATTTGCGCTGTGTGGCCGTTCTAATGTTGGGAAGTCCTCCTTTATCAATAGAATCATTAAGCGCAAAAATCTTGCGCGTACCAGCTCCCAGCCGGGAAAAACGCGCCAGCTCAATTATTATGAAGTAGACACAGATCTCAGCCCATTTTATTTTGTTGACCTTCCTGGCTACGGCTTTGCAAAGGCCAGCCAAAAGGACCGCGAAGAATGGGGGCGCTTTATTGAAAATTATTTGCTCAAGCGCGATAGCTGTGACATCGTTTTTCAAATCATTGACCTGCGTCATCCGCCAACGAAGGATGATATTTCTATGTACGAGTGGCTCGTGTACCATGAAAAAAAGGTGCAAATTGTAGCCACCAAGGCCGATAAAATTGCGCGTGGGCAGTACCAAAAGCACGAAAATGTGATTCGTAAGGCGCTAGGCCTTCCGAAGGAAGACAGCATCGTTCTCTTTTCCTCAGAAACAGGCTTTGGCGCGGATAAAATTACAGCCTTACTCGAAGAAAAAATTTCTGCTTATAGCCAGAACAAAGAATAAAAAACACAAAATGAACCTATGCGCGCGTGGGTTCATTTTTTTGTGGTGTTTGCGCAGTGTCCGTTGCGGTGGAGTCTTTAAAATGTAGCTGTTGTTTGTTATACTGAAGGGACGATTGAATATGGAATGGAGAGGAAAACGATGAAAGTTGTTATTATTGGCGCTGGCAAGGTAGGCTATAGCCTTGCGCGTATGCTTTCTTCTGAAGAGCACGACGTGATTGTCGTGGAACCGGATATTGATCGTGGAAATATTATTAACGAAAAGCTGGATGTGCAGGTGGTCAATGGCAATGGCGCGAGTCCAAAATTGCAAAAGGCCATCGGCATGGATCAGACAGATTTGGCCATTGCTGTTACAGACTCAGACGAAATTAATATGTTGGCAGCGACTTTTGCAAAAAAAGCTGGTGCCAAGCGTACAGTGGCCAGGTTGCGCGATATTGTTTATGCCAACGACATAGAAACCTTGAAAACACGTTTGCCCGAGGTGGATATGTTTATCAACCCTGAGCAGGTTACGGCAGAAACCATTTCTAATTATATCAAGGTGCCAGAGGCCAAAGACATCTACTACTTCGATGGCCGCAAGCTGATGATGGTAGAACTTTTGGTGGATGAAAACAGTTTCTTGATAGGTAGAGCTTTGAAGGATTTGGTCAAGGTGCATCCGTACCTGATTACGGCCATTTCTCGTGGCAGCGATTTTATCATTCCAAATGGTAATGAAATCATTTATCAAGGTGATTACATTTATCTTATGGCCAAGACTGGACATATGGAGGATGTGGAGCGCTCCCTTGGGTTTAGACGTAAGGTTGTAGAAAATGTGATGATTTTGGGCGGTGGCCGTTTGGGTTACTATCTTGCCAAGCTGCTAGAGCCAATGGACGTGCAGGTGAAAATCATCGAGAACAGTTTAAGACGCTGCGAATTTTTGTCGGCTCAGCTCGACACAACGATTATTCTCAATGGCGATGCGAGTGATGCTGATATTTTGATTGATGAAGGCATCAGTAATACAGATATTCTTGTGGCCTCCACAGACGATGATAAGCTCAATATCTTAGCGTGTCTTTTGGGCACGCGCTTGGAGGCCAAACAGACCATCACCCAAATAAGACGTTCTGATTATATGCCACTCATTCAATCGGTTGGTATTGATGTGGCGGTTAACCCGCAAGTTTTGACGCGTGAGGCCATCTTAAAATTTGTGCGTAAGGGCAAGCTGGAATCCCTGACCTTGATAGCATCAGGCAATGCAGAGGTTATTGATCTTATTGTAGGCGAAGAACACCGAAAAATATGTGGCAAAAAGGTCAAGGATATGTCCTTTCCACCAGGGACCATTATTTCTTCCATTGACAGAATGGGTGAAATTATTATCCCTAGTGGTGAGGATGATATCCGTCCTGGAGATCGTATTACCATTTTTGTCAGTCAAAAATCCATCAGAAAAGTAGAAAGACTTCTTAATGTTTAGAGGCAAGCTATGATTAACAAAACCATTGTTTCTCTTTTAGGGAAACTAATCATCTTGGTGGGGCTCTCTATGGGTGGCCCGCTTATGATGAGCATTTATGATCAGGAACACATTCGTGGGCATTATGCCATTAATATGCTCTTTACCATTTCTGTAGGGATGCTGTTGTGTATTATAGGGCGCAACCACAAAGGACTCTTGCGTATTCGTGAGGGCTATTTGCTGGTGATTTTGGCGTGGATTTGTGCGTCATTTTTTGGCACGCTGCCGATGTATATGAGCGGTTTTTTTCCAACCTTTTTGGATGCTTTTTTTGAAACCCTGTCAGGCTTTACTGCGACAGGAATCACCGTGTTGGCCGAAATTGAACAGCTGCCGCGCAGCATTTTGCTGTGGCGGAGTATGACCCAATGGCTGGGTGGCATGGGTATTGTCGTTCTCTTTGTGGCCATGCTGTCGAGCGTTGGTAGCACCCAACTGATGAACGCAGAGGTCACAGGTCCAGTGAAAGAAAAACTGAGCCCTAGAAGCAGTGATTCGGCGAAAATTCTTTGGGCTATTTACGTGATTTTGACCCTCCTCAACATGGTATGCCTGCTTTTTTGTGACGTAGGTCTTTTTGATGCAGTAAACCATGCCATGAGTACCATTTCAACAGGTGGCTATTCAACAAGAAACAATGGCATCCTAGTCTTTCAAACGAGCGTCCAATGGGTGACGATGATTTTTATGTTTTTGTCTGGCACCAGCTTTGCGCTCTATTATCGTATGTTTAGGACCAAGGACGTTAACGTGCTTTTAAAAAACAGCGAGTGGCAGTTTTATGTGAAAATGGTGCTTGTTTTTTCTGCCGTTATGGCGGTGGTTTTATACAAAGGATATGCCTACGGTTTTGTAGATGCCATACGCCTGGCGCTCTTTAATGTCATTGCCGTCTTTTCGAGTACAGCCTTTATCACGGTGGATTTCGATACATGGTCGCCATTTTTGCAGCTTTTGGTGCTGTTGATGATTTTTATTGGCGGTTGCGCTGGCTCCACCGCTGGTGGCGTAAAAATCCAGCGTGTGCTGATTTTGCTCCGCCAAGCCAAAAATGAGCTGCGTTATATGCTGCATCCACGCATGATCACAAGCCTAAAAATTAATGGCAGTGTGATACCAAACCGCGTTATCATTAATGTGGCCATTTACGTGTTTTTGTTTGTGCTCATCATTATTATTTCAACCTTTGTGGCTTCCGCAATGGGGCTGCCGCTTTTAGAAGCGTTCACAACATCCTTAACCTGCCTTTGTAACAATGGGCCATCCTTAGGCGCATACGGGCCAACGGAATGCTTTGCAAGTATTCCGCAAGCGTTGAAGGCGTATTACTGTATGCTGATGCTCTTTGGTCGTTTGGAGCTTTACACAATTTTGGTGTTGTTTATGCCAGCCAACATCAAGCATTAACAATGAGGTGAATCAGTGATTATTTTAGGCCTTGATCCGGGAACAGCAACAACCGGCTACGGCGTTATTCGTCAAACAAGTTTTAAAATCAGCGCGATTGCCTATGGCACCATTCTCACTCAGCCCGAAATGGCTATGGAGCATCGTTTGGAAGTCATCTACAACGATTTAGGCAAAATCATCAGGCAGTATCGGCCCGACGAGGTGGCCGTTGAGAAGCTTTATTTTGGACGCAACACCACCACGGCTATTACAGTTGGTCAGGCGCGTGGCGTATTGCTCCTGCGCTTGGCTCAAGAAAATTTGCCCCTTGGGGAATATACGCCGATGCAGGTCAAAAAAGCTCTGGTCGGCCACGGCGGTGCCGAAAAAAAGCAGGTGCAATATATGGTGCAGCGTTTTCTGAAGCTCGACGAGATGCCAAAGCCAGATGACGCTGCCGATGCCTTGGCAATTGCTATTTGTCACGCCCATAGCCGTATGGGCTTGTTATAATAAGGAGTTTATATGATTGGATATTTAGAAGGAAAGATTGCCAATTACGACGGGCAAATGGTGACGGTCATGGTTGGTGGCATTGGCTTTGAGGTGATGATGCCACGCGATGGCGCCACCCTCTATGATCTAGGTCAAGAGGTGGGTATTTACACCTATATGCACGTGCGCGAAAACGACATTGGTCTCTATGGCTTTGAAAATGCCCTCGATAAGCAGGTCTTTAATTTGCTCATTGGGGTTTCTGGTATTGGCCCGAAAAGCGCTGTGCAAATGTTGGGCGTGGCCGGAGCAAAGGATGTTTTGTCGGCCATTCGTTCAGAAAACGAAAAACTATTGAGCTCTCTACCAGGCATTGGCAAAAAAACCTCTGCGCGCATTATTTTGGAGCTCAAGGAAAAAGTGGACAAGCTCTTCCCAGAGCTTCCTATTGATAAGTCAGAAAGCACAGGCAAAAAAACAACAAAGGCAAAGAGCAGCATAGAAGACGATTTGACCGATACCCTCATGGCCCTGGGCTACCGTTCCAACGAAATCAAGCTTATGTATGAATCGACAGATGTACTAGAAGAAACAGAAATTGATCGTGCCATCAAGCGTGCGTTGCAATTTTTAGCGAGAGGATAATATGCTAGAAGAAAGAATCGTTTCCTCTGCCGAAATCGTCGAGGACAGCAGGGTACAAAAAAATCTGCGCCCAAAACGTTTTCACGATTATATTGGCCAGGAAGCAATAAAAAGCAAGATGCAGATTTATGTAGAGGCGGCCAGAAACCGTGGCGAGGCGCTGGACCATTGCCTTTTTTACGGCCCTCCAGGTTTGGGCAAAACCACCTTGGCGCAAATTATTGCCAATGAGCTTGAGGTCAACATCCATATTACCTCGGGCCCTAGCATTGAGCGACCGGGGGATTTGGTGGCGCTTTTGACAAACATCCAGCCTTATGACTTGATCTTTATCGACGAAATTCACCGCCTCAACCGCAGCGTGGAAGAGGTGCTTTACTCGGCCATGGAAGATTATGTGCTGGATATTATAATCGGCAAGGGGCCAAGTGCGCGCAGTATGCGTATGGACCTGCCACCTTTTACCCTTGTGGGGGCCACCACTCGCGCTGGGAGTTTGTCCTCGCCTTTACGTGACCGCTTTGGTATTATTGAGCGCTTGCAATTTTATTCCCACGAGGAACTGGCGTACATCATCAAGATGAACGCAAAATTTTTGAATGTGCCTATTGAGGATGACGGCGCCATGCTTATTGCCAGTCGCTCAAGAGGCACGCCGCGCATTGCCAATCGCCTTTTAAACCGTGTGCGCGATTTTGCACAGGTAGAAGGCGTGGGCCTTATTGATGAATCCATTGGCCGCTATGCGCTAGATAAGCTAGAGGTTGATGAAGCTGGCTTGGACCGCTTGGACCGCGAGCTATTAATGACCATTATTCGCAGCTACAAGGGCGGCCCTGTGGGGCTAGATACGTTGGCGGCCAGTGTTGGCGAGGAACGCGTTACACTAGAAGATGTTTGCGAACCATTTTTGCTCCAAGAAGGCTTTTTGGCCCGCACACCGCGCGGCCGCATGGCGACGGAAAAAGCCTATAAGCACTTTGGCTTGGTCGTGCCAAAGCACGCAGAAATGGCGTCTCTTCAATTGAATATGTATGAGGAAGAAGGAGAGAATACCCTCAATGAAAACGAGTGATTTTGACTATGAGTTGCCACAGGAGCTGATTGCCCAGCATCCTGCAGAAAAACGCGATCATTCCAGACTTTTGGTCATGGACAAAAAGAGTGGAGCCGTGGAGCATCGCATTTTTAAAGATATTGTAGAGTATTTACACGAAGATGACGTTCTTGTATTAAACAAAACAAAGGTGCTGCCGGCCCGTATTTTCGGTGTCAAAGAAGGTGGGAGTGCAAAAATTGAAGTTCTCCTATTAAAACGTGACGAAGCCCTTGCCAATACTTGGGAGGTGCTGATTCATCCAGGAAAGCGCGCCAAGGTTGGTACAGTGATTAATTTTGGCGAAGGCAAGCTCATGGGTGAGGTGGTCGATAACACCTCTGCAGGACGCAAGGTGACCTTCCATTTTGATGGGATTTTTGAAGAAATCCTGGAAGAGCTCGGCACCATGCCACTGCCACCATACATTCATGAGCAGCTCGAGGACCAAAACCGTTACCAAACCGTTTATGCCAAGGTGGATGGCTCGGCAGCAGCGCCAACGGCAGGCCTTCATTTTACCCAAGCGCTTTTGGATGAGATTCGCGCCAAGGGTGTGGACATTGAAGAGGTTATTTTGCACGTTGGCTTGGGGACCTTCAAGCCTGTGGATGAAGAAAACATTGAAGACCACGAAATGCACACCGAATATTACGAAATTGCAGAGGACACAGCAGCGCGCATCAACCAGGCCAAAAAGGAAGGACGACGCATTATTTCTGTGGGCACCACCTCAACGCGCGCCCTCGAAAGCGCAGCCAAAGACGGCGAGCTTGTAGCCGGCAACGGATGGACCAACATCTTCATCTTCCCAGGCTATGAATGGCAAATCATCGACGGGCTGATTACCAATTTCCACCTGCCAAAATCCACCCTCATGATGCTCGTGAGCGCTCTTTCAACGCGAGAAAACATCATGCACGCATACGAAGAAGCCGTAAAGGAAAAATACCGTTTCTTTTCCTTTGGCGATGCCATGTTTATCAATCCAGGAGAAAAAGAATGAGCTTTAACTACACCATCGAAAAAAAATCCAGCCAAAGTGGCGCACGCCTAGGTAAGCTTGAAACGCCTCATGGTGATATTCAAACACCGACCTTTATGCCAGTAGGCACCCAAGCCACCGTTAAAACCCTTACGCCAGATGAGCTCAAGGAAGCAAAATCCCAAATCATCTTGTCCAACACCTACCACCTCTATTTAAGACCGGGCCACGAGCTTGTGGAACAAATGGGTGGACTGCACGAATTTATGAATTGGGACCGCCCAATTCTCACAGACAGTGGCGGTTACCAAGTATTTAGCCTCGGCGACCTTCGCAAAATCAGTGAAGAGGGCGTGATGTTCCGCTCTCATCTTGATGGTTCCAAGCATATGTTTACCCCTGAATCTGTTATGGGTATAGAAAATGCCTTGGGTGCAGACATCATCATGGCCTTTGACGAATGTATTCCGCATACCGCCGACCGCACCTATACCAAAAATTCCCTAGAACGCACCACTCGCTGGCTAGAGCGCTGCATTAAAGCGCACAAAAAACCAGAAGAGCAAGCGCTTTTTGGCATTGTACAGGGAGGGATGTATGAGGATTTGCGTATTGATAGCATTAAGCAAATCACTCAGTTTGACCTCCCAGGCTACGGCATTGGTGGCCTTAGCGTAGGTGAAGCCAACGAAACCATGTATGATTTGCTCGAAAAAACCGCCGGCTATTTGCCAGAGCATAAGCCCCATTACCTTATGGGTGTGGGCAATCCAGATAACCTTGTGCAGGCTGTTGGCTACGGCATTGATATGTTTGACTGTGTGCAGGCCACACGCATTGCGCGCCATGGCGCTTTTTGGACACGCGACGGACGCATGAACATTAAAAACCAAAAATACGCCATGGACAAGAACCCTCTCGAAACAGGCTGCAACTGCTATGCCTGCCGCAATTTTACCAAGGGCTACATTCGTCACCTCTTTAAGGCCAACGAAATGCTCGCTTATCGTTTGATTTCTATTCACAACATTCATTTCCTCAATCAGCTCATGGAGGATTTACGAGAAGCGCTCCGTAACGACAATTATGTGGGATTTCGGGAACAGTTCTTTGATTCTTACAAAATGTAATGGCGATTTGCGCACAAGTGTAGTATAGTAAAGTTATTCTGCTTGGAGGAGGTGTACGTAGTGAATCAAATGATGATGGGTAGCGGGAGTGCAACCATGTCCATTCTTTGGCTCGTAGGCTGTCTTGTGGTGTTTTATATTTTCTTAATTAAGCCACAGAAAAAACAACAAAACATGCGCAATAAGATGCTTAACGGGTTAAAGGTAAACGATCGCATTTTGAGCGTTGGCGGTATCACCGGTTACATTCGCCAATTGACTGACAAGTACGTTTACGTAGAAATCGCTGATGGCTTGGTCGTAGAAATGTCTAGACAATACATTGCTATGGTCTTAAACGACGAAGAAGACTTCGAAGACGATGAAGAAGCCGAAGACATAAGCGAAGAAACTGAAGAGGTTGAACCAAAAGCAATCGAAGCAGCCGAAGAAACAGCTGAACAAGCTGAAGAAAATGACCAAAAATAATTGGTTAAAAAGGTGGGCTACACGATATTGTGGCTCACCTTTGATTGTTTTTATTCATTAATTGTCCTATAATAAGGAACGGTTAATAAATTTTTTAGGAGGGATTTACAAATGCAACGAGGCAGATTAGCAGCCGTTATTGCCGCTGTTTTGGCAATTGTTGTTGCTGCATGTGCGCTGCTTCCTGTGTACAAGGCCAATGCAAACTTGGGCTTGGATTTGCAGGGTGGCGTATTGGTTCGCCTAGAAGCACCCGAAGGTACCAGCGACGAAGATATGATGGGGGCCATCTCCATCATCAATAATCGTATCAACGGTCTTGGGGTTTCTGAACCAGATGTACGTTTGGAAGGATCCAACAGAATTGCTGTTGAGCTTCCGGGTGTTACAGATCCAGCAGAGGCAGTAAGAACCATTGGCACAACAGCAAAAATGGAATTTATTCGTATGGACACTGGGGAAGTGGTTGTTGATGGTTCACACCTAAGCGATGCTCAACCAGGAACCGATGCAGAAGCTGTAGATGCAAGCAAGCAATATTATGTAAGCTTGAAGTTTGACGATGAAGGCGCGAAGGCCTTTGGCGATGCCACAACCGACTTGGTATCTAAGTATGATGAAGGCGACGATAAGCGCCGCATCGCTATTGTGATTGACGGCGAGGTTGTTTCTGCGCCAACCATCCAAACAGCCATCACCAATGGTTCCGCACAAATTTCTGGTGGCTTTAGCACCCTTCAGGATGCATCCAACTTGGCCATCCAGCTCAACAGTGGCGCGCTCCCAATTGAGCTAAAAATTGTTGAACAAAACACCGTTGGTGCACAGCTCGGGCCAGACGCCATCGCAAAGAGCTTAAATGCTGCCATCATCGGCTGCATTCTTTTGGCCCTTTTCTTGCTCGTTATCTATAGAGGCCCAGGCTTGGTTGCTGTTGTTTCCTTGGTGCTTTATGCCGTGCTTTTGGCAGGCGCTTTGATTGCCATTCGCTCCACCATTACCTTGCAGGTTATTGCAGCCTTCTTGCTGTCCTTGGGTATGGCGGTGGATGCCAACGTGCTTATTTATGAACGTATCAAAGAAGAGCTCAGAAACGGCAAGACAGTGCGCGTAGCAACCGACAGTGGCTTTAAGAAAGCCTTTACCACCATTTTGGATGCCAACGTGACCACCCTTATTGCTACCTTTGTGCTTATGGTCTTGGGTACCGGCGCTATTCGCGGCTTTGCTATCACCTTGGCACTTGGTATTGTTATCAGCTTGTTTACCGCCATCATCTTCACCAAGTTCGTGCTTCGCAACTTGGTATTGTCTGGCGTTATTAAATCACCGAAGTTTTATGGTGTAAGGAGGGACTAAGATGGACTTTATAGGAAAAAGAAAATATGCCTACATCCTATCCTGCCTTATTATCATTGCGGGGATTGTATCCATGTGTGTTCAAGGCCTCAATCTAGGCATTGACTTCACTGGTGGTACAGTGATGCAGCTCAAATTTGAAGAAAAAGTAGATATTGCCGATTTGCGCGAAAGTCTCGCAGATGTTGGCCAAGAAAATGCACAAATTCAAGAGCTCAGCGATGGCTCCTTCCAAGTGAAGGTGTCATATATGGATCAAACAGCGCAGGATGAATTCACTGCAGCGCTAGAAAAAGAAACTGGGGCCTTTGAAGTGCTTCAAGCTAACGCTGTAGGTCCAACCATTGGTAAGGAAATTCTTTCTTCTGGTGTGCTGGCGTTGATTGTTGCTCTTATTTTGATGATTGCCTACATTTCCTTCCGTTTTGAATGGCGTTTTGCTTTGAGTGGTAACATTGCCCTCTTCCACGATATTTTGGTGACACTCTCAGTGTTCTCACTCTTGCAATTGGAAGTCAACTCCAATTTTGTGGCAGCAATTTTGACCATCTTCGGTTATTCCATCAACGATACCCTCGTTGTGTTTGACCGTATCCGCGAACGCAAGGGCAACATCAAGCGTGATGAATTGGCAACAGCTGTAAACGATGCCATTAATTCCACCTTAAAGCGCTCCATTTACACTTCTGTAAGTACCCTGATCCCGCTTGTGTGCGTCCTCCTCTTTGGTGGCGCAACAACCAAGATTTTCGTCTTGGCCATCATCATCGGTATCATCAGTGGTACCTACTCCTCCATCTTCGTGGCATCTCCACTTTGGTATGACATCGCCATGAAGGGCAAAAAGAAACGCTTCTAAAACATACGACCAGCTACCAAAGGGTGGCTGGTCTTTTTTTGTTAAAATTGTGCGAAATTTCTATAATTACTGTTGTTAAATGAAGAAAAAACAAGTATCCTTATACGTAAGTGGAGTAAAACAATCACAAACAAAAGGGGCAAAAAAGGAGAGAAGCGTATGTCGATGAAAAAGAAGCTGTGGAGCCTTGCGCTCACTGTAGCGCTGGCGGTAGGTTGTCTGACGGTGCCAGGGAGCGCAGAGGGGAAGGTTGTTGCGGCGGAAAACAAGAAAACGGTGATGAGCGGCACGAGTGGGATTAGTGAGCCTAGCAAAAATACGAGCGGTACGGCAAAGTACTATTGGCTGCCTAGATCGTATGTTTATTATGGCAGCCATGATGGTACTGATGTAAAATGGCGCGTGCTAGATGATGAGGAGACGAATACTAGCAGTGGTGGAATGTTTCTATTATCAGAAAGCGTGCTTGATAACATTAAATTTGATGAAGATGGCAAACCAAACGTAGAGGGTCAAAAACAAAATTATTGGCCAGACAGGGATGCACAAAAGTGGTGTAAGAAATTTTATTCAAGCAGTTTTTCTAAACTAGAGCAAGAGGCTGTAATTACAATTAATAAAACAGAAGAGAAAGAAACACTGTATACGTATAGTTGGCTGACAAATACCTTATCGAACGATAGCGTATTTTTTATATCAGCAAAGGAAGCTAGTATGTATCTTTCGACTTTCAACGGAATTAGTTCTGACAAGGTATTGCCGCTTCAAGCAAAAAACAAAAGTGACAAGCCCGCAAGTTGGTGGCTCAGATCGCCAATAAGTGTTATTGGCAATCCATATATTGGTTATATTCAATCGGGTGGTGGCGTTCAGGCTGAAGCATCTACAAAATCATACGGTGCTCGCCCTGCTACCAATCTAGACCTCAGCAAAATCCTCCTTTGCTCTGCTGCCGAAGGTGGGAAGAATGTGCAGGGACTTGCGGATGTAACGCCTTACGCCGGCAAGGATTGGAAACTCACCCTTTTAGATGAAAACCGTGCGGGTTTCAAAGCACACCTTTATAAAACATCGACAGGTGAGTATTCCGTTGTTTACAGCGGTGCAGCGACTGGTGTGAATGAGTATCTTTCTGCCGTGGTAAAGGGTGCGGGTGGTGTCATCACCAAATATGGCCGTTTGGCTAAGCTAAATGCGGCCAACGGCACTGTGGCTGTGGATTTGGGTGAAGGTTTTGCTCTTAGAGAGGACGAAACGCTCTATCTTTTTAACGAGCAGTACAATGGTGACAAGAAAAGCGATTATGCGAGCGCTTTTCTTGCAGCACCAATCAACACCATGTATACAGTGACTGCGACAGAGTTGACTGATGTTCGTATTGAAGGCCCGACTGCGGTGATTGAAAACCAAGGCTACAGCGCTACCCTTGTAGCGAGTGAGGGCTATATGCTGCCAGAGACCATTACTGTAAGCATGGGCGGCACAACTCTCGATGCGAATGCCTACACCTACAATCCTTCAACTGGGAAAATCACTATTAATGCGGTGAGTGGCGATGTTGTCATTTCTGCCACAGCGGTGCAAATGGTTAGTAGCTTTACGCTTTCGGCGAATCAAACAGCCTTTGAGGATGCTCACGAAGGTTATACAGAAGCGCCTAGTGTGACCACGACGGTGGAAAATGCTGGCAATCAAGCACTCACTGGCATGACGATGGCACTTACAGGCGCGCAAAAGGATTGCTTCGTTATGACGCCAGAAAGCGACAGTACAACCTTGGCTGTGGGTGGAAAGCGTCAGATAGTAATAGAACCAAAGGCAAATCTGACACCAGGTACCTATAGCGTCACCCTAGAGATTGGCACAGCTACGCTTGCACCACAAAATACCTCCTTGTCCTTTACGGTCACCCCACACGAGGGAGGTTCGGCAAGCTGCACCTTACTAGCGGTGTGCGATGTGTGCAAAAAGGGCTACGGCCCCTTGGATAAAAATAACCACCTTCACACAGAGTGGCGCAACGCATCCGATGCCACAGCCGGAACCGCTGGCTACAGCGGTGATTTGTATTGCTCAGATTGCAACACCCTCCTAGAAAAGGGTGAAATCCTTCCAGCCAAGGGCTATCTCATTAAGGCGAGCGCAGGAGAGGGTGGCTTTATCAGTCCAAAGGGGAGTATACGCGCCAAAAAAGGCACCTCCAAAACCTTCACCATTACTCCAGATGAAGGCTATGAGGTTGCCGATGTTTTGGTGGATGGCGAGAGCGTTGGCGCTCTAACGAGCTATACCTTTGAAAAAATCGCCAAGGGCCATAGCATAGCAGCAAGCTTTGCGCCAATCAAAATTGAAGCGACCAATCCCTATCAAGACGTGAGCGAAAACGACTGGTTTTATGATGACGTTATGAAGGTGACGGAGCTGGGGCTTATGACGGGTGTAGATCAAACCTCTTTCGCGCCATACGCAAGCATAACGCGCGGTATGATGGCCACCATCCTTTGGCGCATGGAAGGCTGCCCAAAGAGCACTTATCAAGGCGCGCTCAGCGATGTGGCTGAGGGTGCGTATTATTCTGAGGCCATTCAATGGTGCTTAGATAAGGGCGTGTATAATGGTTATGGCGAGGGCATTTTTAAACCAAATGAAGCCATCAGTCGTGAGCAGCAGGTTGCGGTACTCTACAATTACACCACCTTTAAGGGTGGTGACACAAGCAAACGTGCCACCTTGGATGCCTATAAAGATGTGCACGAGCTGGCCTCGTGGTCCCGCGACGCCATGGCGTGGGCTGTGGCCGAGGGCCTTGTCACAGGCACAAGCGAGAGCACCCTTTCACCAAAGCTTGAAACCAATCGCGCTACAGCGGCCGTACTCCTAAACAGATTGAACGATATGCAATAAAAAAAAAGAAGAGGGGCAGTCGGGAAATAGCGAAATCGCCCTTTTTTGGCATCAAAAAAGAACCTTCGCGCAGGAACAGGGATTGAGA
>CAKQDL010000025.1 GCA_934229395.1 uncultured Peptococcaceae bacterium | reverse complement strand
CTGCCCATAATAAAATGCCCCCTATATAGCTGTCAGTGATTTGTTATTTCACTGTTTGCTATATAGGGAGCATATCATGATGTTTGGGAGCGCTCTTATTTTTATTCTTCTTCCAAAAGGCTGACGTTCATTTGTGGTTGCACGAGGATTTCGAAGGCGCGCGGCCATGGGAAGGAGGCTGTTGTTGTGTAGTCGGTTACATTGATGGCGATGGTGTTTTGGCCAAAGCAGAGGGTATGGTCGCCATTAAAGATGCCGGCGAGCTTGGTGTTGTAGGGGCCGTAGGCTTCGTTGAGCTTGGTGGTGGCGGTGCTCCAGTTTTCGTCTGAGGTAAAGACGGTGGTGTATTCCATAAGCCCTTCTTCTTCGAGCTTCTTGGTGAGGTCGTTGCGGATGTTGGACATATAGATGCAGTCCTCGGAGTAACGAATGGCGCGGAAGCTGTAGAGGCTTTGGCAGGCGGTGAGGCGTTCCTCGTCGCTTAAAAGCTTAAAGCGATCGTCGATGATGGAGGCTATGCGCATCACAGCGCAAACGGTGCCAATGCTGTTGCCGGCGGTGTTCCAAGCGGCGTAGGCGTCGATGTTGTCATAATAGGTGCTGTCAAAAAGCCATTCCTCGAGGGCTGGGTCCTGCTTGTTGGTGAGGGCCACATCGGCAATGCCAAGATAATTGGTGGTATTGGCAATAAAGTCGGTGGTGTTGTCGAGGTCGGCGGTATCGGCATGAATGTAGAGGGTGTAATGACTGTCCTCATCGGTGGCCTTGAGCCCAGCAAGAGCGAGCTTTTCGGCCACGTTTTCCTTGAGGGTCACCGATTCGTACGGATAAACGGTTTTGGCGGCGCTTTTTGAAGAATAGACCACGTTCACTGGCGTTTTTTCCTTGCCGGCGATGAGATTGGCCAAAATAATCATTCCCAGCTCGTCTGCGCCGTGGATGAGGGTGGTGTGCTCGTCTTTGGTGTCTTCGAGGGCGCGGAAGGTGATGTTGGCAGGGCATAGAGTATCGCCATCGTCTTGGCTAATAATGAGCTCGTCAATCAAATCTGTTTCGGCAAATTGGTTGAGGCTTGTGGCGCAATCAAAGGCTTTTTCGTGGATGGCGCGGTATTTCTGGAGGACTTCTGCCGGCACGCCTTCTATGGCATCTGGAATAGGCTGGTCGTTTTTGGCAGATTCATCCCAGCTTTTGCCGTAGGCTGTGAGCTGTTCCATATAAGGATAGAGGTCCTCGTCAAACTGATTGGCCACCAAACGCGGCAACACCTGTACCACGGTCACTGTGGAGCCTGGGTTTTCGGCCTTGTAGTAGGTGCAGAATTCTTCGAGCTTGTTGAGGTTTTCTGTGATGTTGTCGTAGCTACCACCACTGCGGGAGGCTACAAGACCACCGCAAAAGAGGGTGTTGGTAAATATGACCACATGGTCGGCTTTGAGCCCTTCCTCCCATAGCCAGGTCCAAAGGGCATTGGTATCGGCACTTTTTGACAGGCTATCGAGGCTAGAGGCGGGCGGCGTGAGTAGGGTGGCGCCGGCAGCTTTGAGCAGGAGGGTTGGGTATTGGGTGTTGCAAGGACGAGAATCTAGGGGCATGAACGCCACGGTAGGCATGGGTTCTAGGGTTTTTTCTTCCTCCATCTTCTCCTTGGCGGCAAAGACCTTGCCCAAGAGGGTATCGAAGGTGATTTTTGTGGAATCTATGACAGTCGTTTTGGCTGTTTCAACGCTCGCACATCCGCCGAGGCAGAGGCTCATGGTGGTGGCTATTAGAAGAAGTGCCAGCAAACGGCGTAGGTTTTTCATGGGCAAGGCTCCTTTCAGTATACTTTATGATACCTGTTTTTTGAGAGACTGACAAGAAAGAAGTGGTTACAATTGCACCTTGCGCTGGCAGAGCATTGCGCGTATGATGAGAAAAAAACGAAAAGAGGGATAGAATGCTTTCTTGTCTTTGTGTGGGTATAGGTGGCTTTGTGGGGAGTGTGCTGAGGTATTTGATTGGCACACTGAGTATTGAAACGGCCTCGGGCTTTCCTGTTAAAACCTTTGTGATTAATATTGTGGGCGCCTTTGTGCTCGGCGTGGTGGCGCAAACAGGTGCAAGCTTTCCAGCCGTGCCGCGCGAGGTCGTCCTCATGCTGCAGGTGGGCCTTTGCGGTGGCTTTACCACCTTTTCGACCTTTTCTAGCGAAGCCCTCACGCTATTGAGCCAAGGCCACATGGCCACAGCTTTCTTCTATATGATAGCAAGCATGACCCTAGGCCTAGCCGCCGTTTTTGCCGGCGGAAGCCTGGTGAAGCTTTTTTAAACAGTTGCCATCCTTTGGGGTGGCTTTTTTCATAAAAAAACCTTCTCTCCTAGGAGAGAAGGCGGGGGGCAAAACCATTGGCAATAGGTTTATTTTTCGTTTTTGATGCTGGTCAAGAGGCCACCTTCTAGGAGGAGGTTTTCTTGGCGTTCGCCGAGCTCGAGCTCGAGGGCGTAGGTCTTGCCAGTGGTTTCGTTGAGGACGCTCACTTCGCGGGCCTTCACACCGTTTACAAGGTCGGTGAATCTCAAAACATCACCAATGGAAAAATCGTCATAATCGGCTGGGTTTTTGAAGGTGAGTGGCAAAATGGCGTTGTTTACGAGGTTGGCCTTGTGGATACGTGCAAAGCTCTTAGCAATAACAGCTTTTACACCGAGGTAAAGAGGTGCCAATGCTGCGTGTTCGCGGCTAGAGCCTTGGCCGTAGTTGTCGCCAGCTACAATCACAGGGGCTGCATCGGTCATGGCTTGACAGCGAGCTGGGAATTCTGCATCAGATGGGGTGAGGCAGAAGTTTGCAAGGTGAGGGATGTTGGAACGGTATGGAAGCAGCTTGGCGTTACTTGGCATGATGTGGTCGGTGGTGATGTTGTCTTCAAGATAAGCAGCAACCTTACCGGTGAAGGCTTCTGGTACAGCTTCGCCAAGTGGCACGTGCTTGATGTTTGGACCCTTTACAAGTGGGGTGTGGCCAATCTTGTCTTCGCTAGGGAAGATGAAGAGGTGGTCGTCCACGCTGTAGTGTTCAGGCACAGATACATTGTCAAAGTGGGCATCGCCGGCTGGGTTGGTGAGCACGCCGTTGATGGCACTGATGGCAGCGGTTTCTGGGCTAACGAGATAAACGTCGGCGCTGGTGGTACCACTGCGGCCATAGAAGTTGCGGTTGAAGGTACGGAGAGAAACGCCGTTGGTGTTTGGTGCTTGACCCATGCCAATGCAAGGACCGCAGCCACATTCCAAAATACGAGCGCCAGCTTCGAGGAAGACGGTGAGAATGCCGTCGGTGGCCATTTGCTTGAGGATGGTGCGGGAGCCTGGGGAAATAACAAGGCTCACGTTTTCTGCTACCTTGTGGCCCTTGAGCACAGCAGCGCAGCGTGCGAGGTCGAGGTAGGAGGAGTTGGTGCAGCTACCAATGGCAATTTGGTTGACCTTCATGCCTTCGAGGCTGGCCACGGTCACAACCTTATCTGGACTGTGTGGGCAAGCGGTCATTGGTTCTAAGGTGTCAAGATCCACAACGAGGGTCTTAGAATAGGTAGCATCTGCATCAGCTGCAAGCTCTACCCATTGATCGCCACGGTTCATAGAATCCATATAAGCCTTGGTGCGCACGTCGCTTGGGAAGATGGAGCAGGTAGCACCAAGCTCAGCGCCCATGTTGGTGATGGTGGCACGTTCAGGCACGCTAAGGGTAGCCACGCCGTCGCCAGTGTATTCGTACACCTTGTTCACGCCGCCCTTTACGGTTTCTTGTTGGAGCACATAGAGGATGATGTCCTTGGCGCTAACGCCAGTGCGGAGCTTACCAGTGAGGCGCACTTCAATCACTTCTGGCATTACAATGTAGTAGCTGCGGCCAGCCATGGCAGCGGCAACGTCAGCACCACCAGCGCCAATGGCGAGCATACCAAGGCCACCGCCAGTTGGGGTGTGGGAGTCAGAACCGATGAGGGTTTTGCCTGGGATGCCGAAGTTTTCGAGGTGTACCTGGTGGCAAATGCCGTTACCAGGACGGGAGTAGGTGATACCAAAGTTTTCGGCAGCACTTTGGATGAAGAGGTGGTCGTCGAAGTTTTCTGGGCCACTTTGAAGCATATTATGGTCGATGTACGCAACAGAGCGTTCAGTTTTTACGCGGTCAATGCCCATGGCTTCCAATTCAAGATAGGCCATGGTGCCGGTGGAGTCTTGGGTAAGGGTTTGGTCAATGCGAATACCAATTTCGTTGCCAGCGACCATTTCACCATCGGTAAGATGGGCGGCAATAATTTTCTCTGCTAATGTAGGCATTTATCTTCCTCCTTGGGTTCATAAGAATGTCTTTATTATACGACCAAATGTATTTTCATGCAAGACGGCCACTGACAGATTCGCGTCCATCGTGCTAAAATATAGCCAAGAAAGGAAGTGGCGTCATGCATAAAAAATTACTCGATTTTTTCTTGCCCAACCCCTCCATGTGCGTGTTGTGTCATGCGCCGATGGATACCTTGGGCCTTTGCGAGGCCTGCCTAGATAGATGGGATGATTTTTCCAAAAAGGAAGGCCAGTGCAAGCACTGTGGTTCCTTTGGCGTGCGCGCGCCAGTGTGCGACGTGTGCCGCGATTGGCCCAAGTATTTTTTGGGCAACAGGGCGCTCCTACCTTATACCGACGAGGTGCGCGACGCGCTGGTGGCCTTAAAGTTCCACGCAGAGCCTTGGCGCGCTGCGGGCTTTCGTGCGCTTTTTGAGCGCCTGGAGCCGCCAGCGGTCGATTACATCATGCCCGTGCCCTTGCACAAAGCGAGAGCGCGTGAGCGCGGCTACAACCAAAGCCTGCTTTTGGCCAAGGTGGCCGGCGAGGTGTGGGGAATAGACGTTAAGGACGGTGTGCTCCTGCGCCACAAAAACACCAAGCACCAAATTGGCCTGCCCAAAACCCAGCGCGCCGCCAATGTGGAGGGCGCCTTTGGCGTACATCCAAAACGCACGGCCTTTGTAGAGGGCCAGCGCATCATGCTCATTGATGACGTGCTCACCACCGGCGCCACCCTCCTCTCGTGTGCCCGCACCCTCCACCAGGCAGGGGCAGAGAGCATTTGCGCCCTCACTCTCACAAGCGCCATCCAGTAAGGAAGCCGTTTATGCACGCTATGCAGTGGTTTATGCACTAAAATAGACATCTAACAGCTTATTTTATAGATAAATGCGCGAGAAATTGCCTTGCGCTATTGAAAATTTATTCATTAATCCTTATAATAGAAAATGATTTTTAACGATATTTTTTTATAAAAAGGAGATAGAGGTATGAAACTCAAAAAGCTTACAGCAATGATTCTTGCTGCAACCATGTCCCTCACCGTATTGGCAGGCTGCGGCGGTTCTGGCGACACAGCAAGCGAAGGCAGCGCAGCAGCAGAAAAGAAAGGTGATGTTGTTATCGTTGGTACCAACCCAACCTTCGAACCATTTGAATACCAAGACGAAAGCGGCAACATGACCGGCTTCGACCTTGACCTTATGGCCGCCATCGGCGAAGACCAAGGCTTTGACGTAGAATTTAAGTCCCTCGAATTTGACGCCCTCGTTGGCGCAATCACCACCGGCAACATCGACGTTGTAGCAAGTGGTATGTCCATCACCCCAGAACGCCTCAAGAGCGTCGCTTTCGCTGACCCATACATGGATGCCAGCCTTGGTATTATGGTAGCAGCAGACAGCGACATCGCTTCTAAGGAAGACCTCGCTGGCAAAGCCTTGGGTGCTCAAATTGGTACCACCGGTGCTGACGAAGTAAACGCTATGAAGGACGACGGCACCATCGCGGATGCAAAGATTTTGGACAACTACAACACCTGCATCCAAGAGCTTCTCAACGGTGGTATTGATGCCATCATCATCGACATCCCAGTTGCTCAAGCCTTCATGGCAAAGCAAGGCGACAAGGTGAAGCTTGTTGGCGAACCATACGTTGCTGACTACTATGGTCTTGCAGTAAAAAAAGACAACACTGAGCTTCAAGAAAAGCTCAACAAGGGTCTTGCAAACCTCATCGAAAACGGTAAGTTTGAAGAGCTCTGCAAAAAGTATGAACTCGACGTTCCAGAATCCATCACCGATGGTAGCGCAAAAGAAGCTGTAGCAAAAATGGCAGCTGAGTAATTTAAAGCCTATAATGAGATGTAGCATGGCTGCATCTCATTATTTTGATTTTACGAGCAAAGGAGACATTTCGGAATGGGCACATTTATTGAAGTCTTTTTAGACGTCATTCCAAAGCTATTACCGGGTGCTGCATACACGCTGTGCCTCACCATTGCCGCAGTTGGCATTGGTATTCTTATTGGGCTTGTTATGGCCCTCTTAAAAATGGGCAAAAACCGCGTTTTGAGCGCTATTGCCAACGCATACATTGAAGTCTTTCGTGGCACACCACTCTATGTGCAAATCTTCCTCTTCCACTATGGTGTAGCAAGCATTATTGCAACCATCATCGGCGGTCGTTTCAATTTTCCAGTGCTCGTCACAGGTATCGTTGTACTCGCCTTAAACTCTGGCGCCTATGTAGCAGAAATTTTCCGCGCCGGCATTCAAGGCGTCGACAAGGGTCAAGTAGAAGCAGCGCGTTCCTTGGGGATGACCCACAAGCAAGCCATGCAAATGGTCATCTTGCCACAGGCCTTCAAGATGGTTATTCCACCACTCGGCAACGAGTTTGTTATGCTCCTAAAGGACACCTCCCTTTTGGCAGCCATTGGCCTTTCAGAAATTATGAAGCGCGGTATGATTTACAACTCCGTGACCTTCCAGCCATTCCCAACCTTCTTGGCAGTGGCCCTCATTTACTTTATCCTCACCTTCAGCCTCACACGTCTCATCAACCGTTATGAACGTAAATTGGCAAAAGGCAAGTAAACCCACGATACCTAACTCTTAGGAGGCAAAAAAATGATTGAAATTAAGGATCTCAGAAAATCCTTTGGTGACCTAGAAGTTTTAAAGGGCATCACCGAAACCATCAAGGATGGCGAAATCGTATCCATCATTGGCCCATCTGGCTCTGGTAAAAGTACCTTCCTTCGCTGCATCAACTTGCTCGAAGAACCAACTGGCGGCCACATCTATATTGACGGCGAAGAAATCACCGATCCAAAGCACGACATCAACAAAATGCGCGAAAACCTCGGCATGGTGTTCCAACGCTTCAACCTTTTCCCACACAAGACCGTTTTGGAAAACATCACCCTTGCACCAATCAACGTGAAGGGCGAAGCCAAGGAAACGGCAGAAAAGACCGCCAAGGAATTGCTCAAGCGCGTCGGCCTATTAGACAAGGCCGACAGCTACCCAAGCGCCCTCAGTGGTGGCCAACAGCAACGTGTGGCCATTGCCCGCGCCCTCGCTATGAGCCCAGACATCATGCTCTTTGACGAACCAACCTCCGCCCTCGACCCAGAAATGGTTGGCGAAGTACTTGGCGTTATTCGTCAGCTCACCGAAACCGGCATGACCATGCTCATCGTTACCCACGAAATGGGCTTCGCGCGTGAAGTCAGCGACCGCGTCTTCTTCATGGACCAAGGCTACATCATGGAGCAAGGCACCCCAGAAGAAATCTTCTCCAACCCAAAAGAACCACGTACCAAAGACTTCTTGGCAAAGGTACTCTAAAATAGATGTACAGCCTTCAATAGAAGAAGCCTTCTCCTCTTTTAAAGGGGAGAAGGCTTCTTCTATTGCATTTACGTGTTTTTAAAAATCGCTATTTCCCGCCTGCCCCTTCTACGCATTTTCCAAATGGAGCATGAGGTAGGACAGCAGGGTGAAGCCGGCTGTTTCTGTGCGCAGGATGCGGCTGCCTAGGGACACACTTTTAAAGCCGGCTTCTTTGGCCAGCTGCCATTCGCTTTCGTCGATGCCCCCTTCGGGGCCAACGAGGAGGGCGATTTTTTTTGCGCTTGCAAGCTGTGGCAAAAGGGCGGAGAGGGTGCCGCGGCTTTCTTCGTCCTCGTAGCAAAGGAGTTTGATGTCGGCGTCTGCGACCTGTTCTAAGGCCTCCTTAAAAGGTGTAACGGCGTCAACTCTTGGGATGATGCCACGCTTGGATTGGCTGGCGGCGCTTTTGGCAATTTCATGAAGACGGTCGGCCTTGCGGTCGGCTTTTTTTTCGTCGAGTTTCACATTGGTGCGCTTCATCATCACAGGCGTGATTTGGCTGGCGCCGAGCTCGGTGGCCTTTTGGATGATGAGCTCGAGCTTGTCGCGCTTTGGCAGACCTTGCAGGAGCACAAGCTTGGTCGGGAGCTCACGTTCCGATGGGCGCGTTTCAGTGACTCGCGCCGTAATGGCGTTTTTGTTCACATCGCGCACCTCGCAGATGTGCTCTGTGCCGCAGCCATCGGCCATCACAAAGGCTTCACCAACGCGCAGACGGAGCACAAAGAGATGCTGGTAGTCTTTTTTTGTGAGCACGAGAGGCTGGCTTAGGGCCTCAGGCGCGAGGGGTTCATTTAAGAAAAACTGATGCATAATGCCTCCTAAAGGGTTTTTTCTTACTATAGCACAAAGCGCCGTGGATGGATACTGTGAAGGCGCGCAAGGAAATGATGAAAAATTTTAAAAAATGCGCAAAAAAGCCGTGTAATTTCATTTCAAACAAGGTAAAATTAAAAAAAGGAGAAAACAAAGGAGGATACTGAGCAATGACAAAGGAGCAAAGAGCAGTTGCCCATGTGTTGATTGCTGGGGTGAGCTGGGGCTGTATTGGCATTTTTACGCGCTATCTTTCGGCCTTTGGCATGCCAACCTTGGCGGTGGCTTTTTCTAGAAGTGCTGTTGCAACGGTGTCCTTGGCCGTGTTGTTTAGTATTACGGACAGGAGCATTTTCCGCATTCGCGTGAAGGATGTGTGGATGTTTGTAGGGACGGGTTTTATCTCTATTGGTCTTTTTAACGTGCTCTACTTTATGACCCAGGGCCTGACTACCCTCTCGGTGGCGGCAGTGCTTCTTTACACGGCGCCGTTTTTTGTCATCATTCTCTCGAAGCTGATTTTTAAGGAACGCATCACCCGCCAAAAGGTGGTGGCGCTGCTCTTGGCCTTCACTGGCTGTCTTTTTGCCACAGGCCTCATTGGCGGCGGTAGTGTGGGCGCCATTGCGCCTTTAGCCATCGCTACAGGGATTGCCAGTGGTTTCACCTATGCCCTTTATTCTATTTTTGGGCGCGTGGCGCTGGAGCATTATGGGCCGATGACGGTGACCTTTTATTCGCTCCTTATTTCGGCCTTGAGCCTAGGGGCCATCATCCTTATTGATGCGCCAGTCATGCCAATGGTGCAGCCAAAGCTCATCTTAGGCATTTTGGGCCTGGGGATTGTATCAACGGCACTTCCTTATGTGTTTTACACCAAGGGCCTTTCGGTCCTAGCACCCTCAAAGGCGAGTGTGCTGGCCTTTATTGAGCCAATGACGGCGACAGTGGTGGGGATTTTGATTTTTCATGAGCCACTCACCCTCACAGCGGCCCTTGGCATTGGCCTCATTTTTAGCGGTATTATTGTATTAAGCAGACGCGATACGCGTGATGAATAGGAGGATTGTATGGAAAACAAAAGAACCGAACCAGAAATTGTGAGCTACTTTGGCTCTGAGTACGAAAAGGTGCCACGCTTTATCATACTTGACGAAAACGGCCAAGAAATGGTGCACCCAGCCTTTCACGATCCAACAGAAGGCGAAATCGACGCCTTTTATGTGCGCCAACCGGTGATGCTCAGCTATTGCCGTTTGCGCACAGCAGCGCGTCTCAATTATAGAGAAGTCAATCCTCGCCTCTTCCGCGACTTTGACTCTCACTACCGCGAAGTAACGCTAGACCAGGTGGATGCCTATACCCGCTATATGGACGGCAATTTTGTGCGCGTAGAAGCGTAAGCGCGTCATCCTTTGGGAGGATGACCGTATAGACAGAGAAGCGTATAGTTGAATCAACGATAACTTAGGAGGTTACATTATGGGACTTGAACGAATTGGCGGCGCCCTAGGCGCTGGTATTGGATCCATTGGCGGCGTTTTGGCCGATACATGGAAGGATTATTTTGTTTGTGAATCCATGGATGCCGATGTTCTGGTGGCCAAAGGCGAACAAAATCAAGGCAAGCGCGGCGTAAACCGCAAAGGTAGCGACAACATCATTACCTCTGGCTCTGTGATTGTCGTTCAAGAAGGCCAATGCATGATTATCACCGACCAAGGGAAGGTGGTAGAATTCTGCGCCGAGCCTGGCGAATTTAAATACGATGCATCCACAGAACCGAGTCTTTTTTCTGGCGACCTCAAAAAGAGCGTCGTAGATAGCTTTAAGCTTGTGGGCAAGCGTTTCACATTTGGTGGCGAAACAGCCCACGACCAACGTGTGTATTATATCAACACCAAGGAAATCATTGGCAACAAATATGGCACAGCCACCCCAGTGCCATTCCGCGTGGTCGATAACAACATCGGCCTCGATATGGATATTGCCATCAAGTGCTTTGGCGAATATTCCTACAAAATTGTCGACCCGCTTCTTTTCTACGCTAACGTTGTTGGTAACGTAGAAGGCACCTATACCCGCGACAGCATCGACGGGCAGCTCAAAACAGAGCTTCTTACCGCTCTCCAACCAGCCTTTGCAAAAATTTCTGCCCAAGGCATTCGCTATAGCGCGCTGCCGGCCCACACTACAGAAATTGCAGCAGCGTTAAACGATGAGCTCAGCGAAAAATGGACCAATTTGCGCGGTCTTTCTGTGATTTCCTTCGGTGTGAGCTCCGTTGCCGCTTCTGAAGAAGACGCAGCGATGATTAAGGAAATCCAACGCAACGCTGCCCTTCGCAACCCAGCCATGGCCGCCGCTCACCTTGCCGGTGCGCAAGCCCAAGCCATGCAAGATGCTGCCAAAAACGAAGGTGGCATGGGCGCCATGGGTGCCTTTATGGGCATGAACATGGCCTCAAACGCAGCAGCCGGCGCCACCACCAATCTCTTTGGCATGGCCCAGGAGCAGCAAGCGCAAACAGCTCAGGCTCAAGCCCAAGCTCAGGCGCCAGCCGGTTGGCAATGCCCTAGCTGTGGCCAAGAAGGCAACACTGGTAAGTTCTGCATCAACTGTGGCACACCAAACCCAGCCGCTCAGGCGCAACAAGCCAGCTGGACCTGTGCCTGCGGTGCAGTGAACAGTGGCAAATTCTGCTCCGAATGCGGCCAACCAAAGCCAGCGCCAGCCAAGTATGCTTGCGACAAGTGCGGCTTTGTGCCAGAAGACCCAACCCATCCACCAAAATTCTGTCCTGAATGCGGTGATCCATTCAACGAAGCAGATATTCAAAAATAATGCAGATTTTTTAGGCTCTCACTGAAAGGGGGAGAAACAATGGCAGAAGTAACAAGCATTAAGTGTCCCAATTGTGGCGCGCCGCTGAACTTTTCGGCAGAAGAGGGAAAGGTTGTCTGCGAGTATTGCGGCTCGAGCTACGAAAAAACCGTCTTAGAAAAGCTCTATGCCGACGAACAGGCCCTAGCCTCTGGCGAAAAAACCAAGGATGTAGACTGGGGCACGGAAACACCCGGCAATGAATGGGAGGGCGGTGAGGAAGAAAGCCTCAATCTGTACACCTGTCCATCTTGCGGTGCAGAGGTCATTTGCGACGATGACACCATCGCCACCACCTGCGTGTATTGCGGCAACCCAACCGTTTTAAATGGCCGTCTTTCCGGCACGCTCAAACCAGACGTGATTATTCCGTTTAAAAAGACCAAGAAAGACGCCATTCAAGCACTCGAAGAGCTTTACAAGGGCAAACGCCTCTTGCCAAAGGTCTTCAGCAAGGAAAACCACATAGAAGAGGTCAAGGGCGTGTACGTGCCGTTTTGGCTCTTCGATGCCAAGATTCAGGCCGACTTCGTTTTTGATGCCACAGAGTCCGATGTGGTTATTGGCGACGATGCAGACACCATCACCACCCGCCATTACCGCGTAGAGCGCGGCGGAGAGCTGGAATTTAACAAAATCCCAGTCGATGGCTCCACCAAAATGGAAGACCGCTACATGGATGCCATTGAGCCCTTCGATTACGAGGGCCTCGAGCCTTTCACCATGGCCTATCTTCCAGGCTATTTGGCCGAAAAATACGACGTCACCGCAGAAGACAGCACCGAGCGCGTGAGCGAGCGCATGAACACCTCTGCCGAGCATAGCATAACAGCCACCATGAACTACGAAACCTTTGAGGTCACTCGTTCCAACATTGAGCTCAAGGAAAAGAGCGCCAAGTATGCCCTTCTTCCGGTATGGATGCTCACCACCCGCTGGAAAGACAAAACCTATATGTTTGCCATGAACGGCCAAACAGGACGCATGGTTGGCGATTTGCCAGTGTCGAAGGGCCGCGTGGCCGGTCACTTCTTTGGTATATCTGGCGCCATCTTCGCCGTCTTTGGCATCATCGGCACCATGCTCATGTAAGGAGGGGACATCATGAAAAAGATGAAAAAATATTTAAGCGTTATTCTGTTTGCCATGATGCTCCTCGTGTCTGCCCTGCCCGCGTTTGCGGCAGCTGGCACCGATACCCTTGTGTATGATACAGCCTCCATTCTGGATACAGAGGACGCCGCCTGGCTAGAAACCGAGGCCCAAAAAATCCTAAAGGACTACGGCCTGGCTGTGTATATTGTTACCGTGCCAAGCATGAATGGCGCCACAGACGCCTATGAATACGCCAAGGGCATCTACAAAGAAAACGACTTCGGCGCCGGCAGTGAAAAAAGCGGCATCATGCTCATGCTTTCTATGGAAGCGCGCGATTATGCCCTCATCGCCTATGGTGAAGGCAACACCGTTCTCACCGACTACGGCAACGAGCACATGAGCGAAGGATTCCTCGATTACTTTGGCGACGACGACTGGATGGGCGGTTTTAAGAACTACCTAGAAACAGCCAATGACTATTGCTACAAGTATTACGTAGAAGGCCAAGCCTATGACGCACCGTCAGCTTCGGAAATTGCAGGCCGCGTTTGCCTAGGTATTGCCTTCATCGGCGCGCCAATTATTGCCCTCATTAGCGTGCTTGTGATGTATGCTGGCATGAACACTGCGCGCGAAAACGACCACGCCGACAATTATGTGGCCGGTGAAGGCATCCACATCAACAACCGTGTCGATGATTACCTCTACAGCACCGTCGTGGTTGAACCACATCCAGATGATGACGACGATGGCGGCGGCACCACCGTAGACAGCGACGGCTTCTCCGGCAGCAGCGGCAAATTCTAGGAATAAGAAAAGGGACAGCAGGGAAATAGCGATTAAAAAAACGTATATGCAATAGAAGAAGCCTTCCACCCGTGTGGGGAAGACTAAGCGGAATCTAGAAAACTTTCTATTTGCATACACATTTTAGGTTTATCGACAGTCTGACACCTTGCGCGAAAATGCGCGAGGTGTTTTTATTATGCTAGTCACTAACCACTACTTACTGACCAATAAGCCAGAGAGGCGGGTCGTGATGGCAGCTACTTGGGCGCGGGTGGCTTGACTTGGGGCAAGGAGGGTGTCGCTCACGCCCTTCATCTTTTGGTCATCGGAGAGGGTAATGCCTGTGGCCACCCAGCCTGCAAATGTTTTGTCTGCTGGCGTGTTGGCGCTAATGGCGAGCGGATAATCTCGTGGCACCAAATGGCAAGGCTGCGAGCACCAAGAGTAATGCCAAAAGCAGGCCGCGCAGGTTCTATTTTTTCACAATCAACACGCCTTTTCATTTATAGCCAATACGCGATCTGGTACATCCTATCATAAGGAGCGGACCCGAAGCGTACCTTGGAGCTGTGAAATGAAAAAATTTTCACTGGCGCCAGAAATTTTTGACCGCCACAGACGACGGCTGACGAGAAGGAAAAAATTTATAGCAAGGATGAATGGTAAAAATATATGTAATATCAGAATCGTTGATAACATAAAACAAATTGCTCGAGAAAAGAAAGCAAACGCCAGGTGAAGAGGGAGGGCTGGCGGCCCTTAAAAATGGGCACAAAAAAAGACCCTTCGAGAGGGTCTTCCTATGCAGAAACCATGTAACAACTGCCGTAGTAGTAGATGAGTTAAGGTGACAGATGTACAACTTGTTCGCCATAAATAGAATACAACATGTTTTATAGAGTTTCAAGCTTTTCTTATTGTTAATGTGCTATCATTTATTTTGATAGCTAAAGCGAGGGCGTCAGCTCTCGTTCCTTGTGACTGCTAAGGATGGCAGGGCGACGGTGTAGGGCGCCCGCGCAAAGCTCCCGGTGATGGTGTAGTCGTGGGTAGTGGCGTTATAAGCAATGGCGAGGCTGTAGGTGTCGTCTTCCTTGACGTTGTCGAGATAGGAGGCGAGGGGGTTGTTTTCGTCCTCACTAGAAATGGCGGCTACAGGCTCTCGCCCCGCACGCTGGGCATCTACCACATAGAGCTTGGCGGCCTCAAGCACAGCCTGAGCGTCGTTTTGCACCGCCGTTTGCCGCGCATCCTCCAAGTACCCACTCACACGCGGCACCACAAGCACCAAAAGAATGGCAATGATGGCCAAAACAACAAGAAGTTCCACAAGGGTAAAGGCAGAGGTCGATTTTCGTTTGTTCATAGCATTCCATCCTTTTCGTTGTCACCAACAGATTCAATAATATGCGTAACAATTTGATTTAATTCTTTGGCGTTTTTTCTTGTAATGACGGGTTGCCCAGTCTTTCTTCCAATATCTTCACGTGCGTTCTTAGCAACATCGCCTCTAGCGTGTACGACCTGTTTGTTTTCCTGTAGAGTTGATGGTTCGGTTGCTTTGGAAATTTGTGTTGTGGTTTCTTCTGCGAGCATTGTTAGGATGAGCTCTAAATTGCTCATGTTGTCACGAAGGTTTTCCTTAGTAAGACCTTTGAGATGTTTATGTTCTTCGGTGGACGTGCCTGTCCATTTCAAACTGTGACAATTTGTCACGGTTTCATTGCCTTCCTCTTTTAAGCGCTGTTTTAATTTTCTCCAATAAGCAGTAGCGTCGCTGCTATCTGTTAGTACGCGAACAACATCAACAATGGAAAAATACCATTCCTCATGTTCGCTGTCCCATGCTGTACGGATAGCTTTATCTTCAAATAGCTGTATTTTGTCGTTGGCCATGGCAATCGCTCCCTTTTTATCTTTCTAACAGTGTATCATAAATGGTGGCATGTCGCTATAAAAGAGCCATAAACGGGCTTTATGTGCGCGTCTGCTAAAGTGTGCTACACTAATACAAAAAGGAGGGATTGGATGAAGAACAAGGGACCGCTTTTGGTGCTGGCGTGCTATGTTTTGTTTGGTATTTTGCCTATATATTGGAAGCTTTTGGTGATGGTGGATCCGTATTTTATATTGGCCAACCGCGTGGTGTGGTCGCTGGCCTTCGCTTTGGTGCTCCTTGGCGTGGGCAAAAATATGGGGGCCCTGCGCGCGGCCATAAAGGACAGGCGCAGCTTCCTCGTGCTTGGGACAAGTGGGGTGCTTCTTGTCATCAACTGGGGGAGCTACATTGTGGCGGTCAATACAGGCCACGTGATTGAGGCCTCCCTGGCTTATTACTTGAACCCTATTATGACGATTCTTTTAGGTGCCTTTTTCTTTAAGGAACGCCTCACGGCCTTGCAAAAGCTTTCGGTGGTCTTGGCCTGCGCTGGCGTAGGCTATGCCATCTTGAGCTATGGCGTGGTGCCGTGGCTGGCCCTTATTATTGGCGCGAGCTTTGCTTTTTATGGTGCCATCAAAAAAATGGTGGCCCTTGACGGCGTCACGAGCCTAGCGATGGAATGTTTATGGATGTTCCTGCCGGCCCTTCTTTTGGCCGGAGGACTTTTGGCGAGTGGTCACACGGCCCAAGCAGGCCAGAGCATGGGCGCGCTGCAGTGGCTTCTCCTTCCTACAACGGGTGTCATTACAGGAGCTCCTTTGGTGATTTACGCCCGCGGCATTCGCACAACGGATTATTCTTTGGCGGGGATTTTGATGTACATCAACCCGACCTTACAGCTTCTTTGCGGCATCTTTATTTTTGGCGAGACATTTACGCATATATATGCAGTTATGTTCGCCTTTGTGTGGGCCTCGGTGGTGCTCTATATGCTTAGTGTGCTCTTGCAACAGCGCCGCAAAACCTTGGGCAAAAACAAGCGATTTTTCTTGAATAATTATACACTTTGTGCCAAAATGAAGAAAAACAACGAAGAGGAGATTTTACCATGAAATTTTTTATTGATACTGCCCACGTAGAAGACATTCAAAAGGCCAACGACATGGGTGTGATTTGTGGCGTGACCACCAACCCATCCCTTATTGCCAAGGAAGGCCGCGTGTTTGAAGAAGTGATTGCAGAAATCGCCGCCATTGTAGATGGCCCAATTTCTGGCGAAGTCAAGGCCACCACCACCGACGCCCAAGGCATGATTGAAGAAGGCCGCGCCATTGCAGCCATCCATCCAAATATGGTCGTTAAAATTCCTATGACCGTAGAAGGCCTCAAGGCTGTGAAGGTGCTCCACACGGAAGGCATCAAGACCAACGTGACCCTTATTTTCACCGCCAACCAAGCCCTTTTGGCAGCACGCGCTGGCGCAAGCTTTGTATCTCCATTCCTCGGCCGTTTGGACGATATTTCCACCCGTGGCACCGACCTTGTGCGCGAAATCGCTGAGATTTTTGACATCTACGGCATTGAAACAGAAATCATCGCAGCCAGTGTGCGCCATCCAATGCACGTCACCGAATGCGCCCTCGCTGGTGCCGATATTGCCACCGTGCCATACAAGGTCATTGAACAGATGGTCAATCATCCACTCACCACAGCCGGCATCGAAAAGTTCAAAAAAGACTATGAAGCCGTTTTCGGTGAATAAAGAAAGTTACTATACAACAGGCGAATTTTCTAAGGTGTGCACGGTGTACAAGCACTGTGGGCCCACAGCCATCACCAATGTGCTCCTAAGCCTAGGCGCTAGGGGAAATGCTGAGGATATTTTTCGCGAGGTGGTCGCCTTGGGCAAACGCCGTGGCTTTTATGTGAGCCTTAAAAAAACAAAACGCCTCGGCGGCACCAGCGATTTTTTGGCCGGCCTTTATCTCAGGCTTACCCTGAAAAAATACGGCCTTTCCAGCCATAAGGTGCGCTTTGGCGGCGTGGCAAGATCACGCGCTCTCGCAAAAGCTCTAGACGAGGGAAAAATCATTTACCTCGCGGTGCATTTTCACCCCAAGTACCACAACCACCACTTGCTTCTCTACGCCCAAAGCAAGGAAGGCTTCAGAGCCGCCGATGGCTGGTCAAAAACACCCGTCGTTTTGAGCGCGAGGGATGTAAGATGCGCCCTCTTTTATACCATAAACTAGGGGCAGTCGGGAAATAGCAATTTTCAAAAATGTGCTTATATAAAAGAATAGCCTTCCCTTCTCCCCACCAAGGAAGAGGAGAAGGCTTTATTTATTTGCAGACGTATTTACTGTTTCCTGTTCGTCCCCTTCTTCTGTTGCAGATACGTATTTTTAAAATCGCTGTGAGCGTTTTTTAGTTTATTTTAAGCTTTTGGTGGTAATGTTTCCATCTGTGCGCGAGGACTCTCGTACGCGAGGTAAAGATTGTGTAAAAGAAATATTTTTAATAAGTAAAAATGACGCTTCGCTACTTGCATAGGAGGGTTACACAGGGTAAACTATTGAAGGAATGCGACCCCTTGTATTTTGCGCTCATTTTTGAGCGTGAGTGTTTTATTTTATCGAAAGGAACGGGTGAAAATGATTGACAAAATCAAGCAGATGCTGATTGCTTATGTTCGCATAGTAAATGATTTTGTGGCCGCTGTATCTTTTCAGCGTGCTGGCAAAAAAAACGTTGTAGCAGCGGTGCTTGTAGTCCTTTTTTTGAGTGCCTTCATTACCTTGGAATGGAATGTCTTCCTCAATCCAGCCACCGATTTTTGGGGCTGGCAGGTGATGGCGAGCGCCTATGCCTTGGCTGTGGCAATTGGGCTATTGATGGTTTTCCGCGTGATTGTAACGCCTAAGTACCACACCTTCTTTTATACGGCCTTATTTTTCCTTATGCCGGTGGCATCCATGCAAATGGTGGAATGTTTCAATGGCAACTTTATCTATATTTTCTCGCCAACCACCTTCGGCCTCAACTACATTGCCTACCTCATGCTTTATGTGGCGGTCTTCTTTGTCTGTGGCCGTTTCCGTATGACCGTTGGCATTGTGAACGTGGTGCTCATTATTTTCGGTACGGCCAATTATTTTGTGGACCTTTTCCGCGGCACCCCGCTTGTACCGATGGATATTTTCTCCATTAGAACGGGTCTCAATGTGGCGGCTGGCTACGATTTTAGACTTTCTTGGCAGGTCATTATGGCGTGCCTCATGTTTATGGCAATCATGCTTTTAAATCGCCAAATGGTCAACCTCAAGGCGCAGCTCGGACGTAAGCGTTGGGCTGTGAAGGCAACGGCCTTGGCCTATGTGCTGATTATTGCCTCCACCGTGTATGGCACCGACCTTTTGGCCGACCATGGCTTTAAGCCAGACTTTTGGGACCAAAGCCGCGGCTACCACAAAAGTGGGAGCTGGTACAACTTCTGCCTTAACACCAAGTATCTCCACGTGTCTGCTCCAGAGGGCTACAACAAGGACGATATTGAAAAACTCATGAACGAGGTGATTGCCGGCGTGGATCCAGATCCTACCAACGAGGCTAGCACCAACATTCTCACAGGCGAGGACACTTACGTGCCAAGTGGCCAAAAGCCAAACATCATTGCCATTATGAACGAAACCTTCTCAGACCCTGCTAGCTTGGGCAATCTCGAAACAACGGAGGATTATTTGCCGTTTTACCATAGCCTTACCGAAAATACCATCAAGGGAACAGTGTCTGTGCCTGTTTTTGGTGCCGGCACCAGCAACAGCGAATATGAATTTCTCACAGGGAACTCCATCAGCACCTTACCAATGGGCAGCAGTGTGTATGAATCCTACCTAAAGAGTGCCCAGCCATCCTTGGTGTCTACCCTAAGCGGTCAAGGCTATTCAAAGACAGCCTTCCATCCATATTTTTCCGATGGCTGGAACCGTCCAGAGGTGTACAACAACCTAGGCTTTGAAGCATTCATCGGTATGGAGGACATCATCGACGCGGCGGTGGTTGCAGAATACAAGGAAACCAACGACGAGGATGTGTTCATTCAAAAGGTGGAAGCGCTTTATCCAGGGGAAAATATACTCCTGCGCCGTTTTGTGAGCGACTCCTACGATTTTAAAAAGGTCGAGGAGATGTTTGAGGCGCGCGACACCACCAAGCCGTTTTTCATGTTTAACGTGACCATGCAAAACCATGGTGGTTACGACAGAGCTTATTTGAACTTCACCGAGGATGTGCGCATCACCAATATGATGGGCTATTATCCAAAGGCGCAGCGTTATCTCTCACTCTTGAAGCAGTCTGATGCGGCACTCCAAGAGCTCATTACCTACTTTAGTAATGTGAGCGAGCCAACCATCATCGTTATGTTTGGTGACCACCAGGCTTCTATTGAGTCGAGCTTCTACGAAGAGCTCTACGGTAAGCCCCTCGATCAGTTGACCCAAGAGGAAATGCAAACGCGTTATCACACGCCGTTTCTGATTTGGGCCAACTATGACATTGATGAAGCAACGGTAGAAAATATTTCGGCCAACTATCTGTCCACCCTTCTCTTGCAAACAGCAGGGCTCGAGCAAACCACCTACAACAAATACTTGGCAGCCCTTTATCAGAGCGTGCCAGTGATTGACACGGTGGGTTACAAGGGCAGCGATGGCGTGACCTACGATTTACACGATAACACAAGCCCTTATGCAGGCCTTATGGACAATTACAGCAAGGTGACCTACAACAACCTTATTGATGCGAATAACCGCAACTGGACACTCTTCACCCTAGATGGCCAGCCGATGAAGATTGCGCCATTGGAAGAAGAGGAAGAGGTGGTCACTGAAGAGGACACCGTAGACGCAGTGCCAGCAGAAACAGTCACGACCACCACGCAGTAAACCTTCATAAGCATTGAAGGGACTGTCGGAAAATAGACATATAGCCTTCTAATGAATAGATACAGCCTTCCCCCCCTTTTTCCAAGAGGGAAAGGTGGCGCTGGGCCGCGCTTTTTGACCCAGTGACGGATGAGGGAATGTGAGCGATAGCGAACGACGTATTAGCAGTGCCGTTCGCAAAACCACATCCTCATCCGAGTTTTTTACAAAAAACACGTAAAAAAACCACCTTCTCCCTCGTGAAAAGGAGAAGGCTTATTCTATTGCATATACGTGTTTTTAAAAATCACTATTTCCCGACTACCCCTCTTTTTTGGGACAACGAAAAAAAGGAAAGGAATGGCCAAATGAAAGTTCATTTGCGTGTAAAAAATAAAGACCATCTTCGGTTTTTTAAAGATCAACTTTTAGCAGAGGACCGCTTTGCGCGTTTGTATTTGGCGCCTATTCCTGTGGCGTGCTTAGGTATTGTTCTCATGATGGCTATGATTACAGCGGTTTTGTGCACAAAAATAGGCTTCAACAAATACACGGCAGAGCTTTTGGGCCTTTGGAACGCCTCGGGCTTTTGCGTGATTTGTGCAGCCATTGTGGGCTTGGGCTTTGTCTTTCGGGTGCGTTTTCATCCAATTGTAGAAAGTGTGCTGAGTGCACTCACCTTTGTGGTAGCGCCTTTTGTGGCCTACTACATGGTGGAGCTTTTTAACGGCAAGGCAGCCTTTACGCGCGACACAGACATTATACTCATGAATGTGGTGGCCTACGCTGTTATTTATTTACTTTTCTTATTCATCACAGGCCGCTGCCGCTGGGCCATTTTTTGTGGCACCCTAGCGTGCTATGCCTTTGCTGTGGCTACGCGCTTTGTAATGATTTTCCGCGGCACACCTTTTGTGCCTTTGGACATTTTGTCCACCGCGACAGGCATCAATGTGGCGCAAAACTATGTGTTTGAGCTCCACGCCTATTGGGTAGCGGCTACTGTTGTGGCGGCGCTTTTGATGACCCTTGGGATGCAGCTGCACGAACCACGCGTGCAAACGCGTAAGTTCGCCATTGCCTATAGGCTTGTTCCTTTGGTGCTTGCTTTGGTGCTCGTTAATAGTGGTTACAGCGCCAACAACATCAATGCCCACAGCTACAGCATCAACCATTGGGAGCCAGAAAAAAGCTACGAAAAATATGGCCAAGGGATGGCCTTTGCCTTGGGCCTTAGGGATGTGTATCCAGAAAAGCCAGAGGGCTACAAGGCCAGCAAAACCGACGATATTATAGAAGAAACCCTCGAAAAAACTGGCGTTGATCCCGAAGGTGATGAGGCCATCAATATGCTCACCCTAAAGCCGGACTATGAAGCCAGTGGCAAACAGCCAAACATCATCATGGTGATGAACGAATCCCTCGCCGATTTGCAAAGCTTGGGTGATTTTAGCACCAATTTGGACGTGCTGCCATTTATTAACAGCATGAAAGAAAACACCATCAAGGGCTACCTAGAGGTGCCAACCTTTGGCGGCGGTACCGCCACCACCGAGTATGAGGTGCTCACCGGCAACGCTCAGCGCTTCCTGCCGCTCGGCGCCGTGGCCTACTCGGCTGTTATCCACGACAATTCACCATCCCTCGCTTGGGATTTGCGTCAACAGGGCTACACCACCGAGGCCTTCCATCCGTACTATAGAAATGGTTGGTCGCGCGAAAGTGCCTATAACTACCTCGGCTTTGAAAAATACACCAGCCTGGAAAATTATTTTTCCGAGGACATCATCAAAATGGATGCCGCCGAACGCATGGCTGCCGTAGAAAAAACAGACCCAGAAGACGGCAATGTGTACATCCGCGACTACATGAGCGACCATTACGACTTCAAGCTCCTCACCCAGCAATTTGAAGCGCGCGATAAATCCAAGCCATACTTTATGTTTAACGTCACCATCCAAAACCATGGTGGTTATTACGAAAGCGTGGAAAACTTTTATCAGGAAGTGTTCGCTACAGACCTCGTGGGTTACTACACAGGCCTTGACCGTTATCTCTCCTTGGTGTATTATTCCGACCAAGCCTTTGAAGAGCTCATCACCTATTTTGAAAAGGTTAAGGAGCCAACCATCGTGGTCATGTTTGGTGATCACCTGCCATCTGTAGAAGAAGGCTTTTATAAGGAAATCCTCGGCAAGGAAAAGAGCGAATACGACGATATGGATTATTACAAGCTCTATCGCACGCCGTTTGTCATTTGGGCCAACTACGACATTCCAGAAAAAAACCTGGGCACCATCTCGGCCAATTACCTCTCCACCCTCGTTTCGCAGGTGGCCGGCAACGAGCTCACTCCGTATCAGCGCTACCTAGCAAGCCTTTATAAGGAGTATCCAGTCCTTGATAGCGTAAGCATTATGAAGCGTGGCAAAGAGCCATCCAAAACCGTAGAAGGCGCCGGCGCCGAAGACGACGTGCTCAACTATCAGCGCATTGCCTACAACAATCTCCTAGATTACAACAATCGCCAGTGGGACCTCTTTAGCATAAGCGGAGAGCCAAAAGAATAACAAAAAAAGCAGACCGAAGGGGCGGTCTGCTTTTATTTTGCTGCAAGAAGGGGTTAGCAGCAAGAGGTGTGCACAGAAGTGCACGAAAGGAGATGTACCAAAGAGGTACAAATGAAAAAGAATCTTACAAATACATTATAAAGCCCTTGGCTTAAACTAACCTTAAAAATAATCGACAAGCAAAAAAACAATGGCAGGGCCACGTCTTGAAAAAAGAAAATCGAAAGGCTACACTTATATGAGAAGATAGAACCCTCGGAGGACAAAAATGATTCATCCCATCAAACACTTTAAAACCATCACCCGTCACCGTCTTTTGGTCTTGGACCACGCCATCAAGGCCGGCATTCCATGGCAAGGGCTGGTGCACGATTTGTCCAAATACAGCCCGCAGGAATTTATCCCAGGCTGCATCTATTATGTAGGCACCGAAAGCCCCAACACCTTAGAGCGCAAAACCGAAGGCGCCTCTAGAGCATGGATGCACCACAAGGGGCGCAACAAGCACCATTTTGAATATTGGACCGACTACAAGCAGCTTAGCCGCAAAATTGGCCCAGTGCGTATGCCAGCGCGCTACCTCATAGAAATGTTTTGCGACCGTGTAGCAGCCAGCAAAAATTACCAAGGCAAAAACTACAGCCAAGAAAAGCCCCTAGAATACTTTGAAAAAGGCTTTGCCAAAACCATGATGCACCCACAATCCGCCCGCGTGCTAGAAGAATGGCTCACCATGCTCGCCACCCAAGGCGAAGACGCCACCTTTAAATACATCAAGGGTTTACATTTCAAAATTTATCGTTAGGAGAGATGATATGCAGCTCAAACAAGCTTATGGCAACACCTGGTACCTAGACGATTGGCAGCTCATTCCGCTGTACAAAACATCCGAAACCACCTGCGTGCTCTTAGACACAGGCTTCCGTGCCCAACGTGACGACATCGAAAAAACCTTGGCCAAAAACGGCCTCACCCCAGTAGGCATCTTAGGCTCCCATGTGCACGTTGATCACAGCGCCAACCATCGTTATTTTCAGCAAAAGTACAAGATTCCCGTGGCCCTCTCAGCCGGAGAAGCCGGCATCGCCGCCACTGCCCTCAATTTGCAGGCCTATTATTTTTATATGCTCCATCCACAGCAGCCAGCCGCCGATGACGACGTGTCCACCATGCTCGTAGAAGCCGACCGTCTTATTAAGTCAAGCGAAGACGCTATCGACTTTTGCGGCGCTCGCTTTGGCATTGTGCACACCCCAGGCCACACCCCAGACCACATCTCCATAGTCACCCCCGACGACGTGCTTTATTTGGGCGACGCCATTCTCACAGGCAAAAACATTTCAAACGCCAAGCTCCCCTACTTTTTTAATGTAGCCGCCTCTATCAAAGCCATGGAAAAGCTCAAAGGCGAACACCACGCCCGCTACCTAGCCGCCCACCAAGGCGTATTTGAAGACATAGAGCCCCTAGCCAACGAATGCATCCGCGACGTCAAAGCCTGCGCCGAACGCATCCTAGACGCCATAGACTGCGGCCTCACCCGCAGCGAAATCGTCATCACAGCCTGCACCGTCATGAAAATGCTCTCATCCAAACCAAGAAAAGTAGCCTTCTACGAACGCAACATCCACATCTACGTAGACTACCTAGTAGACGCCGGCGCCCTAGAAGTCATCGTAAAAAGCGGCGTCGAGTATTATATTAAGACCGGGAAAAGATTATAGATTAAAGAATAGTGCTCGCAATATGCGGGCGCTTTTTTATGCACAAGAGCAAGCTGAGGAAAAAGAAGAGAGATAAGTTTTGATTGTACAAAAAGTTGTTTATGTTCTTTGATAATGGATAGAATAGTGAAAAATGCCATTCGATAAAAACTAAGCACAATTGCAATTTGTTACAAATCTTTAGAGTATAATTACAGCTGTTTAAAATTTCCATAAATATATTATATCCTGGTAATGAACCAAAGCGAGACTCGTATCGTGACCGAATGCGCAAAGGTCATAAAACTTTTTTGGGAGAATTTTCTCGTGGCACATGCAGTAGTAAAGGGACGGAGTCCTTTATATTATGCAGATGTTTGGTGAAACTCAAATGGACAAGAAACAGGCTTATATGCAGGGCTTTGGCCACTTTGTATTTTCGATGGTACTATTCCTAATCGTAGGGATGCCACTTGCAAACATCCCCATGCCATTTAGCATGTAGAGTTACAAGAAAAAATGAATGTAGTTCTATAAATTTTGTAGTGAAACGACAATGTTGCTTCACTATTTTTTTGTGTTAAAACAGCGCCTTTACCGTGGTGCGGATAAATATGGGATGCATAAATCAAATTTACTTTAGAAAAAGGTACAACTAAAAACTGTGGAAAATATTATTCGTACCATAAAGTGTGCTGTTACTTTTCATAAAAATAATATATGCTAAGCATGTACTCATCAAATCGTAATGAATGGCCCAAGAGCGCGCAAAGGGTCAAAATAGGGAGGACTCGTTATGTCACACGCAGCAACAAAGGGTAGAAGTCCCTTCTACTTTGTACACATTGCAATTTTCTTACTTATCACATTTGGCACAGGATTTTTACCACCGTTCGCCGCAATCACTCCATTAGGGATGAAGGTTTTAGGCGCATTCTTAGGCGCTGTTTATGGTTGGCTCTTCATTGCTCTTGACTGGCCTAGCTTGATTGCACTCATCGCTCTTGGTATCTCTGGTTATGCAGATACCCTAGGCACAGGCAATGGCTACAGCATTCCCGGCGTTCATGATCTCTTTATTTCTGGTTGGACCTTCCAAAGTGTATCCCAATCTCTTTTGGCTTACATGTTTGCTGAAGCCCTCGCTCAAACCTCTTTCACCCAATACATTGCTGACAAGCTTATGGGCATCAAGGCCTTCCGCGGTCGCCCATACGTTTTAATCGCTGGATGTCTCTTGGCAGCAACCCTCATGTTCATTCTTCACTGCGGTCTTGCTGGTCTCTTTCTTATGTGGAGCATGGTTGGTATCATGAGTGAAAAGGCAGGTCTTCCAAAGCAAAACAGATTTGCTTCCATCATGATTCCTGCAATCTTAGTTATGTTTATTCTTGGTAACTTCGTGTTCCCATTCAACGCTGGCTCCATTGTACAAATTGCTTTCTTTAAGAAAGGTATGATTGCTCTTAACCCTGCTATCGACGTACCATTCCTCGGTTGGATTGGCTGGTGGCTCGGTTTCACCATCGCTTACATCGCTATTTATCTCATTCTTCTCAAGTTCGTTTTCCGTGTGAAATTCCCAGAAATCGCCGCATTGGGTGATGAACTTGCAAAAATGAGCACTGGTAAAGTGAAAATGACTGGTGACCAAAAATTCGGTCTAGGCGTTCTCGTACTTTTCTTATTCGGTATGATTTCTCCGACCTTCATGCCACAAACCTTCTTCCTCACTGGCATTCTTAGAAAACTTGGCCTAACTGGTATGCTTATTCTTTGCTTGTGCATCCTCTGTGCATGGCAAAAGAAGGATGGTAAGCCATTTATGACCATGCAAGGCGTTTCCAAAGGTATTGTTTGGAACATCATTTGGCTCTTGGTTGCAACGGAACCACTCGCAACTGCATTCAACTCTGAAGCTTGCGGTATCATGAAGTCCATCATGGCTGTTGTTACCCCAATGCTTACCAACATGTCTTCTACCACCTTCCTCGTAGCAAGCTTGGTTGTTTTGGGCCTTGTTACCCAGGTTGTTCACAACCTCGTGCTTATGCTCGTATTCATCCCACTTCTTTGCCCACTTTACGCTGGCATGGGCGGCAACCCATACGTTCTCTTCCTGGGTCTTGTACTCATCCTCTCCATGGCACTTTCCACACCAGCAGCAAGCTACACCTCTGCTTTGATGTTCGGTGAACCACAAATGGGTAAGAAAGAGGCCTACATCCAAGGTTTCTTCCACTTCGCGTTCTCTTTGGTACTCTTCCTACTCGTTGGGATGCCACTTGCAAACATTCTCATGCCATTTAGCATGTAAGAACATAAAAAATGCTGCTTCCGTTTCGGAGGCAGCAACAGACTGTCGAAGAACCCCGTTTTGAAACAACTCAAAACGGGGTTCTTTGTGTTTTCTATGAAATTAAGCCAGCGC
>CAKQDL010000024.1 GCA_934229395.1 uncultured Peptococcaceae bacterium | reverse complement strand
TCTGGCAAATCCAATTCGAATAAATTAAAGAGAATTTTTTGTTGACCTCGACCGAAGAAGTCGTTATAATATCCTTGATTTTTCATGATAGTTGCATTATATCATGCAACGGAAGAGATGGTTACTTGTTAGCCATCTTTTTTTATTTTTCCGCAGAAAAATAAGGGAGAGAGATTCGTGCGAATCTCTCTCCCTTATTTATTTGAGGTTGTCTATTTTCCGACAGCCCCTTCTTTTTACGCGCCTGGTAGGAATCGAACCTACGCTTTTGCCTCCGGAGGGCAACGCTCTATCCACTGAGCTACAAGCGCTGATTGCTAAAACAAGTATAACTGATGTGACCTCTATTGTAAAATGAAAAATAAGGAAAAGTCAAATAGCGGTTGAAAAAAACACTTTACTATGATAAACTGCTAATGAGTTAAAAAAGTGGAGGGATACAAATGAAAATGAAGAAACTACTATCTATTGCGCTAATTTCTTTGTTCACAATTGGCCTTGTTGGTTGCGGCGGAGGAGACAAAACCGAAACCGAAAGCAGCGCAAGTGCCGATGTAACACAAATCGAAGCAGAAAACCCATGGGAAGCTACTGTTGAAGGCGACGGCTCTCTGGATCGTGTAAAGAAGGCTGGCAAAATCACCGTAGGTTTGGACGATTCTTACCCACCAATGGGCTATCACGATGCTGAAACCGACGAAATGATTGGCTTTGACATTGACATGATGAAGGCCATCGGCGAAAAGCTCGGTGTTGAAATTGAATTCGTTCCTGCAGACTGGAACGCCATTGTACCATCCTTGCAAACCAAAAAGTTTGACGTGATTGTATCTGGTATGAATATGTGGGATACTCGCATTAAGGAAGTCAACTTCGTTCCTTATGGTTTTGCGAGCCAAGAAGTGCTTGTAAAGGCTGATGATCCTAACAAGGATAAAATCACCGATGTAAGCTACTTCAAAGACAAAACCATTGGTACCCAGCTCGGTTCTACCGCTGCAAAGTACCTCCAAGAACAAGGGTTTGCTGATGGCGAAAACCTCAATCTCTATAAAACCTTCCCAGAAATCACTGTGGACCTCGACAATGGTCGTATTGATGCTCTTGCCATCGACAGCTTTGGTGCTGTAGAGCTTCTAGACAGCGGCAAGTATGTAGCTGTTACCCAAATCACCGGTCAAAACAACGAAAACGGTGCAGCAGCTGACAACATCGGTATTGCAATCCGCAAGGAAGATGGTGACCTTCAACTCGCACTTCAACAAGCTGTTGACGAAATGCTTGTAAATGGTGAGCTCAAGGAAATTTCCATGAAGTGGATTAAAACCGACATCACCGAACCTCTTGTAGAAGATGCTCAAAAGCGCTTAGACGCTCAAAAATAATTAGATAAAAAGGCGAATACTCACCTAAATGTAGGTGAGTATTCGTGTGTATTTAGAAAGGTTATAGAATGCTTATGAATGATTTGTTACTTGGTGCAGTCGATTGGGATTGGGATGTTATTATTCAGACCCTGCCTTACTTACTCAAGGCGTCGGTCGTTACTGTAAAGCTTGCTGTTGTTAGTATTTTCTTTGGGCTCATCATTGGTCTTTTTGTTGCCCTTATGAAAATCAGCAATGTGAAGATTTTGAACCTTATTGGTTCCTTCTACACCTGGGTGTTCCGCGGCATTCCACTGCTCGTTCAGCTCTTTTTAATTTACTTTGGTTTGTCTGCGGCCCTTGGCATTGATTTAGACAGCTACACTGCAGCAGTATTGGGGATTAGTATTTGCGGCGGTGCCTACATTGCCGAAATCATCCGCTCAGGTATTCTCTCCATTGATAATGGTCAGATGGAAGCTGCCCTCTCCTTGGGGATGTCACGCTCTATGGCCATGAGAAAAATCATCATCCCACAAACCTATCGTCGTTTGATTCCACCACTAGGTAACGAATTTATCAACCTTATTAAAGACACTGCCTTGGCATCAACCATTACAGTAACAGATTTGCTCAGAACTGCACAGATTTATTCTGGCTCCTTGTACAAGCCGTTTGAAATGTATGTGACGGCGGCAGTGATTTATCTTCTTCTCATTACAGTTATTACAACGATTTTGGGCGCAGTTGAAAAGAAACTCGCTAAAAAAGGCGTATAAGCTAAGGAGGCTGACATGAGAGTAATTGTTAAGGCCTATGGGAAAATTAACTTATTTTTGGATTGCCTAAGAAAACGCGATGATGGCTATCACGAAGTAAAAATGATCATGCAGTCGGTAAGACTGCATGATTTTGTTGCTATTGAGGCAGCGAAAGAAAATACGGTTGCCTCAGACTCTGCCTATGTGCCAAATAATAAAAATAATTTGGCCATGCGTGCTGCAAACCTTTTGCAGGATAAATATGATATGCCAAATGTGGCTATAAAAATTAAGAAGAACATTCCAGTATCAGCCGGTATGGCTGGTGGCAGTACAGATGCCGCCGCTGTGCTTGTTGGCTGTAACGATCTCTTTAAGCTGGGCCTTAGCGAAGGCGAGCTTATGACCTTAGGGGCAGAGATTGGCTCGGATGTTCCTTTTTGCGTTTGTGGAGGAACGGCGATTGCTGAGGGCCGAGGAGAGATTGTTACACCGCTGCCGCCGCTTCCTGTGATGCACGTTGTGCTCTCTCGCGCCGACTATGGTGTGTCGACGGCGTCGGTCTACAAAGCAATAAAACCAAGCGACATTCATCCAAACGAAAAACTTTTCGAGGAGGTTTGCGCAGCTGTTCGCGCTGGCGACACCGCCTTTATTGAGCGTCACTTGTACAACGCCCTCGAAGCGCCAAGCTTTAGAGTAGATAAGCGCACAAAAACGCGCAAGGAGCTGCTGTTGCGCCATGGCGCAGAAAATGTGCTCATGTCTGGGAGCGGACCAACGCTGTTTGGTTTGTACGCCAATCAGCTAGATGCATGGCGTAATTTCAAAAAATTTGCTGGTTGCTACCCAAATGTCCATTTGACATCAACCCTTGGGTATGGTTCAATAAAGGATAGAGTATATTACCAATAGCGGAGGTTGAAATGGACAATTATGCAATCGTTCTAGCTGCCGGTAAGGGAACGCGGATGCGTTCGTCAAAGCCAAAGGTTTTGCACGAAATCCTTGGCAAGCCGATGATTAATCGCGTACTACACGCCATTGATCAAGCTGGAATAGAAAATAAGTACATTGTTGTTGGGCACGGAGCCGATATGGTAAAAGAAGTCATTACCGACTCCTCTAAAATTGTGCTTCAAGAAGAGCAACTGGGCACAGGTCATGCTGTTATGGTTGCCTTAAAAACGCTTCAAGAAGATGCCAAAGAGCTAAATAACAGCACTGTTTTGGTGACGTGTGGGGACACGCCGCTTATCCGTGCAGAGAGCTTAAAGGAAATGCTTGAGGCGCACGCTGCTAGTCAGGCTGCAGTAACGGTTATGACCACAAAGGTCGATAATCCAACAGGCTACGGTCGCATTGTGCGCGATGGTGCTGCCATTGGTGCCATTGTTGAGCAAAAAGACGCCAACGATGAAGAGGTGCTCATAGACGAAATCAACGTTGGCACCTATTGCTTTGATTTGGCCTTTTTGGTTGAGCAAATCAATTCGCTTGACACCAACAATGCACAAGGCGAATTTTATCTCACAGATTTATTAAAGATCGCTCATCAAAACGGGCTCACAACACGCGCCTACATTTTGGAAAATCCAGATGATAGCCTAGGTGTTAACAACCGCGTGCAGCTTGCGCGCGCGACAAAGCTTTTGCAAGAACGCATCAATGAAACATGGATGATGAATGGGGTGACCATGCAGGACCCTGATACCATCTTTATTGAGGATGAGGTGCAGATTGAACAGGATGTTTTCTTAGAAGGTAACATCCATTTGTTTGGCAACACGCTGATCAAGCATGATGCAGTGATTGAAGCCGACTCACGCATTACAAATTCCACCATCGGTGAATATGTATGTGTGAAACAATCTGTGATTAAAGACGCCACTGTAGGCGCACATACAACAATCGGCCCATTTGCTCAGCTCAGACCAGGCGCTAACCTAGGCGAACACGTAAAAGTTGGTAATTTTGTTGAAGTCAAAAACAGTACCGTTCAAGACGAAAGCAAGATTTCCCACCATACCTATATTGGCGACACCGATATGGGCAAGCGTGTTAATGTGGGGTGTGGCACCATCACCTGCAACTATGATGGCGTGCATAAATACAGAACCATCATTGGTGATGATGTATTTATTGGTAGCAACACCAATCTTATTGCACCAATTAATATTGGTGACAAAACCGTCATTGGTGCTGGTTCCACCTTATCAAAAGATGTCGTGAATAATGCGTTGGCCTTCACAAGACCACCGCTTGTAGTAAAAAATAACTGGAAAAAATAGGGAAAATTAGGGAGGATAAAATGATGACTGATATTGAAATGCGTAAACCTTTGGACCATGTAATGGTATTTACTGGTAATGCCAACCCAGAATTGGCAAAGGAAATTTGTGATTACATTGGTATTGAACTTGGTGACTCTGTTGTATCCCAATTCAGCGATGGCGAAATCAATGTAGAAATCGACGAAAGCGTACGTGGTAAGGACGTATTTATTGTTCAACCTACTTGCGAACCAGGCAACAACAACATCATGGAACTTTTAATCATGATTGACGCCATCCGTCGTGCATCTGCTCGTCGCATCACCGCTGTTATTCCTTACTATGGTTATGCACGTCAAGACAGAAAGAGCCGTGGCCGTGAACCTATCACTGCAAAGCTTATTGCCAACCTCATTACCAAGGCAGGTTGCCGTCGCGTTTTGACCATGGATCTTCACGCTCAACAAATCCAAGGCTTCTTCGATACTCCAGTAGATCATCTTTATGCTGCACCAATCATGGCAGATTACTTCACCAGCCTCAACTTCACCGAAGACGATATGGTTGTTGTATCTCCTGACATCGGTGGCGTTGCACGCGCTAGAAAATTTGCTGAGCTTCTTCATGCACCACTCGCTATTATTGACAAGCGTCGTCCAAAACCAAACGTTTCCCAAGTTATGAACATCATTGGCGATGTCAAGGATAAGCACGTTATTCTTATTGACGACATCATCGACACCGCTGGTACCATCACCAATGCTGCTGTGGCATTGAAGGAACGCGGCGCAAAGGATGTTTTTGCTTGCTGCTCCCACCCAGTACTCTCTGGCCCAGCCATTGAACGTTTGAACAACTCCCCAATTAAGGAAGTTGTAACCACAAACTCCATCCCAACTGCTGCAAAGAACTGCGATAAGATTAAAGTGCTTTCTGTAGCTCCACTCTTTGGTGAAGCCATCATGCGCATTTATCAAGATGCTTCTGTAAGCAAAATGTTTTAATCCATTAGGAGATTAGCTTTTAAATGAAAATGATTGTAGGACTGGGCAATCCAGGAAAAGAATATGCAAAAACACGCCATAACATAGGCTTTATGGCGATTGATGAATTGGCAAAGGCCCATGGCATTGATGTAAGCAAAAAGGAATGCCAAGCCCTTACCGGAAAGGGTCGTATCAATGGCCAACAGGTTCTCTTGGTGAAGCCACAAACCTATATGAACAACAGCGGCCAAGCCGTTGGCGAGCTTATTCATTACTACGATACCATAGACGATTTCATTATTATCCACGATGACATGGACATTCCCATTGGCAGCATTCGTTTTAAACAAAAGGGATCTGCCGGCGGCCATAATGGTTTAAAGTCCATCATTGCTCATTTGAACTCCCAAACCTTTGACAGGCTCAAGGTTGGCATTGGCCATGACGACAAAAAAGACGTTGTGACCCATGTGCTCTCAGGGTTCAACAAGGAACAAGCAAAGACCATTGAGGAGATTATGTCGCACATGGATGAATGGCTCCAGTATTGGCTTGAGCATGATATCGTCGCAACAATGAACAAATACAATTAATCGCAAACAGGCTGTTTCAAACAGCCTGTTTTTCTGTCGTTGGCAAACTATTTTGGAGGTGAAACAATGGCATATCGTTTACTCAACACGTTTTACAAGAGTATAGAATCAGGAAAAAATGCATTGGCCTGGGATGGCCTTGACAAAAGTGGTCGCAATGCAATGCTGGAGCTTTTGATTCAAAATGATGCAAATAGACCGCATTTGATTATTTGCGACAGCGATAGACGCGTGCAGGAGCTGAGTGTCTTTTTGTGCTCGGTATTGACGCTTCCTGTTTACACTATTTTTGAGCAATCGCACTTGCCTGTTGAAGTTTTGGCAAAGGAAGAAGATGAGGGCGACAGCCTTTTGGCCTTCAATGCCTTGGCAAATGCGGAGGCATGCGTGGTCTTGGTTCATGTGATGGCGCTTTTATCCTTTTATCCAAGGCCAAGCTATTTGAAAGATGGTGCCCTTACAGTTTCTGTTGGCATGGAAATCGAGCAAGAGGCCTTAATGCACAAGCTGCACGCCATGGGCTATGCAACAGAGGGCATCTGTGACGAGGAAGGCGTGTTTACTCATCGTGGCGGCATTGTTGACGTATACAGCGCCAGCAATGAGTATCCAGTGCGTATTGAATGGTTTGATGATGAAATTGATTCTATGCGCTTTTTTTCGCCAGAAACCCAAAAATCATTGGAGAATGTGAACGACGTCACGCTTTTTCCGGCCAGCGTGTATTATTTTTCTGAGGATATGCAGCAAAGGCTCACCAAAGCCATTATGGCAGAGCGTGATGATGTGCTCGCAAGCGTATCGAAGGACGGCCAAACGATGCTGCGCGAACGTTTGGGCAATGTTGACCAAGCCGATGCGCGCTCGAGTGTCTTAAGCTATTATGCTTATTTGCTAGAGGAGTATCACGCAAGCTTTTTTGATTACCTCTCAGACAATACCAGCCTTTATTTTGATGGCATTGAGCTGTGTGAAGGCAACCTCTTGCGTAAGCACGAGGAGCTTTTGAATCAACTGGCAGATCTTATCAACCACGGCTATATACTCCCATCGAAGACCACGTCGTTTTTAACGCCGCAGGAGATGGCGTCCAAACTTTCCGGACGAAAACAGTATCAGCTTTCAGAAATGGACAATGCAGCGCATTTGTTTGCTCGTGCCGATAAAATCTACTATCCTGCCAAAGCAAATCCTTTGAAGGCCTATCCAGTCAATCGATTTATTGAAGACATCCAATCCTATCAAAAGGACGGCTATACACTCGTTTTCTATAACGAAAACCTAGAGGCGCTCTATCTTTTAGAAAATCTCCTCACCGAATACGCGCTGAAATATACGTATGTAAATACTTTTGATGAGATTGACGACGAAGGTCAGCTTGTATTTTACAAAAAGAACCTAGGCTTCGATTGCGATTTTAGCAAAGACCGATGCATCTTTATGAATGCCAATGTCTTTGATGTGAAAGAAAAGAAAGCCGCGTCCGAAAAAAAGAAAAAGAAGAGTCAAACCCTCGTCATTGAAGATTTGACCGTTGGCGATTATATTGTGCACGAAAACCACGGTATAGGGATGTATCTTGGCATTGAGCATATTAAAACAGATAGTGTTGAAAAAGACTATATCCTTATTCAATATAAAGGCGCCGACCGCCTGTATGTGCCGATTGATCAAATGCATTTGGTCGAAAAATACGTTGGCCAAGAAGGGCACCGACCAAAGGTCAACAAGCTTGGTGGCGTGGAATGGGAAAAATCCAAAAAGCGCATCAAAAAATCCATCGAGGATATGGCAGACCAGCTCCTTGAAGTACACGCCAAGCGCGAGGCCATTCCAGGCTTTGCCTTCTCTCCTGATGATGAGTTGATGCACGCCTTTGAAAATGATTTTCCATATACAGAAACCGAGGACCAGCTTCGCGCCATAAAAGAAGTGAAGGCCGACATGGAGCGCCCCCATTCTATGGATCGACTTATTTGCGGAGATGTTGGCTTTGGCAAAACAGAGGTCGCTTTGCGTGCAGCCTTTAAAGCGGTGTGTGACAACAAACAGGTTGCTGTTTTGGTACCAACAACCATTTTGGCCATGCAGCATTTTGAAACTTTTGAAAAGCGCATGGAGGCATATAGCATCAATGTGGCCTTGCTTACAAGATTTTGTACCGTGAAGGAGCAAAATAAAATCTTTAAAGACATCGAGGCGCATAAGATAGACATTGTAGTCGGTACCCACAAGCTTTTAAATAAAAAGCTCCATTTTCAAGATTTGGGGCTGCTCATTATAGACGAGGAACAACGCTTCGGTGTGAAGCATAAGGAGCAGCTAAAGGGCTTGCAGGAAAACATCGACGTGCTCACCTTATCGGCAACCCCTATTCCGCGCACGCTGTATTTTTCTCTTACAGGGATGAAGGATATGAGCATTGTCGAAACGCCACCAAGCAATCGCCTGCCAATACAAACCTATGTGGTTGAAGAGATACCAATGGTTATTGAGCAAGCGGTGCGCCGCGAAATCTTGCGCGGTGGGCAGGTGTTTGTGGTTTACAACAGCGTGGAAAATCTGCCAAAGATGAAGGCGCGCTACCAAGAGCTCTTCCCAAATCAACGCATTCTCATGGGCCATGGACGCATGAAAGAGGCAGAGCTGGAAGACGTTATCCTCAAATTCCAAAACCACGAAGCAGATATTTTGGTATGCACCACCATCATCGAAACGGGCATAGATATGCCAAATGTGAATACGATGATTGTTCACAACGCAGACTGTTTTGGTATGGCGCAGCTCTATCAGCTCAAGGGGCGTGTGGGTCGCAGCAAACGCATTGCCTACGCATATCTTATGTACAAAAAAGACAAGCTCCTAAGCGAGGAACAGCGCAAACGCCTCAACACACTCAGAGAATACACAGCCTTAGGCTCGGGCTACAAAATTTCCATGCGCGACCTGGAAATTCGTGGCTCAGGCAATATGCTAGGGGCCGAGCAGAGTGGCCACGTGGCAGAAATTGGCTTTGAGCTCTACTTAAAAATGCTTCAGGACGCCGTGCGCAAAATGAAGCGCAAAGCCAATCCAGAAGAGGCAGAGGCCCTGCCACCAGTGCATACAGAAATTGACATTGATGCACGTGCCTTCTTCCCAGAAACCTATATTCCGGATACACGCATGCGCATTGGCCTTTACCAGCGCTTGGATGGCTTAACCAGCGAGGCAGAAATTGGCGATATGTATGACGAGCTGATGGACCGTTTTGGCGCGCCAGAAGAAAGCGTACTTACCTTGCTTGATTTAACAAGCCTAAAGGTTTTGGCCAGCGATTGTCGTATTTTATCGATTAAGCAGAAAAAAGACAACGTGTACATCAAAATTGATCCGGAAATGGATTTTGATATCCAAGCCCTTATGGCCTACATTGCGCAGTCTTTGGGCAAGCTAATGCTCAAAAATATTGACGATGCCACCTATGTTGTGATGGATTTAAACAAATTCTACAGCAAGGAAAACAACATTGAGCGCATAAAGCGCGTTGTTACAGAGATAAGAAACATTGTAGCGAATGAGAATGTATAAAAAACAAGGTCACCATAATCCGAAAAAGGTGTGGTGACCTTGCTTTTGTTTAAGCGTTTGAAGTTTATTGGGAGAAGCAACAAAAATGTATAGAAATATGGAGATTCAATGAATTGGTTGTCAAAGCCATTGCCACGCGTTCATCCTCTTATTATAATATACATGATATTTAGCTAATTTAGGAGCGTGATTGTATTGAAGAAAGCGTTATCAATGGTATTGGTAACCGTATTATTGACAGGTGTTTTAGCAGGTTGCGGCGGCGGTAGTGAATCTGCTAAAGGCACCGATGTGATCAAAGTGAACGATACCACTCTTGACAGCAACTATGTAGACACACGTATAGAACAAATTTTTAAGCAAAATCAGCTAGAAAGCGACGATGCTTATTCTGGTTACTACAAGAGTCAAATTATTTCCGGTTTGGTAGAAACCGAGCTTATGGTTCAAGAAGCAAAAAAACGCGGTATAGAAGTAAGCGATGAAGATAAAGAAAACTACAAAAAAGACCTTATTGAAACAAGTTATGGTTCCGAGGACAACTTCAAAGCTTATCTTGAAGAATATAACATTTCTGATGACATTTTGGACCGTATGTTAGAAGAAAAGCTTTACTATGATAAGCTCGTTGAAAACCTCAAGAGTGAAATCACCGTAGATGCACAAGCCTACTATGACGAAAACAAAGACAGCTTCAACGTTGGCGATCAGGTACGTGCAAGCCACATCTTGGTAAAAGATGAAGACACTGCAAAGAAAATCATCGCCAAGCTCGACAAGGGTGAAGATTTTGCCAAGCTTGCAGAAGAATACAGCACCGATACCGCAAGCAAAGCACAAGGCGGCGATTTGGGCTTCTTCACTGCAGAAGAAATGGTAACCGAATTCTCTGATGCAGCTTTTGCACTAGAAAAAGGCAAGTATACCACCGAACCAGTAAAAACATCTTACGGCTACCACGTTATTCTTTGCACCGACAAAAAAGCAGCACACCAACAAACCTTTGATGAAGTCAAGGATGAGCTCACAGAAACCCTAGAAAACCAAGAGGTTCAAACAAAGTACACCGAGCTTATGACCTCTCTCAGAGAAAAAGCAACCATTGAATATCTCTCCGATGACTACAACCCAGAAAAATTAGCCGAAAAGGCACAAGAAGAGATTGCCAAGGAAGCAGAAAAATCAGAGAGCAGCGCAACAGCTGAAAGCAGTGCAACTGAAGAAACCACTGACGCAGCCGTTGAAAGCAGCGCAGCGGAAGAACAAGCTGAATAATACAAAAGCCAAGCAAAACACGACGTTTTGCTTGGCCTTTTTTTCATGCATTTTGTAGTCTGTCTAGGAGGGTGGTGAGTAAAAACAGCGTGCAATCGGTACGAATAAAGTTGCGATCAATAAAGAATGAGCGTGTGTTGGCCTGGTAGCATAGGCTTGTGGCAGTATCATTAAAGGCGATGGCTGTCCAAACGAGCCCTTCAGGATTGCCGTCCTCATCGGGGCCAGGTCCGGCAACACCGGTTGTGGCGAGTGCAATATCGGTAACGAATAATTTTTGAGCGCCCCTGGCCATGGCTAAGGCTGTTTCTTTAGAAACAATGCCGTAGGTTGAAATGGTTTCCGCGGGCACGCCAAGGGCGTTTATTTTGGCTTGAGCACTGTAGGTACAAATGCCACCGCTAAAATACTGCGAGGAACCGCTTAAATCTGTAAGCGCTTTGGCAATCAGGCCGCCGGTGCAGCTTTCGGCAGTCGCAATGCTCAGATGTTTGGCACACAAAACTTCTTTGAGCGAGTGCGCGGTGCTGAGCATGGTGGCCTCGGACAAGGATTGGTGATGTTCTATCAAAAGAGGCAGGAGAGAGGAGAGGGCGTTTTCATTAGAGAGAAGAAAAACATGGTGCAGATGACCCAGCCTTGCATAATTGATTCTATTGGCGTGTGCGAGAGGGATAAAACGCAGTTGCAGTGCATTTTCAAGAAGCGGGCACAAATCCTCTTTACCAATCACAACAATCGTATTAGAATAAAAATTGTTTTTAATATTAGACAATTGTTTTTGTATATCGTTTGTATCCATGCACGGAATCATGCGCGCATCCTCTAATGAAGTACCTTGAAAAAGATTAGAAATCGTGTGAAAATTGATGCATGGCGCGGTATTGTCAACTAAAAGTGTAACAGGGATATTGTTCATGTTTTTACTCCTTTTTGCCTGAAGGGTATTGCATAATTATGCAACGAGGCGTATAATCTAAAGCATTCAATGGAGGTGTTGTAATGATTAAAGCAGGAATTATTGGAGCAACAGGATATACAGGCTCCGAACTCATTAGATTGTTGTGTGGTCATGAAAACGTGGAGCTTGTTGCCGTAGGCGCAAGAAGCGCAACGGGGCCGGCTGCTGATTTGCACAAAAGCTTGCTGGAAATGACAGACGTAGCGTTCTGCGATATGGATTTGAGTCATTACACCAAGTGCGATGTGGTTTTCTTGGCACTTCCTCATGGTACTTCTTCTGAATATGCGAAGAAACTCATTGAGCACGGTGTGAAGGTGATTGACCTTGGCGCAGATTTCCGTTTGAACGATCCAGTCGTTTACGAAAAATGGTATGGCGCAGATCATGTATGCAAGGAATGGATGGCCACCACCGTTTATGGACTTCCAGAGCTTCATCGCGAAGACATCAAAAAGAGCCAGCTCGTAGCCAATCCGGGCTGTTTCCCAACAAGCATCATCTTAGGCCTCGCGCCAATGCTTAAAGCTGGTCTTGTGAACCCAATGATGGTTGTTGCAGACAGTGATTCTGGTTTAACTGGGGCCGGCAAGAAGCTCACCGATAGCTCTCATTTTGTTAATGTAAACGAAAACGTTGTGGCTTACAACATTGGCAAGCATCGTCATTTGCCAGAAATTTTGCAAGAGGTGAATGTTGCCGCTGGTGAAAGCGTAGACTTGATTTTTAACCCACATTTGGCGCCAATCAACCGTGGTATTCTGAGCACCCTCACCATGAAGCTTAAAAAACCATGCACCATCGAAGAGGTGAATGCCCTTTATCACGCCTTCTACGATGCGGAACCATTTGTGCGTGTGCGTCCACTTGGTGAATTTGCTGCAACAAAGCAAGTTATGGGCTCCAACTTCTGCGATGTATCCTTGCATATGGTTAATGATACAACGTTGGTGGTTTGCGCTGCAATCGATAATATTGTAAAAGGCGCCAGTGGCCAAGCGGTGCAAAATATGAATATTATGTTTGGCCTTCCAGAAAAGCAAGGCTTGAATTATTTTCCAATGTGCCCATAAGCGTGTTTATGAAAGGAAGTAACAATGAATTTTCCAAAAGGATATAAGGCCTGCGGTTTAAACTGCGGGATTAAAAAAGAAAAAATGGACCTCGCTGTTGTTGTGTCTGACGTGCCAGCAGCTGCTGCAGGTGTATATACAACCAATCTTTTTCAAGCGGCCCCACTCGTTGTAACCAAAGAGAATATTGAAAGCAACGGTCAAGCGCAAGCCATTGTTGTGAACAGCGGTATTGCAAATGCCGCCATGGGCAAGCAAGGCATTGAGGATGCCAAGGCGTGCGCCAAAGCTCTTACCGATACCTTTGGTTTGGCAGAGGGCGATGCCATTGTGGCGTCTACTGGCGTTATTGGTATGCCTATTCCGGTGGATAAAATTGCAGGTGGTATTGAAGCAGCAAAAGCACAGGTGCTTCCATTAGAAGAAAGTGCCGAAGCCATTTCTCGCGCTATTATGACCACCGACACCGTGCCAAAAACAGCCTCTGCTGAATTGGTTGTTGATGGTACCACTGTTCATTTTTGGGGTATGTGCAAGGGTGCAGGTATGATTCACCCTAATATGTCCACCATGCTTGGCTTTGTGCTTTGCGATGCAGCCATTAAAAGTGACCTTTTGCAAAAGGCGCTTTCTGCTGCCATTGGTGACAGCTTCAATATGATTAGTGTTGATGGTGACACATCCACCAACGATATGGTGACGGTTCTTGCAAATGGTATGGCAGAAAATGCTGTGATTGATGATGAAGCAAGCGACACCTTTGTAGGTTTTAAAAAGGTGCTCAAAGACATCTGTGTGGACCTTGCAAAACAAATTGTTACCGATGGTGAAGGCGCTACCAAGATGTTTGAAGTGAAGGTGGTGCAAGCACCAAGCGTGGCTTGCGCCAAAACCATCGCTCGTGCTGTAACCTGCTCTAGCCTTGTAAAAGCCGCCATGTATGGCCGTGATGCCAACTGGGGACGTATTGCCTGTGCTGCTGGTTATTCTGGTGCAGCCTTTGACCCAGATAAGATGGACATCTTCATTGGCGACTTGATGGTTGCTCAAAATGGCCAAGGCTTGGCTTTTGACGAAGAAAAAGCCTTAGAAATTCTTACCGAAAACAACATCGACGTGCTTATTGACTTACATAGTGGCGACGACACAGCCGTTGCTTGGGGCTGTGATCTCACCCATGACTATGTAACCATCAATGCAGATTACAGGAGTTAAACATGGATTTTGGAAATCACACAGCAGAGGTTCTTGTTGAAGCTCTGCCATACATAAAGAAATTTTACGGTAAGACCATCGTCATCAAGTACGGTGGTCACGCCATGATTGATAAGAAAATGCGCGAAAAGGTCATTTCTGACATTGTGCTCATGCGCTATGTAGGGATGAACCCAATCCTCGTGCACGGTGGTGGCCCAGACATCAATTACTGGCTCGAAAAGGAAAACTATCAGTCCAAATTTATTGATGGCCTTCGTGTCACCGATCAGGAAGTGCTGGAAATTGCCCAAATGGTTTTGATTGGGAAGGTCAACCAAGAAATTGTGGCCCTTATCCAAAAGCATGGTGGCAAGGCCGTTGGCCTAAGTGGTATCGACGGTGGTACCATCCAAGCAAAGAAAAAACTGCATTACGACAAAAACAACCAGCCTGTCGACTTGGGCTTTGTAGGCGAAATTACAGAAATTAAGCCTGAGCTTATTGACAACGCCCTAGCCAAGGAATACATCCCAGTAATTTCTCCAATTGGTCTTGATGAAAATGGCGGACGCTATAACATCAATGGTGACACAGCAGCTGCTGCTGTGGCTGCAGCGCTCAAAGCAGATAAGTTCTTCCTTCTTACAGATACAGATGGTATCTTAGATGCAGACGGAAAACGCATCAGCAAGGTCACCAATGAGCTTGTTGATCATATGGAAAAAGATGGCACCATCTATGGCGGTATGATTCCAAAGGTGAATTGCTGCAAATATGCTGTTGAAAATGGTGTGCAAAGTGCGCATATTATTAACGGTCAAACCATGCATAGCTTGCTTTTAGAGCTCTTTACAGATGATGGTGTTGGCACAATGTTTATCGGAGGTAAAAAATAATGGAAAATGAAATGATTGCAAAGGGCAAACAATATGTCATGGGAACCTATGCGCAGGCTCCAGTTGTTATTGAATCTGGTGAAGGTGTGTATTTGACCGGCAACACCGGCAAGAAATATCTCGATATGGTTAGCGGTATTGCTGTAAACAGCTTAGGCTATAACCACCCAGCTGTTGTGAATGCTATCAAGGAACAAGCTGAAAAGCTCATCCATATTTCTAACCTCTATTGGAACGAACCACAAATCGCTTTGGCTGAAAAGCTCTGCAAAACAAGCGGTCTAGGCAAGGCCTTCTTCTGCAACAGTGGTGCAGAAGCCAACGAATCTGCCATTAAGCTCGCTAGAAAATATGGCAATGGCCGTTCCACCATCATCACCATGGTACAATCCTTCCATGGCAGAACCTTAGGTTCCCTCACTGCAACTGGTCAAACCAAATACCAAAAGGGCTTTGCACCACTACCAGGCGGTTTTAAATATACCGAAGCCAACAACATTGCTATGCTTGATGAAATGATTGACGACGATACCTGCGCCATCATGCTCGAAGTGATTCAAGGCGAAGCTGGTGTTATTAACCTAAGCGAAGACTTCCTCAAGCACGTTCAAGAAGTATGTGCCGAAAAGGACATGCTATTCATTATTGATGAAGTGCAAACTGGTATGGGCCGTACCGGCTATGCTTTTGCACACCAAGTATACGACCTCTCTCCAGACATTGTAACCATGGCAAAGGCCATTGCAGGTGGCGTGCCAATGGGCGCAATGCTTGCAAAGGACAAGGTTGCCGCAGCCTTCCAACCTGGCGATCACGCTTCCACCTTTGGCGGTGGTCCATTGGCTTCTCATGTAGCTTGTGCAGTGGCTGATGTGATTTTTGACGAAGCCTTCCTTAAGGACGTACAAGACAAGGGCGCTTACTTTGCAAGCCAATTAGAAACCCTCGTTGATGGCAAAAATAGCCTCGCTGTGCGTGGTCGTGGCCTCATGCTTGGCCTTCTTATGAGCGATGAAACCGACATGGGCGCCATTGTAGAAGCTTGCCGCAACGAAGGCGTGCTCATTTGCACCGCTGGTAAGCACGTGCTTCGATTCGTGCCACCACTGGTGATTACAAAAGAAGAAATCGACGAATGCATTGCTATTCTTAAAAAGGTACTAGCATAATGAAAATTTTAATTGTCGGCTTGGGCCTCATTGGGGGCTCCCTTGCCAAGGCTTTGACAGCGTATACTGATGCTGAGGTCATCGGCATGGATACCGACGACAAAACCTTGGCTCTAGCGCTTGATGAACATTCCATAAAATACATCGCCGGCAAGCCGGATTTAGAGGATGCAGATGTGACCATTCTCGCCATGACGCCAAAAAATATCATTCGCTTTGTGGAAGAGAACCACGAATTTATGAACAAAGACGGCTTGGTCATGGATGTGTGTGGCATCAAGCGCGATATTATGGACTGCTTCAGAGAGCATTTCTTTGAAAAAGGGCCGCAATATATTGGTATGCACCCAATGGCCGGCCGTGAACTCTTTGGTTATTCACATTCCCTCGTAAACCTTTTCCAAGGTGCAAGTCTGGTCATGACAAAAGATCCCGCTTTGTGTTATCATGTTGACTGGGACGAATTGCAAAAATACGTGCATGCGCTCGGTTTTCGCAAAATGGTGGAATCAACGCCAGAAATTCATGATCAGATTATTGCCTACACTTCTCAGCTGGCGCACGTGGTCTCTAGTGCCTATATCAAGAGCCCAACAATGCTCAGAGAAGAAGGCTATAGCGCAGGGAGCTTCCGTGACCTGACGCGCGTTGCAAGACTAGACGAAAAAATGTGGACCGATTTGTTTTTACGCAATGCCGATTATTTGGCAGGGGAAATCGACGAAATCATTGCTCATCTTGTTGAGTATCGCGATGTTTTGGTGAATCACGATGCAAAAACACTCGAAGCCTTGCTTAAGGATGGTCGCGAAAAGAAGGAATGGAGCAACGACCACGTCCAATAAGGGCAAGGATGGTGTTACTATGAACGATATGGAAATTTATAGTAAAGACGCACGCGAAATGGTAGAAAATGCGCATCAAACCATTTATGAACAGCTTGGCAAGCTAAAATATGTCAATATGAAGTACAAGCTCAAAGCCGAAAGTGAAAGCCGTTGGCTGTACAACATTGACTTTATGATTAAAGGCGACGACTGTGAAATAATTTTTCAAAATGCAGCAGACGCGCCAATAAGCCTGCCACTAGATGCGCTAGAATTTTTTAAGCTGCGTCCGTACTATATTGCAACCTGTGTTGGCTTTAAAAACATAGTTTTTTATGCGTATCCAGAAGGGAGAAAGATATGAACCTTAAAGGCAGAGATTTTTTGACACTCCGCGATTTTACCGGAGAAGAAATTCAATATATTGTCGATTTAGGCTTGGATTTAAAGGATAAGCTCAAAAAGGGCATTCCTCATCCATATTTGCAAGGCAAATCCCTTGCGATGATTTTCCAAAAATCATCCACCAGAACCCGTGTATCCTTTGAAGTTGGTATGTACCAATTGGGTGGTCAAGCACTTTTCTTGAGCGCCAACGACTTGCAAATTGGCCGTGGCGAACCTGTACAAGACACCGCTCGTGTACTTGCACGCTACGTAGACGGTATTCTCATTCGTACCTTTGAACAAGCTGAAGTAGAAGGCTTTGCAAAGTATGCTGATGTACCAGTCATCAATGGTCTTACCGATACCTACCATCCAACACAGGTTATTGCAGACCTCATCACCATCAAGGAACACAAGGGCACCCTCGCTGGCTTAGATTTTTGCTACATTGGCGATGGCAACAACATGACCCATTCCCTCATGATTGGTATGCTCAAGTGCGGTATGAACGTGAAGGTGGCAACACCAGACAATTACCGCCCAGAAGCAGAAATCGTAGACTATGCCCAAGGCATTGCCAAGGAAATGGGCTGCACCTTGAGTCTCACCAACGATCCAAAGGAAGCCATCAAGGATGTTGACGTTGTTTACACCGACACATGGGCAAGTATGGGTCAAGAAAGCGAAAAAGAAGCGCGCACAAAGGCTTTTGAAGGCTATCAAATTGACGAAGCCCTCTTTAACACTGCAAAAGAAGATGCTATTTTTATGCACTGCCTACCAGCTTACCGTGGCTTCGAAGTTACCGAAGAGGTGCTTGAACACGAAAGAAGTGTTATCTTCGACGAAGCAGAAAACCGTATGCATGCACACAAAGCCATCATGGCTGCAATTATGTAACTTAAAATTTAGGAGGATTAATAATTATGTCTAAAGTAGTATTGGCTTATTCTGGTGGTTTGGATACCTCCATCATCATCCCATGGTTAAAGGAAAACTATGACAACTGCGAAGTTATCGCTGTATGCGCTGACGTTGGCCAAGGTGACGAGCTCAACGTTGTTCACGACAAGGCCATTGCATCTGGCGCAAGCAAGGTGTACATTGTGGACCTTAAGGAAGACTTCGTAAAGGATTATGTATATCCAGTTATCCGTTCTGGCGCTCTCTATGAAGGTGGCTACCTCCTCGGTACCTCTTGCGCACGTCCTATCATCTCCAAGGCTCTTGTAGAAATCGCTGAACAAGAAGGCGCAGACTACATTGCTCACGGCGCAACCGGTAAGGGTAACGACCAAGTACGTTTTGAACTCACCATCAAGGCTCTTAGCCCAGCTACCAAAATCATCGCTCCATGGCGTATTTGGGACATCAAATCTCGTGAAGATGCTGTAGACTATGCAAACGCTCACAACGTTCCAGTACCTGTAACCAAGAAGCGTCCATACAGCATGGACCGCAACGTGCTCCACCTTTCCCACGAAGGTGCAGACCTTGAAGATCCAGCAAACGAACCACTCGAAGATCTCTACCTCATCTGCAACCGTCCAGAAGACGCTCCAGATGAAGCAGAATACATCACCATTACCTTTGAAAAGGGCAACGCTGTTAAACTCAACGGCGAAGAATTGGCACCACTTGCTATGCTCGAAAAGCTCAACGAACTTGGCGCTAAGCATGGCGTAGGTATTTTGGACATCGTTGAAAACCGCCTTGTAGGTATGAAGAGCCGTGGCGTTTACGAAACCCCTGGTGGCACCATCCTTTACAAGGCACACAAGGGTCTTGAATCCCTCACCTTGGACCGTCGCACCATGGAATTCAAGGAACACGCTGCTGTTCAATATGCTCAACTCGTTTACGATGGTCTTTGGTTCACCCCACTCAAGGAAGCCCTCGATGCTTTCGTTGACAAGACCCAAGAAACCTGCTCTGGCGAAGTGCGCCTCAAGCTCTACAAGGGCAACTGCACCACCGCTGGCATGACCTCCCCATACTCCCTCTACAACGAAGAATTCGTAACTTTCGGCGAAGATGAAGTATACAACCAAGCAGACGCTGAAGGCTTCATCAACCTCTTCGGCCTACCACTCAAGGTTAACGCTTTGATGAAGCAAAACCTCAAGAAGTAAGAGAGGTACATCATGGCAAAGCTTTGGGGCGGACGATTTAGTAAAGACAGCGATAAGCTAATGGAAGATTTTCATTCTTCCATTAGCTTTGACCAAAAACTCTATTATTGGGATATTCAAGGCAGCATTGCCCATGCAACCATGCTTGGCAATGTTGGCGTGATTACCAAAGAAGAAGCCGACACCTTGGTCAATGGCCTTCGCGAAATCTTAGATGAAATCGAAGAAGGCAAGGTGACCTTCAACCCTTCTGATGAAGATATTCACATGAATATGGAAGTGTTGCTCACCGCAAAGGTTGGCGACGTGGGTAAGAAGCTCCACACCGGTCGCAGCAGAAACGACCAGGTCGCACTCGATATGCGTATGCACGTGCGCCACGAAGTGCTCGAAGTGCAAGCGCAGCTTCTAGACTTCTTAGAAACCATTCTTTCCATTGCCAAGGAACACACCGAAACGGCAATGCCAGGCTATACCCACTTGCAACGCGCACAACCAATCACCTTAGGCCACCATCTCATGGCTTACTTTGAAATGTTTAAGCGCGATGTGGAACGTCTTGATTCTTGGCTAGAACGCAACAACGTCATGCCACTCGGTAGCGGTGCCTTGGCTGGGACCACCTTCCCGCTAGACCGTTACGAAACCGCTGGCGCCTTGCGTTTTAACGAACCATGCCTAAATTCCCTAGATGGCGTAAGCGACCGCGATTTTGCACTTGAATTTTTGAGCGATGCATCCATCAGCATGATGCACCTCAGCCGTTTTTGCGAAGAAGTGGTCCTTTGGGCCAGCCAGGAATTTGCCTTCATCGACTTGGATGACGCTTACAGCACAGGCAGCAGCATTATGCCACAAAAGAAAAATCCAGACGTGGCAGAGCTTGTTCGTGGTAAAACCGGCCGTGTGTATGGCTCTCTCATGGGTCTGCTTACAACCATGAAGGGCCTTCCTCTTGCGTACAACAAGGACATGCAAGAGGATAAGGAAGGTGTGTTTGACACCATCGATACTTGGAAAAAATGCTTGCTCATCTTCAATAAAATGCTTGCAACCGCTAGCTTCAAAAAGGAAAACATGAAGCGTGCTGCAGCTGGTGGCTTCACCAATGCCACCGACTTTGCAGATTACCTTGTAACAAAGGGCATCCCATTCCGCGATGCACATGCTGTTGTTGGTGAAGCTGTTGCCTATTGCATCATGAATGGCAAGGCTTTGGACGATTGCACCATGGAAGAATTCAAGAGCTTCTCTGAATGCATCGAAGAAGACATCTACGATAAAATTGCCATCCATACCTGCATTGAAAAGCGTGAAACCATTGGCGCACCTAGCCCAAGTCAGGTGAAGCTATCTATTGGTATTAATGAAGGTCGCTTGAACGATTTAAAAGCACTTCATGAACAACGCGTTGAAGCGTTAAGCTTATAAAAAATAAAACCAGTGACGAGAGAAAAAATCTCCGTCGCTGGTTTTTGTTTTATTGTGATAGTTGCACCCATAAAGCCCGTTGTGATATTGTATAGTCAAGTGAGGTGGATGCTATGAACCGCGAATTTGTGTATAAGCATTTAAAAGATTCCATTACAGGCCCAACAAGTTTTGAAGACATTATGAAAATTTTTGAGGGAAAAAAAATCCAACCAATTGAAATCCAAGAAGCCTTGGATGCGTTGGAAAAAGAAGGCCGTCTTGTAAAAAATAGAATGGATCGCTACGGTATTCCAGAGCAAATGAATTTGATAACAGGCCGTGTAAAGAAAACAAAGAAAGGCTACGGCTTTTTGATTATAGAAAACGACGCAGACGCTCAGGATTTATTTATTCCTCCTGACTGTCTGAATTCCGCCCAAAATGGCGACCGTGTTATTGTGCGACTTATGAAGCATGGTGCCATGATGGTTGGCGACAGTGGCAAACGCGATGAATGCGAAGTGGTGCGTATTATAGAACGTCACAACAAAACCTATGTAGGCACCTATAAGCCGAAGAAGCATTATGCCTATGTAGTGCCAGATAATCTTACCTTTGGGCAAGACATCATTGTGCCACTAGATGCAAGGCACCATGCCCAGGAAGGGGACAAGGTCCTCGTTGAAATCACCTATTGGGGCAAGCAAGGCGAAATTCCAGAGGGTGAAATCACTGCTCGCATTGGTAAGGCAACCGAGCCGGGGGTGGATGTTCTTTCCCTTGTCTATCGTTATGATCTAGATCCAGATTTTACAACGGAGCAAAAAAGAGAAGCGCAAAAAATTTGTGCCCAACCGATGAATATTTCTAGCAAACGTCGTGATTTTAGATATTATAGTCACATTGTAACCATAGACGGCGCTGACTCCAAGGATTTGGACGATGCCGTATCGGTAGAAATTTTATCCAACGGCAATTATATGCTCAGCGTACACATTGCAGACGTTGCAGAATACATTCGTGAGAATTCTATTTTGGATCAAGAAGCCTATCGTCGTGGCACAAGCGTGTATTTTGTGGACCGTGTGCTGCCAATGCTGCCACCAGAAATTTCAAACGGCATTTGCAGCCTCAATGCCGGTGAAGACCGCTTGACTGTTTCTTGCGTGATGGAGGTTAACAAGCAGGGTAAGGTTGTTTCCTATGAACTTTGCGAGTCGGTGATTAATGTTGAAAAACGTTTCACCTACGACTTGGTCAATCATATCTTAGAGCAACAAGCTTTCCCAGAGGATGAATCCTACGTAGAAACTTTCAATGATATGCTCGCGTTAAGCAAGATTTTGCATAAGAAACGCATTGATCGAGGCGCCTTGGAATTTGATATTCCAGAGAGCAAAATCATCTTAGACGATCAAGGTCGTGTCAAAGACATTACTTTCCGCGAACGTGGTGAAGCTGAAAAAATCATTGAGGAGTTCATGATTTTGGCCAACGAAACCGTCGCTGCTCACTTTTTCCGCCGCCAAATTCCATTTATTTACCGCGTACATGAGGATCCAGAGCCAGAAAAGCAAGAGGCCTTTTTGCAATACATTCAGCGCCTAGGCATTGTGCTTCCAGGAGAGCGCAAAAGCGTTGGTCCAAAGGAGCTTCAATGGATTTTGGCAGAGGCTGAGCACAAGGAGTGTGGCGACATTGTCAGTATGATGATGCTGCGCATGATGAACCACGCCTATTACACCACAAGCAAAACAAGCCACTTTGGTTTGGCTTCCAAGCAATACACACATTTTACGTCGCCAATTCGCCGCTATTGCGACCTGTCTATCCATCGTACCATTAAGGAGTTTTCGCAAACTGGTATGCGTATGAATGACCATCGCATTGCTCATTATGAAAAAGCGTACCACGATGCTGCAGAACAGGCGAGTGCTTGTGAACGCAATGCCGAAGAAGCAGAACGCGCGAGTGTCGATTTGAAAAAGGCTGAGTATATGGTGCCATACGTTGGTGAAACCTTCGAAGGTCAAATCTCAAGCGTGACATCCTTCGGTTTCTTTGTGCGCTTGCCAAATTCCGTAGAAGGCTTGGTGCATATTTCGAGCCTATACGATGATTACTACAACTACGACGCCGACGGCATCTGCTTGGTCGGGGAACACACTGGCCGCACCTTTAAGCTTGGTCAGCACGTTGACGTGGTGCTCGACAATGTAAGCATCAAAGAAGCCAACATAGACTTTGTGCTAAAAGGCGAGCGCCAAGTTTCAAAACGTAAGCCAGCTGCAAAAGCGCAGCCTTCCGGCGAGGGCGTAAAGCGCAAGGAAACAGGAAAAAAATATAAAGAAGCTGATAAAAAGAAAAATATAAAGTCTGTGAAGGGTACCAGAACATCAAGCAAAGGTAGAAAAACCGCAGGCAAGAAATACGGGAAGAGGACGAAGAACAGTGGGTCAAAAACAAATAGCAGAAAACCGAAAGGCAAGGCATGATTATTTCATTATGGAGGCGGTAGAAGCCGGTCTTGTGCTTACTGGCACAGAAGTGAAATCCATGCGCGCTGGACGTGTCAATTTAAAGGATTCCTATATATTCATCCAAAACGATGAAGCCTATATTGAAGGTATGCACGTGAGCCCTTTTGAACAAGGCAATAGATTCAACGTGGATCCCTTGAGAAAACGTAAGCTTTTGTTGCACAAAAAAGAAATCACCAAGCTGCGCGAGAAAACCCAAGAACAAGGCTTGGCGCTTATTCCAACAAAGCTTTATTTTAAAGATGGACGCGTGAAGCTTGAAGTGGCCGTTGCAAAAGGTAAGAAACTTTACGACAAGCGTGCCATAGAAGCCAAGAAAACAGCAGAGCGCGAAATACATCGCGCCTTAAGAGAAAGGGAGCGTCGATAATGGCCAAAGCAATGAAAAACAGTGAGCTCAGAAATGCGCTATTTAATGAAGTTGGCAGAACCACAAAAAATAAAGTCGTTCATGCAGGCATCCTTGCTGCAGCAGCAGTGGGCATGAATATTCTTTTGGATATTGCCAAAGAAGCGCCGGCTGAAGAAGATCCGCTATATAGAGAGCAGGAATAGAAGACTGGTAAATATGGTAAGAGAAACAACACATCTCCCCTTCGAGGTGTGTTGTTTTTGTTTGAACCTATTTTTACACAACATATTGACATTAGTGTCTTGTGTGATTAAAATAAAAAATCGTAAGTTAGCGGTTAAGATGAAAAATGCTCCGTAATGAAAACACAAAATAATGTGGAAAAAGAGAGGGCTTGTAGATGCACATATCAAATGACTATATATACATTGTTGTATCTAAAACGCATACCTTGCTAGGGAGAGCCATTCAACACAGCTTGGGTGTGAGTGTGAATCACAGCTCTATTACCACAGATGCAAGTCTGGCCAATCTTTATTCCTTTGGCAGAAAAGGTATTTACAATGTTTTTAACAATGGCTTTGTAGAAGAGAGCATCAACGAAGGCTTCTTCAAAAGATACGGCAAAACAGAAATTTATGTATTGCGTCTAGAGGTGGAAGAAGACCTTGTTTATAACGTTAATCAGCGTATCGTGGCCTTCCAAAATTATGACCCGCAAATGCAGTACAGCATTTTAGGACTCTTGTATTGTTATTTTGGGATTGATAGAAAACGCCAAAATAAATATTTTTGCTCGCAATTTGTAGCAGAAATGCTGCGCGCGTCAGGATATGAGGGGTTAACGAAGCCGCCAAGCCTTATGCGTCCTCACGATTTTTTCAATCTCCCAGGCGTGGAATGTATCTACAGGGGGATGGTACAATATTATTCTCCGGAATACGATTGTTTTATGGGCGAAAACGTTGTAGCAGTATAGAAGTATTAAGAGATAATGGGGACGAGCGAGAAATAGACATACAGCCTGCAAATGAATAGATAAAGCCTTCCATTCTTTTTAAGGGCAATGTCATTAAGTTAATAAAATAGACCCCGTTTCCACGAGGTCTCAGACTGTAGAAAAAGTTCGATTTCTAGAAAAGTTGTGTATGCATTTGTGAAGCCTTCCCCCTTGAGGGGGAAGGTGGGCTTTCTGGAGCAGGGCGGAAGAAAACTCGGATGAGGGTGTGTTTTCACCACACTTTTCAGCTAAATCGATCATTCGCTGGCGCTCATACCCCTCATCCGTCGGCTACGCCGCCACCTTCCCCCCATGTGGGGAAGGCTAAGCGGAGTCTAGAAAACTTTCTATTTGCATACACATTTTAGGTTTATCGACAGTCTGAGACCCCGTTTCCACGAGGTCTATTTTTATGCCAACCGTAAAATGATATACTTGGTAGATTGTAAAATGAAGTTGAACAATAAAAAAATGACCCATGATGCTCTCTTTTGGTAGAATGAAGTTACCACACAAAACCTACTGGAGGAGAACATCCATGCGTCAAACTAATTCTAGCTCATTTACGTCATCACGACAAAGAGGACGGCACCTTAAATTTGAGGATAGATGCAGCCTTAAGATTTTCAAAAAGCTAAACTTTTCTCTTCGCCATATGGTTTGTACAAAGACGCTCTATAACGAACTGCAAGATGGCAATTTGCCTCTCACGCTTTTTGATGTTCCAGAAGCTCTCGGTCGTTCAAAGAAGAAGCGCATGAAAGTGAGACAGCACAAACGCATTTCCGGTAAGAGTATCGATGAGCGTCCGGCTACAATCGCGGAAAGAATTGAATGCGGTCATTGGGAAATTGATACCGTAGTAGGCCGTAGAGGCGGAAAAGAATCTGCCGTTCTCACTTTAGTCGAGAAGCAATAAAGGACCTGTACCGAAATATTCGGCTAAGTATGCCCAAAAGCAATATGAGCAAAACAGAAAAGCCTGTGGCTGCAAGATGAAGGTATTGGTGAATAACCGATTTATCGCCTGGGTAGCCCACAAGTTAAGAGGCCTTGGCTGTTGTAGGCAAACGTAAGGGAAAAGAAGCCGTTATTCTTACAGGCATTGAGAAGTTGACTCGCTTCTACATAGCCATCAAGATCCCTGGAAAAGATGCCGAATCTGTTAAACAAGGCATGACACAATTGCATGAGGAGTTTGGTAGCCAGTTTGGAAAAGTGTTCAAAACCATAACCGTGGACAATGGCTCCGAATTCGCAGCATTTTCTGAAGAAGAAACAGACGAAACAGGCGTATACTTTGCTCATCCCTACTCGTCCTGGGGAAGAGGTCAAAATGAGCGGTATAACCGTATTTTTAGAAACTACCTACCAAAAGGCAAATCCATAGAAATTTACTCTGAAAACGATATTCTAAGCTTCGCAGACAGTATGAATGATTCGCCACGAAGGGTATTGAGATACTGCACACCAAATGAAATGTTTGAAAAACAATTAGATAGAATTTATGCGCTAAATTTTTAGCAGAGAGTGTTCAATTTGTTATTGCAATTTACCGCCATATTAAAAACACCTTTCTATTGATATATTTTGGCAGCTTGAACAACTCCATTATATCTAGAAAGGTGTTTTTTAACAATTTGACTCAACCCGCATAGCTGATGGTTTAATGTTTCGCTGAAAAGACGCTCAACAGACTAAAGTCCATAATCAGTCGCTTACCGTAAAACACGGTAAGCGACGCTCAAATCATCTGTTAGACATCAATAATATGTTTAGTATAAAATTTAATCATAAAAAGTCGTAACTACTAATAAGGAGGTTGTCAAAATGAGTAAAAACTATTCGGATAAAGTCATGGTATTAGGTATTGATGGTATGGATCCGTGCATATCGAAATATTATATGGAAAAAGGTTATATGCCTAATCTAAAAAAATTACTTGACAAAGGCTCTGCTCGAGAGGATTTAGTTTTGTTAGGCGCATTACCAACCATTACTCCACCAATGTGGACAACACTTGCAACAGGTGCATATCCTATGACGCACGGCATTACAGATTTCTGGCGCCAAGATCCTGTACGCTTGGACACACTCAATTATGCTATCGATTCTAGATTATGTAAGGCAGAACAATTATGGAACGTTACCGCCGAAGCCGGTAAGAAAACGTTTGTCCTCCATTGGCCAGGATCAAGCTGGCCACCTAGTTCCACGAGTGAAAACCTCTACGTTATTGATGGCACGAATCCAGAAGGCATTTGCATGGCTACTGGACAAATTGAAGAAGAGTATTTAGCTGTTGCCGACGTCAAAGTTCCAAGCGTTACTTATAAAAACAAAGCCGGGACAACGCAAGGTTTGATGTTGATAAGGAACAAAACCTAATCACACAAAAGACGGCTGAAAAGGCTTGGGTTACAACAAAATAAGCGAAAAACGGCAC
>CAKQDL010000023.1 GCA_934229395.1 uncultured Peptococcaceae bacterium | reverse complement strand
TTTAGATGCAGTGTATTCAAATGCAGAAAATAGTGTGGCTTGATTTTTTACTGTTCAACTTGGACTTGCAATTAATGCTCATATTAATTTCCCTCAAATCAAGACCTTATTTTTAATCTATATTTGAGATTTCTGCCTCTACCAACTTTTACAATCAGTCCGTCATCCAGCATTTCACGTAGAAGAATGCTGGATGTAGACTGAGATACGCCCAGCAGATCATCTACATCTTTTCTTACAATGCTATCCTTTTTTTCAAACAGTGAGAGAACCATTTTCATGCGCTCATTTTTAATTCCTACTTCGTGCATTTCTTGATGATAATTTAAGTTAGGCAAGGTAATCTTAAATGCATTGTTGCTCACTTCAATAATAGGCTTTACCGCTTGATCCGCATAGCATTCATTAATTTTCATAATGCCGGTGCCATAAGCTTCAATTAACTTAAGACGATAAAAAACATTTGCTAATTTTTTGTTACGCAAAGCAGATACGCCCAGCATTATATCATCATAAGAAATCCCACGGACCAATCCACCAATGGTTACGAATTCTATGCGTCCATCAAAAATACTAATAAGGGTGGAACCGCTCACGGAATAGTCTCGATGCACAAGTGCATTTAAAAGAGCTTCACGTAGTGCTTCGGCGGGATAATCTCGCTTGTCAATTCGATCTAAACCTTTAAATTCTGCACGAGTGTGATTGAATTGGTCGATATAGGTGTACGCCTCCTCAAGCTGTTCCAGCAAAGAACCTGTCAGTTCCTTGCGATCCTTAAAAACACTTTTCTTACTTCCCTCAAAGACGGCCATTTTGATGGTATGCGTGCACTGATCAGACAGCAACATTCCAAGATTTGTGTAAGTGCCATCTTCACCGATTATATTCAGTGTGCGCTTCTGAGCATCGCCAAACTCCACCTTTTTCTTTGCAAAATATTCTTTTGCTTTTTCAAATGTCAGCTGCTGATTAATGGAACGTGCATCTTCATAGCAATCTCCGCTGGTTTCTCGAATCATATTCAAAATGGCTGTTTCAGAAGCTGGAACTGAAGAAGCACCTTGACGTACATATACGCCCTCCGGGCGAATACCTTTCGAATGCAAATAGTAAGGACGAGCTGTGCCACGTTGCACAGTTAAAATAATAACATCTTTATGTTCCATTTTCTCAACAGAGTAATCAGTGAACATAGTCACGTCCGGACGAACAATATCTCGAATCATATTAGTTAGGCGAAGCATAGTATCATCTACATTATCAACACCGTATATTGTTCCGTCATCATTGATGCCGATATAAAGCTTCCCATCATTTGTATTTGCAAATGCAATAACAGCGTACTTAATGTCGTCCATATATTCACGCTTGAACTCCACATTCTTTCCTTCTATCAAGAAGATGACCTCCTTTAGCCGTCACTATTATTCTAATCATTTCTAATTATATCTAGTTATCATGTAATTACCAAGTGATTAGATGGGTTAATTTGATTTTTTTCAATTATGCAAAAATCTGCTCAATGAATTGAGAATCAACCAAAAGTTAAGCAACCTCTCGAAAGGGAATAATTTCACGCACAATTTTATAATTTCTGTGTGTGAATTTTTTTTATTCTGGATTTTGACACCCGATGTTTACCGAAAAATATATAAAAACGTAATTGCAATCGCAAAATTATGAATTATTGAGTGATACATCCCAAAAATCAAGAAAAGCCGGATACCACTTCTTGCGAAGCAGCATCCGGCCTTGTTCTAGGCTTTATTATTCCATGACCTCAACCATCATCCTGGCTCCCAGCTTAAAGCTGTTCTGGAACAGCAAGCACTCTGCCATAGTCTGATGCTCATGGACAGCATCCGTGTACCGGGAAAAGCGTTTCTTCTGCTCCTCCGTCATGGTAGCAGAAGTTTTTCCTCGTTTCTTGTAATCAAACGGAGGGCTTCTTTCAACTCCTTGCAGGCGGTTGTATCATACTCCGTTGGTTCGATGTTCCCGTACCAGAATTCTTCCAGACTTCTCATACCGCATCCTCCCCGAAAATCAGCTCCCGGAGGATGATTTTCTCTGCTCGGTTGTAGATGCTGTTCATGGCTCTGACCCGGGCCATCTGGTCACTGGCTTTCAGATCCTCTGTCACACCTTCAGCAGCCTTCATCTGCTCAATAGTACATTTCAGGCGACTCTGTGCCTGCTCGTTCAGATTGGCCAGATAAGTCCACAGGCGGCAGGATAAGGCCAAATCATTGTAGAGCATTGGATTTATGCTCTTTCAAATACGCCCGGTGCATCCGCCCATATTTTCCGATGGGGCGCTCCTCCGCAGGCAATTCCAAAACCGAGATGGAGTAATCTCCAGCCAGCACATAATCCATGTCATTGACATTCATCTTGTTTTTCATAACCTTGTCCTCGATTTCATCATTTTTGTCACATCGAGACTCAGTGGTGTAAAAGCTACACCCAACAAATGATTAAAGCCCGGATTGAAGAAACTTTGTTGACTGTGACGACCCGCGCCAACACGGCAAAGGCCTCACTGTTAATCGCAGTGGCCAATGGCGCTATCACATCGGCAACTATCGTCTTATCTGCCAAATTGACGATGGTGAACTGATTATCTTTGCCCTCACCGCAGACCATCGCCGTGCCATATATAACAACTAAAAAACGCCCGTCTCGTTTTGAGACGGGCGTTTTGCGTTCTTTAGAGCAGGCTCATTGCGCTTAGGGCGCTCATACCGGCATCAATCATTGGGCTAAAGAAGAGACCCATGAGGATGGAGGCAATCATGCAGATGGCAAGGGCGATTTTGCTGCCGATTGGGGTAGCAATTTTTTCTAGCTCTACGCCTTCTGGAATTGGTGCGAAGTAGCATTCGCGTACGAGGCGGAGATAGTAGTACACACTGACCATACTAAAGAGCAAGGCAATGATGGAGAGCACGAGGAAACCGCTTTGGATGGAGGAAGTGAAGATGATGAACTTCCCTACAAAGCCCCCTGTTGGTGGCAGGCCACCGAGGGAAATCATGAAGATGAAGATACCTGCAGCAATGAGCGGAGAACGCTTGCTCATGCCGTAGTATTGCTTCATGTCGGTGGTGCCGGTGGCGATTTCTACGTCGGTTGCTGCAATGAAGGCGCCGATGTTGGCGAAGGCGTAGGCTGCTACATAGAAGCATACAGCGACAACGCCAAAGGCATTGGCTGCGGCAACGGCGAGGAGCAAGTAACCGACCTGGGCAATGGAGGAGTATGCGAGCATACGCTTCACGTCGCGTTGTGGGATGGCTACGAGGTTACCAAAGATGATGGAAAGCATGGCGAGGGCCAAGATGACTGGCTGCCAGCTTTGGGCGTAGTATGGGAAGAAGTTGTACAAAAGGCGGCACAAGAGACCTAGGGAGGCCACTTTGGCACCTACTGCCAAGAACCCTGCTACTGGTGTTGGTGCGCCTTGGTAAATGTCTGGTGCCCACATGTGGAATGGTACAGCGCTGAGCTTGTAAGCAAAACCACTGAGGAAGAGCAAAAGACCAAAGACCATGAAGGCGCTGTTGTAAAACATACTGATGGATTGAGACATTTGGAGGAACATGGTGGTCCCCATAAAACCATAGATTAGACTCATACCATATAGCATGATGGCGGAGCTAAGGCCGGAAAGTACGAGGTACTTGATGGCTGCTTCGGTGGAAAGTGCGTTTCTGCGTGCAAAGCCAATGAGCACGATGAAGCTCATGGTCATAAGTTCAAGACCTACATAAAGGGTGATGAGGTCGCCAGCGGAAGTGAATACCATCATCCCCAAGGTTGCAAACAAAAGAAGGATGTAGTATTCGGCTTCGCGGTAGCCTTTTTTCTTTACGTAAGCGATGGAGCTTAGGCACACGAGGATGGCACATACCAAGATGAGCTCCTTAAAGAAGAAGCTGTAATCGTCGGTGTAGTACATCCCGCCAAAGGTGACGGCAATGTCTGGACGGCTGAACCAGCTGAAAATGGCAATCGCAGCCAAGCCAATGGTGGCAATCCATCCATAAGGAAGCACGGCGTCCTTTTTGGTGAAAAGCTTTACAAACAAGAGGATAAACCCAAGGCCAAGCACCAAGAGCTCCATGGTAATAGATTGAAATGTCAGCATTAGAAAATCCCCCCTACTACATTAGCTTCGATGGCGCTCACAATTGGAGCCACGCCAGATTCAATCATGGCTTCAATGCCGTGTGGGTAGCAACCGAACACAAAGAGGGCAATAACGAGCACGCATGGACCTACAAGGTAGATGCCGTGAATGTCGTGGAGCTTGTCCCATTTTGGGTTGCGTGGCCCAAAGAAGGCAATACGTACTGCACGGAGGCAGTAGGTTGCGGTGATAACGATACCACTGATGGCTACAACAGCCAAAGCGCGGTAGCTGATAAAGCCTAAGATGAGCTTATCACTGGTGAAGGTCCCCATAAAGATGAGGAATTCAGCCACAAAGTTGAACATCCCAGGAAGACCTAGGCAAGCGAGGGCTGCCAAAGAGAAAAGCACGGCTGCCTTTGGCATTTGCTTGGCCAAGCCACCAAAGTCGTCGAGCATACGAGTGCCGGCTTCGTGGTAGATGTAGCCAATGACGCTAAAGAAGAGACCCATCATAAGACCGTGGGCCACCATTTGGCTCACAGCACCAGCAAGGCTTAGGGTGTTCAAGGTGGATACGCCCAAGAGGATGTAGCCCATGTGGGATACGCAGGCGTAACCGACGAAGAGCTTCATGTCCTTTTGAACGAGGGCGATGAAGGCACCGTAGATGATATTAATCATGCAAAGAAGGCCAATCACAGGAGCCCAGAACTGAGCACCACCAGGGAACATACTTACAGCGCAACGGATGAGACCATAGGCACCAAGCTTAACGATAACGCCGGCGTGGAGCATGGAAACAGCGGTTGGTGCTGCTGCATAACCGAGTGGAGACCAGGTGTGGAATGGGAACATCTTGACCAAGAAGCCGAAGCCCAATGCCAAGAAGCCATAAGCGAAAATTTGGAAGCCATTGTCGTATTTTACTGTGCCAAGTTCAATCATGTTGAGGGTGAGGTTGCCAGATGTACCTGCATAGAGGTAGGTGGCAATGATACCAACAAGTACGAAGACAGAACCAATCAACAGATAGAGCACGAGCTTCATGGCTGCGTAGTCCTTACGTACAGAGCCCCATACACCAACGAGGGTGTACATTGGCACGAGGGCCAATTCGAAGAAGATGTAGAAGAACAAGAGGTTTTGGCTAGCGAATACGCCGTAAACCCCGCAAACGAGGAGCATGAGGAAGATGAAGAATTCCTTGGTGCGTTCGTTCATATCATAGGAAATGCAAGCACCTGCAAAGATGATGCAGCTGGTAAGAAGCATAAGTGGTGCGCTGATACCGTCTACAGCCATCACATAGTTGATGCCCATGGCTTCGGAAACGGTGATGTTTTCCATAAATTGCATGCCGCCTTCGGTGACATTGTATTGGGAAAACATGAAAAGTGTAAGCAAAAGATTGACGCCCATAAAGCCGATGGCCAATTTTTTAATCACGTCCACCTTTTCAGATGGCACGAACAAAATGACCAATGCGCAAATAACTGGCATCAATGTAATCAGCGACAGAATAGGAAATCCAAAGCTATTCATTGATTACATCCCTCCTAACATTGGCACGGCCTGCCAGAGCACAATCAAAAGTACTGCAAGGAACATGACCATAGCGTAGGTTTGCATATTACCGGTTTCTGTCTTGCGCAAGGTTCTACCAGACCATTTCACAGTGGCTGCGATGCAATCGAGGGCACCGTCGATGATGTAGGTATCAAACCATTTGCACACGTAAGAGAAGCCCATAACCACAACATCGAAAGTCCATTGATACACTTGGTCAATGTAGAAGCGGTTGGCAAGGACTTTGTAGATTGGGCCAGAAGCTTTTGCAATCTTGGCTGGGTCGATGCTCTTTTTGTAGTACATGAGGTAGGCCAAAAAAATCCCAGCAAGGGCGAGGGCCGTTGAAAGGAAGATAACGAGGAAGTTGGCCTCTGGATGATGCACTTCGCCATAGTAAATGTAAGAAGCGAAGCCGTTGTGCATAAATGGTGCACCGATAAAGCCAGAGAAGATGGCGAAAACTGCGAGCACCATAAGTGGCACAGTCATAACCTTTGGAGATTCGTGGAGATGCTTGGAATCAGAATGATTTTCGCCAAAGAAGGTGCGGAAAATCAAACGGAACATATAGAAGGCTGTCATAAAGGCAACCACTTCTGCCACGATGAAGTAGCCATAATGGCCAGTGTTAAAAGCAGTGGTGATGATTTCGTCCTTTGACCAGAAGCCGGCGAATGGGAAAATCCCCGCCAAGGCCAAGGAACCGATGATGAAGGTCCAGCCAGTGACTGGCATCACCTTGAGAAGACCGCCCATCTTACCCATATCGTTGGAGCCAACGCAGTGAATCACAGAGCCTGCACCCAAGAAGAGGAGGGCCTTGAAGAATGCGTGGGTACCCAAGTGGAAGGTTGCTGCGGTGATGGTACCAAGACCGATGGCCATAACCATGTAGCCGAGCTGACTCATGGTGGAGAAGGCCAAAACGCGCTTGATGTCGTTGTTCACAAGCGCCATGCAAGCAGCAAAGATGGCGGTGAAGCCACCGATGAAGGTGATGGCTTCCATGGTGATGGCAGAGCTTGAGAAGAGGGCGAACTGTCTGGCCAAGAGATAAACACCGGCTGCAACCATGGTTGCGGCGTGGATGAGGGCGCTGACAGGGGTAGGGCCTTCCATAGCGTCTGGGAGCCATACATGGAGTGGGAACTGAGCAGATTTACCAATAGGCCCGATGAAGACCAAAAGACCCATAATGGCCACCAAGGTCTTGTTGTCATAAGCTGGGATGAGCTCAGTCAGTTCTGTAAAGTTAAAGGTGCCGAACACAGCAAAGACGAGGAAGAAACCAAGCATAAAGCCGAAGTCAGCCAAACGGTTGAAAAGGAAGGCTTTTTGGCTTGCACGTGCTGCGCTGTCGGTGTCGTAGTAGTAGCCAATGAGTAGGTAGGAACAAAGACCAACCAATTCCCATCCGAAGAAGATGAAGAAGTAGTTGTTGGCCACAACAAGGAGAAGCATGGATGCCACGAACAAGCTCAAGTAAGAGAAGAAACGTGGTGTGCCAGGATCCCCGTGCATATAGCCGATGGAGTAGCAGCCTACCAAGGTGGCAACGAGCATAACCACAAAGAGCATCATAGCGGTGAGTGGGTCAATGAGGAAGCCGAGTTCAATAGAGAAATCGCCCACTGCCAACCATTCAACACCGTACTCAATAGGATTGTCCATGGTAGCAGCGCCGCCCAAAACCTCAATACCAACGCCACAAGCGATGATGAGGTTGATAACAAACGCGCCTAGGACGATGCCAATCGTCAAGTTTTTGCTACGGCCTGTAAATAGACCAGTTACAACAAAAGCGAGGAGTGGCAATAATGGCATAAGCCATACAAAATTTGACATTGTCTCTCTCCTCTCTTACCACTTCAACCAGTTGATGTCGGCCACATCGGTACCGCCGCTTTCGCGGAAGTGCTTGATGATGAGGGCCAAACCTACAGCAACTTCTGTTGCTGCAACAACATAAACAATGAGGGTAAACACGTAGCCATCTACGCCCATAATGCCCACAAAACGGTTGAAGGCAAGAAGGTTGATGTTTACAGCGTTGAGCATAAGCTCAATCCCCATAAGAACAGCAATGACATTGCGCTTTGCTAGTGCATTGAAAAGGCCAATGGCAAAGAGAAACGCTGCCAAAACGAGATAGTGTGATAACGTAATCATTTACTATCATCCTCCTTTGCAATAACAATAGCACCAATCATACCCACAATGAGAAGCACAGCCACGAGCTCAACAGGGAGCACGTAGGTGCCAAACATTTCAATACCAATGGCTTGAATGAGCCCATCGGCCACTTCTTCTGGCGCAACTTGAGCCACAGAACGAATCATGAGGGACATCAAGGCTGCAAGGCCAATGGACACAACTGCTGCCCCTGGAAGGGTAGAAGAAAACGGGTTGGTGTTTTCGATATCGCCCTTTGGGTGACGGGTAAGCATGGTGGCAAAAAGAATCAAGATGGTGATGGCACCCACATAAACCATGATTTGTACCACAGTAAAGAAGCTGAGGTTCATGGTGCCGTAAATGCCAGCCACGCCGAAGAAGGAGAAGACCATCCACACGGCGCTGTTTAAGAGGTTGCGGCTACATACCATCATGATGGCGCCAAAAATGACCACAAAGGCCATGAGATAAAAGAGCACTGGTGAAATCATTCCTCTGCCCCCTTTCCTTTCTCTGCCTTCGCTGCTGGTGCTGGCGCTTCTGCCTTAGGAGCAGGTGCTTCAGCCTTTGGTGCAGCTGGTGCTGCCGGCTTCGCAGCGGCTGGTGCTGCTGGTTTTGTAGCTGGCTTTGGAGGAACAACCTTCACTGGTTCTGGACGGCCGATTGGGTTGCCCTCTGGACGCTTGGCGTTCCAGTAATCGGCTTGAACCTTGTTGAAGGCTTCATTCATTTTGTGTGGCGCTTCATCCATAAATTCGTAGTTGGTGCCTTCACGATTGTAGCAGCCAATTTCGAAGTTGTTAGAATTAACAAGTGCCTTGGTTGGACATGCTTCAATGCACATCCCACAGAAGAGGCAGTATTGTACTTCCATCACATAGGAAGTCACAACCTTTTTGCCTTCTTCGTTCTTTTCGCTGCCCACCTTAATAACGTGGTTTGGGCACGCTCTTTCACATAAACCGCAAGCAATGCATTTTGTGACATCATAGTCAAAAAAGCCTTGGCTTGCTGGTGCAAGGTCTGGACGTTGTTCTGGATACAGCTCTGTAACCTTAGGCTTCACAAAGTGTGCACCCGTTGCGCGGAGACCTTTTAATAACCCCATTCCGAACATACATCCACCTCCTATGCTAATAATTGAAAGGCTTTGACTACAATACCAGTGAGGGCTAGGTTAACAACCGCCGCTGGAATGAGCACCTGCCAGTTGAGTTTCATCATGTGGTCCACGCGGATACGAGGGAAGGTCCAACGCACCCACATATTGAGGAATACAAACACATAGCTCTTAATGAAAAGCCACAGCCAACCAGGAAGGATAGGACCGTCCCAGCCGCCTAGGAAGAGCACAGCTGCGAGGAAGCACATAGCGTAAAGGGCAACGTATTCGCCCAAGTACATAAATGCAAAGCGCATGCCGCTGTATTCTGTTTGATAACCTGCAACAAGCTCCTGTTCACCTTCAGCCAAGTCGAAAGGCCCACGGTTGATTTCTGCTGTAGCAGCTACAGAGAAAATAAGGAAGGCCAATGGTTGACGGAAAATAAACCAGCCGTTTTCCACTTGATCGTAAACAATATCGTTGAGGTTCAAGGAACCAGTAATCATAACGATACCAAGCACAGAGAAGAGAAGTGGAATTTCGTAACTAATCATTTGTGCGCCAGCACGCATACCACCCATAAGGTTGTACTTGTTGTTGGCGGCCCAACCACTGATGATGGTGATAAGGGTGGTTAGGGTAGAAATTGCAAAGTAGAACAAGAGGCTGACTGGAGAATCATAGGCAGTCATGCCTTCGCCAAGTGGCATCACAGCAAAAATCATCATCACTGGGATGAAGACCACAATTGGCACCAAGTTGTAGAGCCATTTGTTGGCAGCATCTGGGGTCAGAGTGTTCTTACTTACAAGCTTAATAATGTCCATAAAGAGCTGGAAGATACCAGCAGGACCACAACGGTTCGGACCGCGACGTTCTTGGAAGAAACCAGAAAGCTTACGTTCTAGGTAAACCAAGATGATAACGTTAATAAGCAAGAAGACGAGCACACATACAGCAGCAAGGATACGCATAATCCAAGTGCCGAGGGCCTCGGAACCGCCAAGGCTCATGGTGAAGTCAATAATCCATTGACCAATGTTAATAAACAAATTATCCATGACGTTCCCCCCCTTATCTGTCTACTTCGCCGAGAACGATGTCCACACTTGCCAAGGCTGCAACGAAGTCTTGCATAAAGAGGTCTTCTCGCTGTGCAAGCTCAGGCATCATAGAAACGCTCATCATACTAGGTGCATGGATACGTACACGGTAAGGCTTCATGCCACCATCGCTCACAACGTGGTAGCCGAGCCAGCCCATGCCGCCTTCGATTTGTGCATAAGCACTGCCAGCAGGCACCTTAATCATCTTAGGCACCTTGCCCATGGTAGGGCCTTCCTTTGGCATTTGATCGAGGGCTTGAAGAATAATCTTGCAACTTTCGGCCATTTCTCTGTGACGCACATCGTAACGGTCGAAGCAGTCGCCCTGCTTACCGAGAGGCACATCAAAATCAAAACGGTCGTACACGCTGTATGGCTTAATCTTGCGAAGGTCCAAATTCACGCCAGCAGCACGAATGTTGGAACCAAATACGCCGTAGTTTTTGCACATCTCAGCGTCTAAAATACCCACGTTTTTGGTACGAGCAAGGAAGATTTCGTTGCCGTTGACCACGTTTTCAAAGTCGCGCATTTGCGCAGGGAATTGTTCAGCCCAAGCGCGGATTTTTTCTTCCAAGCCTTCTGGTAGTGGGGTAGGCGCCCCGCCAATGCGGAGGGCGTTGTTATTCATACGGCTGCCAGAGTAGGCTTCTAGGATATCGAGGATTTTTTCACGTTCGCGGAACATGTACATCCAAGCCGTGTAGCCGTTGAAGTCCAAAGCCATAGAAGCGAGGTACACCAAGTGGTGACCAATACGTTGGAGCTCGCCTAAGATAACGCGCACATATTCGCCGCGTTCAGGCACTTCAACGCCCATAAGCTTTTCAACTGCCATGCAGTAGCCCCATTCGTTGAGCACGCAGGACATATAGTCAAGACGGTCGGTGTAAGGAATAACCTGAGACCAGGTCTTGTCTTCACAAATTTTTTCAATGCCGCGGTGCAAATAGCCGCACACATTTTCGCAGCCTTCAACCTTTTCACCATTCATGGTGAGCACAGCACGGAATACACCGTGGGTGGAAGGGTGCTGAGGGCCCATGCTAAGAATGTAAGGTTCAGTAGGGTCCTTGTCTTCGGTCAAGTTTTGGAGCTCAGCTTGCTTTTTCATCAACTCTTCAATTTGAGCCTCATCGCTGGCGCCATAACGACCGCGTGGTTCATAAATACTCATTCTTCTCCCCCTTCCTTACTTTCTAATAGGATTGTTGTAAGACTTGCGAAGCGGATGGCCAACAAAGTCATCTGGCAAGAAAACGCGACGCAAATCTGGATGACCCTTGTATTCAACACCCATAAGGTCATAGGATTCGCGTTCAAGAATCAAGCAAGCCTTAAAGACACCGCTCAGAGATGGCAGCCATGCATCATCCTTTGGGAAATGCACTTCCAAACGAAGCATATCCATATCCTCAAGGTTCATAAGGTTGTACACACCAACAAAGTCTTCTTCAAATTCCACCACACAGGTATCGAGGAAGCCATCGTACTTGCACTTGTTGGCAAGGTCCATCACAACCTCCACAAGATTTTCTCTTTCGCAAGATACGACAGTAGAAAAAGCGTCTTCCACATCACTTAGTGCTGGAACAGCGTTTAAGATTTGTTCTTTTAGCAAACTGCTCACCTCTCTCTTTTAGCAATTTCAGGATCGTTCACACGGTCCTTGAGCTTGAGGCAGGCATCAAAGAGCGCCTCAGGGCGTGGAGGACATCCAGGGAGATACACATCTACAGGTAAGAAGGTATCGCCACCGTTCACCACAGAGTAGCTGCCGGCAAAAGGACCGCCGCTCACAGCACAGTTGCCCATAGCAATAACATACTTTGGTTCTGGCATTTCTTCATAAATACGCTTGAGAAGTGGCGCCATCTTCTTGGTAATGGTCCCTGCAATAATAAGAAGGTCCGCATGACGTGGAGATGGACGGAAAACTTCGTAGCCATAACGTGCCAAGTCAAAGCGACCGCCACCAGAAGCCATCATTTCGATGGCGCAGCAAGCGAGACCGCAGGTAACAGGCCAGAAGGAACGGCTACGACCTTGGTTTAAGACCTTGTCCACAGTAGTGAGAATCACATTGCGGTCAAGCTCAGCCTGGGTCTTTTGGGTGTTACGCAAATAGTCCGTAACAGGAGAAACGCGGGTAGAAGGGCACCAGCCCTCCTCAGTAGGCATGTTCTTTTCGTCAAAACGTACTGCATCTATTTCCATTCGAGCGCGCCCTCCTTCCATTCATACCACAAGCCAACGCACAAAATCACGAGGAAAAGTGTTGCGGCCAAAACCGGGAACAATCCCACGCTCTTAAAAGCGACGGCAAACGGATAAAAGAATACTGTTTCAATGTCGAATAATAGGAATACAAGTGCATACATGTAGTAGCCGATACTAAAGTTGACCCAAGCGGATCCAGTAGTATCTACCCCGCATTCAAACGTTTCGCGCTGTTCCTTGCTGTGGTAGTAGTGCGGAGACAAAATGAGACTCACGCCAATACCAGCACAGGTAAGAACAACAGCCAACGCTAGAAAGAGGAGCATTGTCCATAATCCATCGTTCACCTTAAAACCTCCCTATAAGTAATGTTTTGCCAATTGAATGACAACTATAGTTGGCATAACAATGCCATTTTTATCTACTATATTATGCACTATTTTTTAATTAAATACAATTCACTCGTGAAACTTTTAGCGAACCATGATAAATTTTTATCAATCGTTCGTTCCCCTACATTCTTTGGGATAAATCAAATAAGCTCATAACAGAGCGCTTTCTAGGAATTGGTTAACCAGTATAAGTAACACTTATGCACCCATAACCAACCTTATCCATTGTGAATTACAATTATACAACCGTATATTTTCAGAATGTTTGAACCTTTGTGCAGATTAACCAATTCTTATTGTTTAAATGCACAAACGCCTATAGACCCTAGCTTTTTTGCGCTCAAAAAATTCCGTCACTCTTCCGCCCTACGCTTTCATCATGCGCCCTCTTTCAACAAAAGGCGATAAGTAACCACCCACCGCGCGCCAAGGAGCAAGGCATACAGCCATCAAAAAATTTGTTAGCAATTCGTTTGCAGTACACAGACAAATTCCTCGCCGCCCTCTGCCAAAAACCAACAAAACAAAAACCCCTACCGCCCAAAAAGAATCGCCCACAGCCAGCAGCAGAAATTCGTCGTAAAAAATGTAATGTCGCGCAAAAATACGTCGTAAAAAATGTAGCGATGCCACAAAAATACGTCGTAAAAAGTGTGAAGAGGCCCTGCATTAACAAAAATGCATACACGTTTATTCTAAAAATCACACTTTTTCTGCACATCAAAAAACGACCGCTCCAGAACCTCGGAGCGGTCGTTTTGTTTTAGATGTATTTTTGCATTTTGAGTCGTTCGACGCTGCGTCTTAGGGCGACTTCGGCGCGGGCGACGTCTACTTCACCGCTGGCGCGGCTGGCTAGGCGTTTTTCGGCGCGTTCTTTGGCGCGTTCTGCACGGTCATAGTCGATGTCTTCTGGGCGTTCGGCGCTTGGGGAGAGGATAATCACGTGGTTATCGCTGACTTCTACAAAGCCGCCGCCTACGAAGATGTGGCCTTCTTTGCCGCCTTCTTCTTTGTAGCGCACAATTTGTGGCACCAAGGCTGCAATGAGGGGCGTGTGGTTGGCGAGGAAACCAAGCTCGCCTTCTGGGGAGCGTACGACGACGCTTTCTGCTTGAACGGACAGCGCTTGATGATCTGGCGCGACCACTTCAAGCGTTAATAGTTTTTCTGCCATTATACCGCCTCCTTATTAGTTTGCGGCACCGTTTTTCATGGCTTCGGCTTTGGCTACGGCGTCATCAATGGTGCCGACCATGAGGAAGGCTTGTTCTGGTAGATCGTCGTGCTTGCCTTCTAGGATTTCTTTAAAGCCGCGGAGGGTTTCCTTGAGCGGAATGTATTGACCTGGGTTGCCGGTGAACTGTTCGGCTACGAAGAAGCATTGGCTCAAGAAACGTTCAATCTTACGTGCGCGTGCTACGATGAGTTTTTCTTCGTCGCTCAATTCGTCCATACCGAGGATGGAGATGATGTCTTGAAGGTCTTTGTAGCGTTGGAGTACTTCCTGTACGTCACGGGCGATTTGATAATGTTCTTCGCCTACAATGAGCGGATCCAAAATACGGGATGTGGAGCCGAGTGGGTCTACGGCTGGGTAAATCCCCTTTGCAGAGATACCACGGTCGAGTACGGTGGTGGCATCCAAGTGGGCGAAGGTGGTGGCTGGCGCTGGGTCGGTCAAGTCATCGGCTGGTACATATACGGCCTGTACAGAGGTGATGGAGCCCTTGTCTGTGGAGGTGATACGTTCCTGCATTTGACCCATTTCGGTGGCCAAAGTTGGTTGGTAACCTACGGCTGATGGCATACGGCCCAAGAGGGCGGATACTTCGGAGCCGGCCTGGGTGAAACGGAAGATGTTGTCAATAAAGAGGAGCACGTCCTGATGCTGTACATCGCGGAAGTATTCTGCAATGGTAAGGCCGGTGAGGGCGATACGCATACGTGCGCCTGGTGGTTCGTTCATCTGACCAAACACGAGGCTGGTCTTGTTGATAACGCCACTTTCCTTCATTTCTACCAAGAGGTCCTTGCCTTCGCGGGTACGTTCGCCTACACCGGCAAAGACGGAGTAGCCGCCGTGTTCGTAAGCAATGTTGCGGATGAGCTCTTGGATGAGTACGGTTTTACCTACACCTGCACCGCCAAAGAGGCCGATTTTACCACCCTTTACGTACGGGCAGAGGAGGTCTATAACCTTAATCCCTGTTTCGAGGATTTCTTTTTCTGGGCTTTGTTCGCTAAAGTCTGGTGCTTCGCGGTGAATGGACCAGCGTTCTTCGCTTTCTACCGGGCCTTCTTCGTCGATTGGGTCACCGGTTACGTTCAAAAGACGGCCTAGGGTGGCGTCACCTACTGGTACGCTGATTTGGCTGCCGGTGTTGATAACGTCCATGCCGCGCACGAGCCCGTCGGTGGAGCTCATTGCTACGGTGCGGACAACGTTGCCGCCCAAGTGTTGGGCAACTTCTAAAACGACATTGATGTCGCTTGCTACTTCAATGGATTGACCCTCGCTTTTTACATGGAGGGCATAGTTAATTTCTGGAAGGCTGTCGGCGGTAAACTCTACGTCTACAACTGGGCCTACAACCTTTAATATTTTACCTAGCTTATTCAAGACGGATCTTCCTCCCTTATGCGTGCATTAGCCAAGCGCATTCGCACCGGCAACAATTTCTGTGATTTCGTTGGTAATTGCTGCTTGACGAGCGCGGTTGTAGCTGATTTCGAGCTTGCTGAGAAGCTCTGTGGCATTGTCGGTTGCTGCGGTCATGGCGGTCATACGCGCGCCATGCTCCCCGGTTTTGGCATCGGCCATGCAGCTATGGATTTGGTTGGACAAATACATAGGCAAGAGCTGATTCAAGATGGAGGACGCGTCTGGTTCAAAGATGAAGTCCACGGTGTAGCCTTCGCTTGCTTCTTCTTCGCCGTCGGTTAAATTATCGACGGAAATTGGGAGAAGCGGCACCACCGTTGGCACCTGGCTCATTACAGAGCGGAACAATGGATAGACAATGCTGACTTTGTCGAATTTTCCTGTTTCGTAGGCGGAACGGACATCCTTGCAGATGAGCTCACTGTCATCTGGATTTGGAATGTCTTGGGTGTTGAGGTAGGCCTTTTCTACAGGCACATGGTGCTTAACGAAGTACTCGTTGGTCTTTCTGCCGACGGCAAAAACGGCCACTTCATGGCCTTGGGCCACGGCTTCGTTGATGGCACTGTGGGCTTCCTTGAGCACATGGTGGTTGAAGCCACCGGCGAGCCCTTTGTTGGAAGCAATGACGACAAAGGCTTCTTTTTTGACATCGCGCACTTCGAGCAGTGGGTCGTGAATCTCGCCACCTGCTGAAGCACTGACCTTCGCCAATACCTGGCGCAGCTTTTGCTGATAAGGGCGCCCTGCCCCAGCTTGCTTTTGAGCACGGCGCAGCTTGGAGGCGGAGACCATCTTCATGGCGCCTGTAATCTGCTTTGTATTGGAAATACTCTGCATTCTGCCTTTTATTTCTTTTGCATTAGCCAAGACGTCTCACCATCCTCTCCTAGCCTTGGAAGCCTTCCTTAAATTCTTTAATGGCTTGCTTGAGCGCTTCTTCGGTGTCGCTTTCCATCTTACCGGTGGATTTGATGACACCCAAAACGCTGTCGTTGTACTTGCCGGCACGCATAAAGTCAAGGAATTCCTTTTCAAAACGCCCAACGCTTTCGGTTTTGATGCTGTCACAATGGCCCTTTACTACGGCGTAGATGCTGACAACCTGTTCTTCTACTGGCATTGGTGCATATTGCTTTTGCTTGAGGATTTCTGTGAGGCGTTCACCACGAGCAAGGCTCGCCTTGGTGCCTTCGTCAAGGTCACTACCAAATTGGGAGAAGGCCTTGAGCTCGTTGTACTGTGCCAAGTCGATACGCATATTACCTGCGATTTTCTTCATGGCCTTGATTTGCGCGGAGCCCCCTACACGGGATACAGAAATACCTGCGTTAATCGCTGGGCGAATACCACTGTGGAAGAGGTCACTTTCCAAGAAAATCTGGCCATCGGTGATGGAGATAACGTTGGTTGGAATATAAGCAGATACGTCGGATGCTTGGGTTTCGATGATAGGCAGTGCTGTCATAGAACCGCCGCCGTATTTGTCTTCGAGCTTTGCTGCACGTTCCAAAAGACGGGAGTGGAGATAGAAAACGTCCCCTGGATATGCTTCACGTCCTGGTGGGCGGTGAAGGAGCAAGGAAAGTTCGCGGTAGGCCACGGCTTGCTTGGAAAGGTCATCGTAAACGATGAGCACGTCCTTGCCTTGGGCCATAAATTCTTCACCCATACTTGCGCCTGCATAAGGTGCAATGTAGAGCATTGGGGAAGGTTCAGAGGCGGTTGCTGCTACAACGATGGAATAATCCATGGCGCCGTATTTTTCGAGCTGACCTACGACGTTTGCTACAGTGGAGGCCTTTTGGCCAATAGCTACGTAGATGCAGATGACGTCCTGACCCTTTTGGTTGATGATGGTGTCGATGGCGATGGCGGTTTTACCGGTTTGACGGTCGCCGATGATGAGCTCACGTTGGCCACGGCCAATTGGTACGAGGGCGTCAATCGCCTTGAGGCCTGTTTGTAGTGGTTCGTGTACGCCTTCACGGGTAATAACCCCTGGCGCTACGTTTTCTACTGGGCGGGTTTTGGTGGTACCGAGTGGGCCCTTGCCGTCGATTGGTTCGCCGATGGCGTTAACAACGCGGCCAATCAGTTCGTCACCTACTGGTACTTCTACAATGCGGCCAGTACGCTTGACTGAGTCGCCGTCTTTAATATGATCAAATTCCCCGAGAAGAATGCAACCGATGTTGTCCTCTTCAAGGTTTTGTGCCATCCCCTTGACCCCGCCTGGGAATTCCAAGAGTTCGTTAACCATGGCGTTTTGAAGGCCATGCACACGGGCAATACCGTCACCAACTTCGATAACGGTACCGATTTCTGAGGTTTCCACACTTTGGTCAAAGTTTTGGATTTGTTCTTTTAATATTGCACTAATTTCATCTGGTTTAATGCTCATTGGGGATCTTCACCTCCTACATTTTCCTGCGTCATGAGGCGCTTACGCATGCTTTCAAGACGAGAGTGTACGCTGCCGTCGATAATTTTATCACCGTATTGGAGCTTGACGCCTGCCACAATGCTAGGGTCTACGACAACCTTTAAACGCACAGTTTTGCCAAGGCGCTTGCCTAGAGCAAGGGCGATGTTTTTGGCGTCATCTTCTTTGAGTGGATAGGCAGAGGTTGCAGTGGCATCAATGATGCCCTTCTTTTCATCGTCGAGCTTAAAATAAGCTTCAGTGATGTCTGCCAAATATGTGGTGCGGTGCTTTTCTATTAAAAGAAGCAAGAAATTGAGCACCCTTGGGTCCACTTGGTTTTGAAAAATTTTTGTAATGGCACCACGCTTACCAGCTAGGGAAAACTGTGCGCCTGTGTAGGTTTGCGCGAGCTCCGCATTACCGGTAATGGTATCGCAGGCCAGGCGCAAATCGTTTCCGATTTTATCGACGTTTTGGGATTCGTCTGCGAGCATGAACAGTGCCTGTGCATAGCGTTTTGCTACTCCTGCATCGTTCATTTAGCGTCCCCCACCTCTTTAATGAATTCGCCTACAAGCTTTTCGTGATCCGCTTCTGTTACAGAGCGACCAATGATTTTTGCTGCAGCGTCTACGGCCAAATCGGCCACTTCGCCACGTAAATCATTGAGGGCTTGTTCCTTTTCGCGGTTGATTTCTTCCCTTGCCTTGTCGGTGGCACGTTGCGCTTCTTCGCGGGCCTTGGCAACAATTTCTGCACGGGTTTGCTCGCCAAGCTTGTTGGCGTTTTGGATAATTTCTTGAGCCTTAGATTGCGCTTCCTTCAAGCTTTCTTCGTATTCGGCCTTCATGGCTTGGGCTTCGTTGCGTGCGTTTTCGGCTTCGTCGAGGCTGTTTTCGATGATGCTTGCACGTTCATCGAGCATATTGAAGAGTGGCTTGTACAAAAACTTCTTTAATAGAGCAAAGAGTATTACGAAGTTGATGATGGCAAAAATGACTGTGGATGGCTCAATTGACATATAACCATCTCCTTACTTGATTAGATTTTGTGCTTGAGAAACATTAACCAAGCTGGGAGTAAAGCATAAGAGCGATGAGAAGACCGTAGATGGTAAGGGTTTCCATAAATGCCAAACCAAGTACGAGGGTGGTACGGATGGCGCCGGCCATTTCTGGTTGACGAGCCATAGATTCAGTAGCGTGAGCGGTTGCAAGCCCCTGACCAATACCAGAGCCGATAGCAGATAGACCAATGGCGAGTGCCATAGCAAGTGCGATTAATCCAGTTGCGTTCATTTATTGTATCCTCCTTGATATATGGACGTTTATTTTGTCATTAACCCAATTGGGAATAGAGCATAAGAGCAATAAGAAGACCGTAAATGGTGAGGGTTTCCATAAATGCCAAACCAAGTACGAGGGTGGTACGGATGGCGCCGGCCATTTCTGGTTGGCGAGCCATAGATTCTGTTGCGTGAGCGGTTGCAAGACCCTGACCAATACCAGAGCCGATGGCGGATAGGCCAATGGCTAGTGCCATAGCAAGTGCGATTAATCCTGTTGCAGTCATAAAGAAAACTCCTCCTTAAAATTAAATAAGCTGTGTGCTACGTTTTTAAAGCTTAGTGTCCACTGACACCTTCTTCGATATAAATGGTTGCCAAGAGTGTGAATACATACGCCTGTATCGCACCAAAGAGAATACTCAGTGCATACATTGGCAGTGGCAAGAACAGTGGCATCATCCCAAAGAGGAAACCAATAACCATTTCTTCGCCAAAAACGTTACCGTAAAGACGGACGGCCAACGAGAGCGGACGTGTAAACAAATCAAGCAAATTCAGTGGCAGCATTGGCGAGAAGAAAAACTTAAAGAATTTCTTTGGATTGGCCGAAATACCATAGAAGAAAAACATAAAGATGGTAATCACCGCCAAGGCTGCAGTGACGCTCAAGTTACTTGTAGGTGGCTTGTAGCCGCCATGGACGTGGCCAGCGAGTGGCAAGAGCCCAACGTAGTTTGAGCAAATAATCAAAAAGAAGAGTGTCAAGAGAAACGGTGCATATTTGCGACCCTTTTCCTTGCCCATAACCCCCTCGATGGTATCCATGAGGAAGTCGATGATGAAACCAAAGATGTTTTGTAAGCTCCAGGTTTTTGGCCTGAGCTTCATGTCCTTGGTCGCAAAGTATGCAAGGAGTACCAAGACGAGCATAACGCCCCACATGGTCGTAATTTCTGAGGTCAACACAAACGAACCGTTTTGGTAGATGATGTTGGAGACCTCTTCACTTGCAAGCAATGCTTGTGCAAACAAAAATATCACCTCTTTCTTTGTGCTTTACCGCCCTAGGAAGGTTTTGATCATGAGGTAGAAGGTATAAACGCTAAGGCCCAAGGTCCCTCCCACCAAGGCAGCAATGCTCCATTGATACAATAGAATCATCACCACAAAATCAATCAAAAGACGCAACCAAAAAAGCAGTATTGCCAAAAATTTGTTGCCTCTTAGGACAAAGCGCTGCAAGAGGAATTCCTTCCCGAAGCAACACACAGCGCCCACCATTAGTCCTAAGCCAAATTCAATCCACATGACCATCCTCCTCCATCTCCGATTTTTTTTCCTCCTCTTCTAAGCGTAGCACCTCTCTGTAAAGAGAACGAAAACCAGCCAGTATGGCCACCATCACGCAGACAAACATGAGGTAGGGAGATGTGTGAAAGTAATTGTCGAGCCATGTGCCGAGCTTGACCATAAGAAACAGTGAAATGCCCATGGAAATACCAAAGCTCATCGCCACGTTGAGCATACGCGCTATTGGCCCTTGCTCCTTTTGGTAGCGCTTTGGGTTGCGCAATTTATCTCTGTAGCTCATTTGCGCCTCCTAAAAAACTTCAGTTAACCTTGGTCACAAACTAAGTATAGCAATATAACAATTGGCTGACCACCTCTTGTTACATTTTTCACATAAGACGTTCTTATTAATTGGCTCAATTGTCAGAAAAGTGGTCGCTTTATCCCATCTATAAATCTTATAGATGGCTATTGACGCATTCCTACGCACCAAGCGTTGGATGAAGCACCGGGGTCTTTCCCTAGCGCCAATCCTCTGGACGTTCGCCGGCTGGCTCAAAGTAGTAGCGCAGCGCCGCCAAAATGCGTTCGCAGGCGTGGCCGTCGCCGTAAGGGTTCACAGCGTGCTTCATGGTGAGATAAGCCTCTTCGTTGGTAAAAAGCGCCTCAACGGTGGTATAAATAAGGTCGGTGTCGCAGCCCACAAGCTTCACCGTACCAGCCTCGACGGCCTCTGGGCGTTCGGTGGTATCGCGCAAGACCAAAACAGGCTTGCCCACAGCTGGCGCCTCTTCCTGCAAACCGCCGCTGTCGGTGAGGACCAAATCCATACGGTTGATGAGATTGGTAAATGGCGCGTAATCCAAAGGCGCAAACATATGCACACGGTCCAAATCGCTCAAGGCCTCCTTGGCCAAGGCCTGCACACGAGGGTTCAAATGCACAGGGAAGTAAAAATGGACATCCTCAAAGCGTTCGTGGAGCTTGCGAATGGCTCTAAAAATTTGCACCATAGGCTGGCCCAGGTTTTCTCTGCGGTGGGTGGTGAGCAAAACCTTGCGCCCAGGTACATCTAAGGCCGCCTTGAGGTCCTCATCAAAGGCATAGTCCTCTTCAATGGTCATCATAAGGGCATCAATAACCGTGTTGCCTGTGGTAAAGATGGCCTCTGCGTTCACGCCTTCTTTAAGAAGGTTTTCTCTGGCCTGCGGCGTCGGTGCCAAATGCACATTCGTCATCACCCCAGTGAGCTTACGGTTGGCCTCTTCTGGAAACGGCGAATAGAGGTTGCCGCTACGAAGCCCCGCCTCCACGTGGCCAATCGGCGTTTGCTGATAAAAGCTCGCCAAGGCCCCAGCAAAGGTGGTGGTGGTATCGCCGTGCACAAGCACAATGTCCGGCTTTTCCTTAATCACGATGCGTTCAATACCGCGCAAGACCCCGGCAGTAATGTCCGAAAGGGTTTGGCCCGGCTTCATCAAGTTCAAATCGTAATTTGGCTTTACATCAAAAAGTGCCAACACCTGATCGAGCATCTCGCGGTGCTGGGCTGTAACAACCACCAAAGCCTCCATGTCCTCGCTAGCCTCCACCGCCTTCACCAAAGGCGCCATCTTGATGGCCTCTGGGCGGGTGCCAAAAACAAACATGATTTTTTTCATCTCGTCACCTCGTTTTATATTGTCGTATTATAATAATAATTTAATTCCTAGGCCTATTATAGCACAGACCATCCGCGGCAACCACCATACAAAATCCACGACTTTCTTGCATGGCAGTGGCCCCCGTGCTACCATAAAAGAAAATCATGCGTCAACAGGAGGCCCTTATGCAACTACAAAGACCCGATTGGGATACCTATTTTATGGAAATCACCCACATTATTGCCAAACGCTCCAACTGCCTGCGCCGCCAAGTAGGCGCCATCCTAGTCAAAGACCACCGCATCATCACCACCGGCTACAACGGTGCCCCAGCCGGCCTCAAGCATTGCAACGAGCTCGGTGGCTGTATGCGCGAAAAGCTCGGCTTTATGTCTGGAGAAGGCCACGAGCATTGCCGCTCCCTCCACGCCGAGCAAAACGCCGTCATCCAAGCCGCCATCATGGGCGTATCCATTAGCGGCGCCACCCTCTACTGCACCACCTTCCCCTGCTCGCTGTGCGCCCGCATTCTTATAGGCGCCGGCATCGAGCGCATCGTCTACACCGGCGATTACCCCGATGCCCTAAGCGGCGAGCTCTTTAAAGAAGCCGGCATCGTTGTCGAAAAAATGGAGCTCTAACATTTTTCTCCCTGCCTTCCCCTGCGATGAAGCGACAGCGGAATTGCAGACGGATGAGGAGAAAGGCTTCAGGAATGCATACACGCCTATGGAGAAAATATACCTTTTTCTACACAAAATCCCCACCTCTTTGAAGCGGGGATTATTTTTAGTTGCCGGAGCGATCGGCGCCTATGAAGTCGCCGTAGACTGGGGTGGCTAGGCCGAAGCCGCCGCTGACGGCTAGGATTTGGCCGGTGGTGTAGGCGGCTGCGTCGCTGGCAAAGTAGACAGCGGCTTGAGCGATTTCTTCTGGCTCGCCCATGCGCCCTGTTGGGGTGCTCTTCATAAAGACGTGCATAAAGGCGTCGTTGAGGTTGTTTTTCACGGCGTCGGTGGCGGTCATCCCTGGCATGATGGCGTTGCAACGAATGCCGTGGCGCGCTTCATGGACGGCGATGAGCTGGGTGAGGTAGTTGATGGCTGCCTTGGAGGTGCCGTAAGCAATTTGGGAAATATCTGGCACAGCGCCGCCAATGGATGAAATATTGATGATGCTGCCGCCGCTTTCTTGCTCACGCATTTGCTTAATGGCGCGTTGGCTGGCGCGGAAGACGGAGTTGACGTTGACATTCAAGGTTTCGGTGAAATAGTCTACGTCGGTGTTGGCAATTTGACGATCCTGACGAGGGTCGGAGGTGCCGAAGTTGTTCACAAGCACGTCAATGCGGCCTTCCTTGGCCACCACGTCGTCAATCATGGTCGAGAAGCTTTCTGCTACGGTGGCGTCGTTGAACACATAATGAACCCTTTGGCCCTTTTGAGTGAGCTCATCAATCACGCCGCGCGCGCGTTCCTCGTTGCGCGCTGCCATATAGACAATGGCCCCTTCCTCTGCGCAGGCCTTTACAATAGCAAGGCCAATGCCACGGGTAGATGCAGTAACCAAAACCACCTTATTTTCGAGTCTCATAATATAACCTCCTTGGGTTGAATGAACGATTGTTTAAATTGCCCATATTATAAGCCCGTGGTTGACCGATGTCAAAGCAAGTAAATTTATCCAATGTATACGTACAAAAGTAAAAAAGCCAGTCCTCGCGGACAGGCTTGTAAAGACACGTTATGAGGCACTACACGCGCACGGCGAGCTGGTCGATGGTTTTGCCTTTTTGGTACATATCCTTGTAGATGCGGGTGCATTTTTTGAAGCGGTCGAAACATTTTTGGGCGTTTTCTGCATCGCCATAGACCTTCCAGCAGCCAATACATTTGCCACCGCAGCCCTTGTTTCGGATAAAGCCCTCCACATCCTCTGGTGGGTAGCCCAAAAAGAGGCCGATTTCGTGAGGGAAGGTGTCATAATCGGCCAGGCGCTGGCCAAGACGAGCCACACATTGGCCCGGCTTGGTGGCATCGTAGCCATAATGGGCGAGGATTTTTTCGGCATGGGCACAGCCGAGGTCGCAAGCGAGCTTGGCCGGACGATAGATATAAATATGGGCGCGGCCATCGCGGATGCGCACCGGCACCATGGCCAGGCCCTTTTTGCGCAGGCGCTCGTTGTAGGCGCGGATTTCGTCCATCAACGTGGCGCGGTCGTCGTAATCGCAGACAAAAAGGTTGGCTGTCTTGAGCCCCGCTAGGGTTGGGGCGCAGTAATCAATCAATGCTTGTTCTGACATGTGTGTACCTCCAAAATCGCTTTGAGCGCTGTCGCCGAGCTTGAATGGCTACGCTCGATGATGGTATGCTCGCTCGCATCCCCCAAAGCCAAGCGCACCATTTTGTGTGACACGGTGTTGGTAAAAAGAATCATGAGATCCGGCTTGCCTATTTTTTTCATCTTGCCGCTCATCTTTGCATACACCTTCGCCGTGCAGTCATACTCCTTACAAATATCCACATAACGACGCGCCATGCATTCGTTACCGCCAATGATTACAACACTCATAGTTATACTCCTTTCGCTGTGCATTGGTTAGTCTTGCCTAACCTACAGTTTTAAAAATAGGCACCCAGCGCGAGCCGAGTGCCCGTATGTATTTAGTTCGTTTTCCCTTGTTTGGAGCTACAGCTGCCATGGATGGCATTCTGGCAAGCCTCGGCGTTCGGGCAGCCCACGCAATGGCCGCCGTGGCGTTTGGCGCGCACGAGGTAGAGGCAGGCGCCGCCTAAGACGAGGGCAAGGATGCCTATAATTACAAGGTTCACCATATTTAATCTCCTAGTGCAAAGACTTCTGGCGCCTTTGGAGCCGCATTAGCCTTTTTATGCACAGTCAAGGCAATAATGACCATGACTGCAATGAGAGCGGCACCACCAAAGGCCGCGGTGATATTGAGGCGCTCTGGAGCGGTCAGGAGAGTACCAACGGTGTACACAAAGTAGCTCACCGTATAGCCCACACCAAACTGGAGGCCAATGCCGCCCCAAAGCCACTTGGCGCTCTTCATTTCGCTGTTCATGGCGCCGATGGCTGCAAAGCATGGTGGGGTGTAGAGGTTAAACATGAGGTAAGCCAAGGCTGCCACCTTGGTGATGGCCATTACGCCAGCCACTTCGGTGCCTGTCCCTTCCATAAGAGCCAAGTCATCGGTGTTGATGAGGTTTTCAAGACCCACAAAGCACACAGCGAGAGTCCCAACCACGTTTTCCTTGGCAATGAAGCCCGTTACAGCCGCTGCTGCGAGCTGCCAAGAAACCACGCCCACAATTGGCAACAGCACATAGGCAAACGGAGAAGCGATGGCTGCTAAAATGGAGGTGTCGGCATGTTCGGCCACATGGAGGCTCAAGTCGAAGGTTTGCATGATTTGTACCACAGTGTTGCACAATAAGATAATTGTTGCAGCCTTTTTAATGTAGGCCATACCGCGGGCACACATGGATTTAACGGCGCCCATAAGAGATGGCACGCGGTAGTCTGGAAGCTCAATGATAAAGAACGCCTTGCGTGCCTTATAGCCACTGAGCCAGTTGACCAAGTGAGCGCCCACAAAGATAAGAACGATGCCGGTGAGATACATTATGGTGCTCACCCATCCAGCATTGTCAAAAAACGCGCCGGCAAAGAGGGAAATAACCGGAATTTTTGCACCGCATGGCATAAATGGTGTAAGCATCGCCGTGGCACGGCGTTCGTGGTCATCGCGAATGGTACGAGAGGCCATAATCCCTGGCACCGCGCAACCCACACCAATGACAAAAGGAATCACAGACTTGCCTGAAAGGCCCACGCGTTTAAAAATAGGGTCCAAGACCACAGCCGCACGCGCCATATAGCCCATGTCTTCCAAAAGGGCAATGAGGAAATACATTACCATTACAAGTGGAAGGAAGCCAATAACAGCAATCCCGCCGCCAATCATACCATCCACCAAGATAGCACTCAAAAGTGGGTTTGCATCTTCAAAGAGGCCTGCAACCATGCCTTGGAAATTTTCAAGTTGGGCCGTAAGGGCATCGGCAATAGGTGCCCCTACCCAAACCTGGGAAATTTGGAAGACCAAAAACATCACTACAGCAAAAATTGGAATCCCAAGCCAACGGTTGGTAAGCACAGCGTCAATTTTATCGCCGGTGTTTTTTTCAAAGGTTTGTACTTTACGCACCTCTACTTTTTTTACAAGGTCCGCCACAAAAGCAAAACGCTTGCGGTCGTCGGCTTCCACGCTCGCCTTGTCGCTCATATCTACGCCAGTTGACACATAAGGTGCCTTTTGGCCGCTTCCGTATGCCGCCATGGCCTCGAGGACCACAGCTTTCAAGCCATCAGAAGAGGTCGATACCGTTTCGACCACCTTGCAGCCCAAGAGGCGCGCAAGCTTCGCCGCATCCACCTTCGTGCCTTTTTTCTTGTTGAGGTCCGTCTTATTGAGGGCCACCACCACAGGAATGCCAAGTTCCAAAAGTTGGGTGGTAAAGAAAAGGCTACGGCTGAGGTTGGTCGCATCCACAATATTAATAATCGCATCAGGGTTCTCTTCTTTAACATAGCTGCTCGTTATGCTTTCCTCGCTAGTAAAAGGTGACATCGAGTAAGCACCTGGAAGATCCACCACCGTAACCGGAACGCCACTTTCGTTGTAGGCCTTCTTTAAAGAACGTTCCTTAGTATCTACCGTTACCCCCGCCCAGTTACCAACCTTTTCGTTGGCGCCAGTGAGGGCATTGTACATTGTCGTTTTCCCAGCATTGGGATTACCTGCCAAAGCAATTCTCATTATATCCTCATATCCTCCTTTTCTCTCAGGGTTAATAAAGACTAACCCACTCGTAAAAAATAGCCACGCCTAGACAGTAATCGCATCGGCCAGTGCATTGTCAATACTGTAGCGCGCATCCTTGATAGACACCACGCATCCGCTTCTGCGGCGCGACACCACAGCAATATCCTCGCCAGCGTAGCAACCAAGGGTAAACAAAAACGCATCCAGCGCATCGTCATGGGTATTCACGTCTAAAATCGGATAAAGCTTGCCTTCATCGGCCTCTCTCAAAGTCATAAAATCACCTCGTTATGTCATATATTAGCTTGTGCTAATCAGCGGTCACAAATAACAGTTAGCACTTGCTAACCTTACGAGGTTAATTATACCTAACCTACAGAATTTGTCAAGGGGAAATTTTTGCTTTCTTCCAAGGAGAAGAAAAAAACCTTGCAGCACATTCGCTGCAAGGTCAGACTGTAGATAAAGGTAAAATGTGTCTGTAAAGAGAAAACTTTCTATAAATAGCAAAAGCCTTCCCCACATGGGGGGAAGGTGGCGGCGTAGCCGACGGATGCACTAGTCAACAAAAAGTAGACACGAAAATTAAAAAGTGGACACGCTTATTGAATAGTAACGTTTATCTGAGCGTGTAGATTTCTGTATTGAACAGGCGTACGATAACCC
>CAKQDL010000022.1 GCA_934229395.1 uncultured Peptococcaceae bacterium | reverse complement strand
TCCTCGATAGCTCAGTCGGTAGAGCGCATGACTGTTAATCATGATGTCACTGGTTCGAGCCCAGTTCGGGGAGTAAAAGGCCGATACAGTAATGTGTCGGCTTTTTTATTACATTTTTAATGAAACTTTAAGCGTCAACGTGTATCGTGGTGGCAGGGCAAGACCTCTGTGCCGATTTTGGAGCTGTGGGTGGTATGCTGCCTGCGGCTCTTTTTTTAAGATGTCTGAACACTACGCGAGCTAGGCAATGAACAATCATAAGATGTATGAACACGACGTTAGCCACGGAATAAGCAATTATTAGTACTAATTATAAAAAAATTACACGGCAATCATATTTTTGTGTTGCAAATTTGAATATTGTGCGTCATAATAAGTGCATACAGTAGTCGAAAGGAGGAGAAGTCTTATTCGATTCAGTGAAAAACAGCTTCAGATTCTGGATATTGTGAAAACGCAAAGTCCCATTACGGGCGATAAAATCGCGGCGCTAATGGAAACCACACGCGCTTCTCTGCGCTCTGATTTGACTTTTTTGACACAGCTGGGTGTACTGGAAGCAAGACCTCGTGTGGGGTATTGCTACAGTGAGTCCAGACAGGGCTATGACATTTATATGAAGATGATTCAAATGTCGGTCCATGATTACCAAAGTATGCCTGTTGTAGTGAATGAAAAAGCTTCTGCCTATGATGCACTTGTTGCACTCTTTATAAACAATATTGGCACGCTCTTTATTGTTAATGAGCAAGGTTTTTTAGAAGGGGTCCTTTCTAGAAAGGACTTGCTTAAGCTTGCTGTTGGTAACACGGATATGCACAAGGTTCCAGTGAGTGTGATTATGACACGCATGCCAAACTTGATTATGACAACCTCGGATGAAAGCTTATGGAGTGCTGCTCAAAAGCTGATTTTGCATGAAATTGATGGTATGCCTGTTGTGAAAAAAGTTGGCGAGGACCAATATGAGGTCATGGGCCGATTTACAAAAACCAATGTTGTTCGTGCTTTTGTTGATATTGGCTACGGTTACGCAGGAGAAGATGTATGATGGAACAAGTGCAAAGAATTGCGATCTATATTTTTTCAGACTCGCTCGGTGAAACGGCGCAATACGTTGCGCGTGCAGCTGCCAACCAATTTCCAGGTGTTGAAGTTTCCTACAAGCATATCCCTTTTGTTGAAGATGAACGTTACATTACTGAGGTTTTGCAACAAATTAATCCTAAGAACAGCATTTTATTTTTCACTCTCGTGGTGGAGGAGTTGCGCCGTTACGTGGAGGAATATTGCAAATCGCATGGTATTCAGTATGTAGACGTTCTCGAATATCCGTTCAAGGCGCTAGAGGGTGCAACTGGCATGAAGCCAGCGGGCAGACCGGGGCTGATTCAAAGAATGGATGAAAGCTATTTCAAAAAGATTGAAGCAATGGAATTTGCCATCAAGTTTGACGATGGCAAGGATGTAACTGGTATCAGCAATGCAGACTTGGTGCTTATTGGCGTTTCTAGAACGTCGAAGACGCCACTTTCTATGTATTTGGCTTATCGCGGTATCAAGGTGGCTAATGTGCCGTTGGTGCCGGAGGTTCGTGTGAACGATAAGCTTTTTGAAATTCCAAAAAACAAAATCATCGGTCTTACCATTCAACCTGATATTTTGGGTGAAATTCGTACGGAGCGTGTGCGCGGCTTAGGTGTTGCAAGCCCTACGGACTACACAAATTTGGGTAGAATCTTGGATGAGCTTGATTATGCTGAAGGCATTATGAAGCGCGTTGGTTGTCCGGTGATTGACGTTACACATAAGGCTGTTGAAGAAACTGCAAATGTTATTTTGCAAATCTATTATGATAGAGGAGAGAGTATCATTGGATAAGAAATTTGTATACTTGTTTAGCGAAGGTAATAAGGATATGCGTGCACTTCTCGGTGGTAAAGGCGCTAACCTTGCTGAAATGACAAAGATTGGTCTTCCTGTTCCACAGGGCTTTACCATTACAACTGAAGCTTGCAATGAATTCTTTACTGCTGGTCGTAACCTTCCTGAAGGCTTGCTCGACGAAGTTTGGGAAGCTTTGGCAAAATTAGAAGCAGAAACTGGTAAAAAGTTTGGCGACGAAAAGAACCCACTTTTGGTTTCTGTGCGTTCTGGTGCTGCTATTTCCATGCCTGGGATGATGGACACTGTCCTCAACCTTGGCTTGAACGATGAAACTGTGAAGGGCTTTGCTGCACTCACTGGTGACGAACGTTTTGCCCTTGACTGCTATCGTCGTTTTATTCAAATGTACTCCAACGTTGTTATGGGCGTAGACTCCTATAAGTTCGACAACATCATTGAACGCATCAAGGGTGCACAAGGCATTAAGGATGACTTTGAGCTTACTGCAGATAGCTTGAAGGAATTGATTGAGCTTTATAAGGGCCTTGTTCAACGTGAAAAAGGTGTTGAATTTCCACAAGATCCTAAGGAACAGCTCGTGCTTGCTATCACTGCTGTATTTGAATCTTGGGGCAACAACCGCGCTATCGTATATCGTCGTATCAATAAGATTCCAGATGATATTGGTACCGCTGTAAACGTTCAATCCATGGTATTTGGTAACATGGGCGCAACAAGTGGTACTGGTGTTGCCTTTACCCGCAACCCTGCAACTGGCGTGAAGGAACTCTATGGTGAATATCTCATCAATGCACAAGGTGAAGACGTAGTTGCTGGTATTCGTACCCCTCAACATATCACCCGTCTTGAAAATGAATTGCCTGAAGCCTTCAAGCAATTCACTGAAACCTGCCATCTTCTAGAAAACCATTACAAAGATATGCAGGATATTGAATTCACCATCGAAAATGGCAAGCTCTTTATTCTCCAAACCCGTAATGCAAAGCGTACCACTGCTGCTGCAGTTCGTTGCGCTGTAGATATGTTTAAGGAAGGTATCATTGATCGTGATACCGCTGTAATGCGTATTGATCCTGCTCAACTCGATCAATTGCTCCACCCAAGCATTGACCCTAAGGCTGAGCTCAACATTATTGCTACCGGTCTTCCTGCATCTCCAGGGGCAGCCAGTGGTCACATTGTATTTACTGCTGATGAAGCAGAAACCCGTGGCAACCTTGGCGAAAAGGTCATCCTTGTTCGTAACGAAACCACACCAGATGACATTCACGGTATTGTTACAGCACAAGGCGTTCTCACCAGCCGTGGCGGTATGACCAGTCACGCTGCTGTTGTTGCTCGTGGTATGGGCCGTTGCTGCGTTTGCGGTTGCGACGCCCTCAAGCTCGATAGCGATAAGGAAATCATCTATGTTGGCGATATCACCCTCAAAAAGGACGATATCATCACCATCGATGGTTCTACTGGTCACGTTATTCTCGGTGAAGTGCCAGTTATTCCACCAGAACTCAGCGACGATTTCCAACAAATCCTTGCATGGTGCAGCGAAATCACTGAAAAGAATGGCCTTGGTGTTCATGCCAATGCGGATAACCCTCGTGATGCAAAGAAGGCACGTGAATTTGGTGCTACTGGTATTGGCCTTTGCAGAACTGAACATATGTTTATGGAAGTGGAACGTCTTCCAATCGTTCAAGAAATGATTCTTGCAGAAAACGCAGAAGCGCGCAAGGCGCCACTTGAAAAGCTCCTCACTTTCCAACAAGGTGACTTCTACGGTATTCTCGATTCTATGCAGGGCCTACCTACCACCATTCGTCTTTTGGACCCACCACTACACGAATTCCTTCCTAACATGGAAAAGCTCATGCTCGAAATCAATGACCTTAAGCACACCGGTGGTGCTGCCGAAGTGATTGAAGAAAAGGAAGAGCTCCTCAAGAAGGTACGCGCACTTCATGAAATGAACCCAATGCTCGGTCATCGTGGCTGCCGTCTTGGCGTATCCTTCCCTGATATCTACAGAATGCAGGCACGCGCTATTTTGCAAGCAACTGCTCAGCTCATCAAAGAAGGCAAGGACATTCACGTAGAAATCGAAATTCCACTTGTTATTGATCCTAAGGAAGTTGAACTTCTTCGCGCTGAAATCGAAGATGTTGCTCGTGCTGTCATGCAAGAACAAGGCATTGAAATTCCTTACAAGGTTGGTGCTATGCTCGAATTGCCTCGCGCCTGCTTGCTCATTGATGAAATCGCTCCACATTGCGACTTCTTCACCTTCGGTACCAACGACTTGACTCAAACCACTTTGGGCTTCTCCCGTGACGACGCTGAAGGTAAGTTCATGCCAACCTATCTAGAAAAGAAAATCCTCAAGGACAATCCGTTTGCCGTTCTCGATAGAAAGGCTGTCGGTTTCTTGGTTGAACACGCTGTACGCAATGGTCGCGCTGTGAAGGAAGCATTGACCTTTGGTATTTGCGGTGAACACGGTGGCGAACCTAGCTCCATCGAATTCTGCCATGAAGCAGGCCTCACCTTCGTTAGCTGCTCCCCATTCCGCGTGCCTATCGCACGTGTGGCTGCTGCTCAAGCACAAATCAAGCATCCACGCGGCTAATAGCTGATAAAAACAATATTTGGCGCTCCTCTATTGTGAGGGGCGCTTTTTCTATTCAAAAATATAGAGCTTTGCGGTATGATGAAAGCAACAATAAAAGGCGGTGGTTGTATGATTCGAGAAATGATTGAAGCCCAAGAAAAAATGATGTTTTCGCCTTATGCAGCTCTGGCAAGTGAGAGCCGTGGGCGCGCACACGAGGAAACAGAGGATGAGGTGCGCACCATTTATATGCGCGACCGCGACCGTGTGATTCACTCCAAGGCGTTTCGCAGACTCAAGCATAAAACGCAGGTTTATATCTCTCCAGGTAATGACCACTATAGAACGCGGTTGACCCACACCTTAGAGGTCAATCAAATTGCCAAAACCATCGGTCGCGCCCTTAACTTGAACTGTGATTTAATTGAGGCCATTGCACTGGCGCATGATGTTGGCCATACGCCCTTTGCTCACTGTGGTGAAACCATTTTGAACCAGTGTATGCCAAACGGTTTTAAGCACAATGTGAACAGCGTGCGTGTGCTTTCTAAAATTGAAAAGCATGGCGAGGTGCGAGGGCTCAACTTGTCGTGGGAGGTTTTGGACGGGGTGCTCCACCACAGTGGCTACTCTCACAGCACCACCCATGCAGCAACCATTGAAGGACAAATCATTCGCTTTAGCGACAAAATTGCCTATGTGCAGCACGATATTGACGATACCATTCGTGCCAATATTTTTACCGAGGATGATTTGCCAAAAGAATACACCAGCGTTTTGGGCAACAACCTCAGCGAGCGCATCACCATCCTAGTCAACGATATGATTGCCCAGGGGCAAAAAATTTTGGCAGATGATTTTGAGGGCGAGCGTGTGCTGGCCTTTAGTCCGGATATTGACAAGGCGCTTAGGGGCCTGCGTTCCTTTATGTTTGACGAGGTCTATCAGGGCCGTGTGTGTTCTTTGGAGCGTGAACGCGCTAGTTTTATTGTAGAATTTTTGTTTGAGCATTTTATGAAGCACATTGATACCTTGCCAGAATTTTATAGAACGGTGAGCGAACGAGAAGGGCGCGAGCGCGCTGTGGCGGATTATATTTCGGGAATGACCGATAACTATTGCGTGGCTTTATTTAAAGATTTAACAATTCCGCGCTCATTTATTCGTTAAAAGGGCTGTACAATTTTTGTGGAAAATGCTAAAATAAAATGAATATCCGTATTTATAGATATAGTTTGAGGAGGTTGCCCATTGAGTACGTCAAAGGGTAGAATCCCACAAGAAACCATCGACGAAATTCTATCGCGTGTAGATATTGTCGATGTTATAGGACGCTATGTTCCACTAAAAAAGCAAGGGCAGAACTACACTGGGTTGTGCCCTTTTCATAACGAAAAAACGCCGTCGTTTTCTGTATCTCAATCAAAGCAGATTTTTCACTGCTTTGGCTGTGGCGCAGGCGGCAACGTTTTTAAATTTCTTATGGATATAGAGCATCTGACATTCCCCGAGGCTGTGCGCACCTTGGCCCAAGAGGTGGGCGTGAAGGTGCCAGAGCGAGAGCAAAGTGAGGGCGAAAAGAAACGCGCCGAAAAAAGAAACCGTTTGCTCAAATGGAACGAGTTTGCAGCCTATTATTATCAAGCGGTGCTCCATTCTGAGGATCGTGGCAAGCCGTACAACACCTATCTCGGTGGGCGAGGTATTTTGCCAAAAACCAGACAGAAATTTGCCATTGGCGGTTGCCTTGAAGGTTGGGATGGGCTTTACAAGTACCTAAAGAAAAAGGGCGCAAGTGATGAGGATTTGCTCGAGCTTGGCCTGGTAGCTCAAAGAGAGCGCGCAAATGGCTGCTATGACCGCTTTAGAGAACGGTTGATGTTTCCTATTAAGGACGCGTCGGGCCATGTGATTGCCTTCGGTGGCCGCATCATTGATGCAGACAAGGCGCCGCGAAAATATATGAACTCGCCCGATAGCCCGATTTTTCATAAGGGTAAAATGGTTTATGGCCTAGATTTGGCCAAGTCCAGCATTCGCGCGCAGGATCAGGTCATTATTGTAGAAGGCTATATGGATGTGATTGCCTGCCATCAAGCTGGTATTAGCAATGTGGTGGCGCCTTTGGGCACAGCCCTCACAGAGGATCAGGTGAAACTTCTTATGCGCTATACCTACAACTTTGTGACAGCCTTTGATGGAGATGGCGCTGGTATTAGAGCGACACTCAAAAGCATTGATATGATTGAAGCCGTTGGTGCGAAGGTGCGTGTCTTGGCCATACCTGAAAATAAGGACCCAGATGAATACATCAAAGCTTACGGTGTGGAAGCATTCTCCAAGCTCCTAGAGCGCGCTATGGGAGGATACACCTTTAGACTACAAAAAACCATAGAGGCACATCCGGGAGAAACCTTAGAAAACAAGCTCGATGTGTTAAATAAGATGCTAGAGCCTCTAGCAAAAATCAGACATTCGGCACAGCTGGAATTGGCCGTGCGAGAAACAGCCGAAGCCCTTATGCTCAGCGAGCAGTCGGTAAAAAACGAGCTCACAAGCTACAAGCGTTCCGGCACAAAGCGTCAACAATATAGAAGCTATGAACCACCAAAGGAAGAACAGGAACAACGAATCGTTCATTTATCCAAAAATGAAGCCTGCCTGTTAACAGGCCTGATGGTGGTGCCAGAGTTTATTATAGAAATTGAAAACGGTGGCGGTAGGCGCCTTTTTTCGGCGGATGCCGCTGACATTTACGATGCCTTTAAGGCACAATTTGATGCCGGTAAAGGCATTGAAGGAGCAAGGCTAAGCGCCGCACAAAGCGCCGTGTTTGCCCAAGCAAGTATGCAAGAGGTTGGGCCAAGCTTTGAGGAGCGTTCGCGCGAAAGTGCCATCGCTATTTTGCAGGCTGCCTTGCGGGAAATGCGCTACAAGGCCATCAATCAGCACTACCAGCTGTTACTCAATAAGATAGGACAATTAGAGAAGGGTGGACAAGCCGACGAGATGGAGCAAGCTTTGATTGAATTAGAAGCAACACGTCAGAAAAAAACTCAATTTGAAGAAGAAATGAGAGGAGAGAAACAATAATGGCAGAAAAAGCGAAAGATAGCGGCAGAAAAGATAAAGCTAAAAAAGCTATTGTGCAATTATTGGCTCTTGGCCAAAAAAAAGGTGAGTTGACCTATGAGGAAATTGGTGATGCCTTAGGTAAAATGGATTTATCTCCAGAGGAAATGGAAATCCTCTTTGAACAACTCAATCAAATTGGCATCAACCTGAAGGATGGCCCTTCTGACGATAGTGATGACGATATCGAGCCAACGGAAGAAGACGTTAAAAACGCTGAAAAAGAAAAGGAAGAGCTTGAACTCGACCTTACCGTGCCGGACGATGTTGGCATTGATGACCCTGTAAGAATGTACCTTAAAGAAATTGGTCGTGTGGCCCTTCTTACCACTGAGCAGGAAGTAGAACTTGCTAGAAGAATGCAGGAAGGCGACGAAGAAGCAAAGAACCAATTGGCCGAAGCGAACTTGCGCCTTGTTGTAAGTATTGCCAAGCGTTATGTGGGCCGTGGTATGCTCTTCCTCGACCTTATTCAAGAAGGGAACCTCGGTCTTTTGAAGGCTGTAGAAAAGTTTGACTACACCAAGGGCTTTAAGTTCAGTACTTATGCAACCTGGTGGATTCGTCAAGCCATTACCCGTGCTATTGCCGACCAAGCGCGTACCATCAGAATTCCTGTTCACATGGTAGAAACTATCAACAAGCTTGTGCGTGTATCTCGCCAGCTTTTGCAAGAGCTTGGTACCGATCCTACACCAGAGCAAATTGGTGCGGTGATGGATTTAACACCAGACCGCGTGCGTGAAATTCAAAAGGTGGCGCAAGAGCCTGTTTCTCTTGAAACCCCAATCGGTGAAGAGGAAGACAGCCATTTGGGTGACTTTATCGAAGACGAAGACGCACAAGCGCCAGATGAAGCAGCAAGCTACATCCTACTAAAAGAACAGCTTGAGGAAGTGCTCGAAACCTTAACGCCTAGAGAAGCAAAGGTGCTTCGTTTGCGCTTTGGTTTAGACGATGGACGTTCCCGTACCCTTGAAGAGGTTGGCCAAGAATTTGGCGTAACAAGAGAACGTATTCGTCAAATTGAAGCAAAGGCTTTACGTAAACTGAGACATCCAAGCAGAAGCCGCAAGCTTAAAGATTATCTTGACTAATAGAGTATGCTGATGTATACTTATTGAGATGCATGGCATCATGGGCCTATAGCTCAGCGGCAGAGCATCCGGCTCATAACCGGACGGTCCTTGGTTCGATGCCAAGTGGGCCCAACAAAAGGTGTTTCAGGAAGCTGAAACACCTTTTTTGTATAGAAAGGAAAAATTATGGAAACATTACATACGCACGAGGAAACCTTTGGTCTTGGCAAAGCCTTGGCGAATGCCCTAGAAGCTGGCGATATTTTGCTTTTAGAAGGCGACCTTGGTGCAGGAAAAACAACCCTTACTCAAGGCTTGGCAGAGGGTCTTGGCGTGGAAGATTATGTCAATAGCCCAACCTTCGTGCTTATTAACGAATATTATGGCGGACGTTTGAATTTATATCACATGGATTTGTACCGTGTGGAAGAGGAAGAACAGCTTTATGACTTGGGCCTTGAGGAGTATCTCTTTGGCAATGGCGTGTGCGTTATAGAATGGCCAGACATTGCCATGTCCTTTTTACCAGACAATTACGCCACGCTGCATTTAAATCACAAGGGCACCATGCGCCAGGTAACGCTAGAAACCCATGGAAACGTGAATCACATAAAGGAAGCATTCGATGAATATTTTAGCCTTTGATACAGCCAGCTCAACTGGCGCCGTAGCAATTATAAAAAATGACGTCCTCGTGGCTGCGTCTCAGCTCAATGTGGGGCTCACCCACTCCGAGCAGCTCTTGCCAGAGGTGGTGCATCTCATGGAGATGAGTAAGACGAGTACAAAGGACCTTGATGCCATCGCCATTACCTGCGGACCTGGTTCCTTCACCGGCTTACGCATTGGTTTTTCAACGGCCAAGGGCATGGCGATGGGCATCCATAAGCCCCTCGTGCCAGTACCAACCCTGGATGTTTTGGCGCAAAACGGGCAAGGCTTTGATGGCCTCGTCGTGCCTATTATGAATGCCAGACGTAACCAGGTGTACACAGCCATCTATAGCTCCGATGGGCAGCACATTGAGCAAAAAAGCGAGCATCAGGCCATTGGTATTGATGAGCTATTGGCGCAAATCAATAGCCAATTTGCCGACAAAAAGGTCTTTTTTACAGGCGATGGCGTTGATGTTTTTCGTGATGTCATTATGCGTGAACTCGGTGACCGTGCCGTCCTAGCGCAGGGCACGCGCAAATACGTTTGCGCAGACCATCTCGCTTTTTTGGCCTTGGCACATATGGAACAATGGAGCGATATGCAGGGCATGCGCGTAGAGCCACTGTATTTGCGCGAATCCGAAGCCGTCATTAAATGGAAGGAAGCGCACCCTGGTGAACGCCTTGAAGATTGAGCAAACGCAAGAGGCACAGCTCCTAGCAAGTCTTGAAATCGCCTGCTTTGGCAACGAGGCATGGAGCGCGGAGATGCTCAAAAGCTGCATGGACAACAGCTTCAGACACGCCTATCTTTTGACGGACGAGGGCGAGGCTGTGGCCTACTGCATCATGCAAATTATTTTTGGCGAAGGTGAAATTCTGCGTATTGGCACATCGCCAAACCATAGAAAAAAGAAGTATGCAAAAAAACTTCTCAAGGAATTACTCGAAACACAAAACCTAGAAAGCTGTTTTTTAGAGGTCCACGCGGCCAATGAAGCAGCAAAGGCCCTTTACAAGAGCTGTGGCTTTATCGTCACAGGAAAGAGAGAGGGCTATTACAGCGACGGTTTTGATGCAATCACAATGGAATGGAAGAGGCTAACAAATGAGTGAACTCAATAGTATCATTATGGCCATAGAATCAAGCTGCGATGAAACAGCTTGTGCAATCATAAAAAACGGCACAGAAATATGTGCCAATGTCGTATCAACGCAAATAAAAATACATGAAAAATTTGGCGGCGTTGTGCCAGAAGTGGCATCGCGTAAGCATCTGGAATACATCGACCTGGTTATAGAAGAAGCTCTTGAAGAAAGCGGTTTCACCTATGATGACCTCGATGCCATTGCTGTCACCGAAGGCCCGGGGCTGATTGGCGCCCTCTTGGTGGGGCTCAGTACGGCGAAGGGCTTGGCCTATGCCACAGGCAAGCCACTCATTGGTGTACACCACATCGAGGGCCACATCTATGCCAACTTTTTGGCCAACCAAGACATCACCTTGCCTTGCGTGTGCTTGGTGGTTTCAGGCGGACACACCAATATTGTAAAAATCGCCGAACATGGGCACTATGAAATCCTCGGTCAAACCGTTGACGATGCAGCCGGCGAGGCTTACGACAAGGTCGCTCGTGCCATTGGCCTAGGTTATCCTGGCGGGCCAAAAATTGATAAATTGGCCAAGGAAGGCAATCCAAAGGCCATCGCCTTCCCACGTGCCAAGCTTGACGAACCCCTCAATTTTAGCTTCAGCGGTTTAAAATCTGCCGTCCTCAACTATTTGAACCAGGCAGAAATGAAGCAAGAGGTGGTCAACAAAGCAGACGTTGCCGCAAGCTTCCAAGAAGCCGTGGTGGATGTTTTGGTGGATCACACCATTCAAGCTATGATGGAAGAAGGTGTTTCGACCCTTCTTTTGGCTGGTGGCGTTTCGGCCAACTCCCGCATTCGCGAACGTTTTGCAGCCGTTTGCGAGGAAAAAGGCTATAAGCTTTATTATCCACCGCTTTCACTTTGCACAGACAATGCCGCTATGATTGGTGCAGCGGCTGCTTATAAGTACGAAAGAAAAGAATTTTCGGATTATCATCTAAACGCTGTTGCACAACTCCCGTTTTCCGTGTATGTTAGTAGTATAAAAAACAACCAAGACAACTAATCGAAAGGAGGCTTGGCAGGTATGAAAATACAGAAAACCAGTGAAAACCAGTTGCAGGTCATTGTGACAAAACAAGATATGTTTGGCAGGGATATGAAAAGTCTATTTAAAGACATTATAGAACTTGCCAAGGCACAATTTGGCTTTGAGGTTGTCAACAACACCAGCCTGATGGTGGAGGCTTTTCCACTTTCGGAAGAAAGCATGATCCTCACCGTTACAAAGGTGGATGCAAACGAGCTGGATTTTGGCTTTTTCACAAACGAAGAGGCAGCTACCAGCGAGGACGAGCCGTGGGCAGTCTTTGAATTTGCCTCATTAGACGATGTTATAGAAATGGCACACCTTGTAGAGGAACCGTTTACTGAAGACAGTAAGCTATATAAATATGAGGAACGTTTCTTTTTGTACATCGACGACGTCAATTTAATAGTAGAGCATTCGCGCGGTCATATTGTTGAGTTCGGCGAAAACACCATGTATTCTATGAGCTTCTTAGACGAGCATGGGCAACTAATGATAGAACGTGATGCTTTGAACATTTTAAGCAAGATTTGATTTTTAAGCACTGTGGATGACGTTTCTTTCTGCGCTACGTGAGCATAAAGGGGTACGCCAACGCGGTGCTTTTTTAAGGAGCAAAACTATGGATGAGCGACAAACAAAGGTGCTAAGCGCCTTAAATGAAGCCTATGGTCATATTGGCTCAGGGCTCAATTTTAATACGCCCTTTGAGCTTTTGGTGGCCACTATCTTGTCGGCCCAATCAACAGATGTGCGCGTGAATATGATTACGCCACAGCTTTTTGCAAAATATCCAACAGCCATTGAAATGAGCGCCGTAAGCGAGGAAGAGCTGGCAAAGGACATCAACTCCATTGGTCTTTATAGAAACAAGAGCAAGAGCATTGTCAAGGCATCAAAGATGCTCGTAGAAAAATATGGTGGTGAGGTGCCACGCGACCGCGCACTCTTGCAAGAGCTTCCTGGCGTTGGCCGCAAAACAGCATCGGTGGTTTTGTGCAATGCCTTTCATGAACCAGCCTTTGCGGTAGACACCCATGTATTTCGCGTATCACAACGCCTAGGCTTTGCCAAGCACAAATCGGTAGAGGGTGTGGAGCAGCAGCTCATGGCAGTCATAGATAGGGAATTGTGGTGTGATGCCCACCATTTGTTCATTTGGCACGGAAGAAGAGTGTGCAAGGCGCAAAATCCGGCCTGCAAGGACTGCTGCGTCAATGACTGGTGCCCGACGATTAGTCAAAATGATTAAAAAAATCTAAATATTTATCTGTTTTTCACTATACAAACAGTATAAAAAAATGCTACAATTGCCAATGTGTAGTGGAGGATTATTATGGATAAAACCATTCTTTTTACACTCTTGCATGATGCTTGGGGCGAAGGTAGCAACGAGAGCCTAAGGCTTTCAATGATGCGCCTTACAGACGATGCCTTGGCCGAGGGCGACGCAAAGGCCTTAGCTGACATGGTGCCGGAGATACCAATTGAAAAATGGCAAGCGTGGCGGACCTACTATAGTCCGGTGCGCTATGATTTGCGTGCAGAGCTTCTAGATCAGTTGGGTGTGCAGATTATGCTCTACGCTGATGACGCTTACCCAGAGGCTCTTAGAGCGGTTTACCGTCCGCCAAGTATTTTGTACATAAAGGGTCATTTTGAATTGGCCAATTTAAACATTGCCATGGTGGGTAGCCGAAAGGCCACGGCTTATGGCAAAAACGTGGCTTATTCCATCTCCAAGGCCCTTTCAAATGAAAATGTGCGCATCATCAGTGGTCTTGCAAAGGGCATTGACGGCAATTCGCACAAAGGCGCCATCGAAGGACCAGGCGGTACCATTGCCGTATTGGGATGTGGTATTGATAAAATCTACCCGCGTCAAAATGCAAGTATGTACGATGCCATATTGAGCCATCCAAAGAGCGCCATCGTATCGGAATGGACCCTTGGCTCTGGCCCCTTGGATTGGCATTTTCCAAATAGAAACCGCATTATAGCAGGTTTGGCAGAGGGGCTTGTGGTGGTAGAGGCTTCCAAAAAGAGCGGCTCTCTCATCAGTGCCAACTATGCCCTAGAGTATGGCAAAGAGGTTTTTGCCGTCCCTGGCATGATTACAAGTCCAGAATCGGTTGGTTGCCACCGCCTCATCAAGGATGGTGCAAAGCTCATTGCTCAACCATCAGATATACTTGATGAATTTGGTCAGCTTTGCCTCTTTGAAGAAACAAAAACTGAGGAAAAAACGAGAAGCTTTTCAAAGGATGAAAAGCGCGTGTATGATGCATTAACCAATGTGCCACAGAGCATAGAAGATATTTGCACAGCGTGCAAGCTTCCTATAAATACAGTAAGTGGCATTTTATTGGAATTTGAATTAGAGGATATTGTCATTCAAGAATACGGAAGACAATATTCAAAAATCAATTAAGTAACAGAGGTAGCAGATTTATGACACAAACGCTAGTTATTGTCGAATCACCGGCAAAAGCGAAAACAATAAAAAAATATTTGGGCAAGAACTACACAGTCAGCGCCTCTATGGGTCATGTGCGAGATTTGCCAAAAAGCCAGTTTGGTGTGGATATCGAAAACGACTTCGCTGTCAAATACATCAACATTCGCGGGAAGGCACCGCTCATTAATGAGCTCAAAAAAGAAGCGAAAAAAGTAGACCGCGTTTTTCTTGCAAGTGACCCTGACCGCGAAGGGGAAGCCATTGCATGGCATTTGCAGCATATTTTGGGCATTGATGCCGAAGAAAAATGTCGCGTAAGCTTTAACGAAATCACCAAGGATGCCGTCAAAGCTGCCATCAAAGAACCACGCCAAATTGATACAGACCGCGTGGATGCCCAACAAGCCCGACGCGTTCTCGACAGAATCGTAGGCTATCAATTGAGCCCGCTTTTGTGGCGTAAGGTTAAAAAAGGCCTAAGTGCAGGTCGTGTGCAGTCTGTGGCGCTAAGACTGATTTGCGAACGCGAAAAAGAAATTCTTGATTTCGTGCCAGAAGAATATTGGTCGATGGATGTCACCTTGCAAAATGAGCAAAAGAAAAAGTTTATTGCCAAGCTTGCAAAAAAGAACAACAAAAAGCTCGAAATTAAGAATAAAGAGCAAATGGATGCCGTTTTAGACGATTTAAAAGACGCCACCTATGTTGTAGACAGCATCAAATCTTCCAAAAAGAAGAAAAATGCACCACTTCCATTTACAACAAGCGTGCTCCAGCAGGATGCCAACAGAAAGCTCAACTTTACAGCAAAGAAAACCATGCGCCTCGCCCAAGGCCTTTACGAAGGTATTCATCTTGGCAAAGAGGGCAGTGTGGGTCTTATTACCTATATGAGAACCGACTCGGTGCGTGTGTCTGACCAAGCAAAGGCACAGGCAGAAAGCTATATTTTGGAAAATTATGGCAAGGAGTATCTTTCTGCAGGTGCAAGGAGCGCCAAAAAAACAGCGTCACAAAACATTCAGGACGCCCACGAAGCCATTCGTCCAACCTATATCAATAAGGACCCGGAATCCATCAAGGAGTATCTCTCCCGCGATGAATACCGTTTATATAAGCTCATTTGGTCACGTTTTTTGGCCAGCCAAATGTCGGCGGCCGTCTTTGAAGTGACCTCTGTGAGTATTCAAGCAAATAAGTATACCTTTACAGCCAATGGCCGCGTTGGCGTTTTTCCAGGCTATCAGGTGCTCTACGAAGATGCCCAGGATGCTGAGAAAGCCTCGAAGCTGCCAAAGCTTACCGAAGGTGAGGTGCTAGAGCACCTTTTAAGCGAGCCAAAGCAGCATTTTACCCAACCGCCAGCGCGCTATACAGAAGCATCGCTGATTAAGCTGATGGAAGAAAAAGGAATTGGCCGTCCTAGTACCTATGTGGCGACCATCGAAACCATCATCGCGCGCAACTATGTGTACCGCGAAAAGAAAAGCTTTTTTACAACAGAAGTGGGTGAGCTCGTTAACGAGCTTTTGGTGCAAAACTTTGGCGATATCATCAATGTGGATTTTAGTGCCAAGCTTGAAAGTGATCTCGACTCTATTGAAGAGGGAAATCGCTATTGGAAGGACGTTTTACGTGACTTCTATGGCGTTTTTCATGAGCAACTTGAGGTGGCAGAGGAAAACATTGGTGATGTAAAAATTCAAGATGAAATCACAGATATCATCTGCGAAAAATGTGGCCGTCCATTTGCCATTAAAATGGGTCGCTACGGCAAATTTTTGGCCTGCACCGGGTTTCCTGAATGCAGAAACGCCAAGCCATTGCTAGAAGAGATTGGCGTAAAATGCCCAAAATGTGGCGAGGGTCACGTTGTGAAGCGTCGCTCCAAAAAGGGGCGTGTCTTCTATGGTTGCGACCGTTACCCAGAATGTGATTTCGTCACCTGGGAAAAGCCAACAGGCGAGATTTGCCCGGAATGTGGCGAAGGCTATTTGGTCGAGCACGTAACAAAAACAGGAACCACCAAGGTGTGTACCACCAAGGGTTGTAATTACAAGGTGGCAATGGATGGTGATGAAGATGAATAATGAACAAAGAATCATAGTTGTAGGTGCAGGTTTGGCAGGGTCCGAGGCTGCGTGGCAAATTGCCAAGCGCGGCGGCAAGGTGACCTTGTATGAAATGCGCCCAGAAAAGCAGACGGCTGTTCACCACACCTCCTCCTTTGCAGAGCTCGTGTGCAGCAATTCTCTGCGTGCCGCCCAAGTAGAAAGCGCACCAGGACTTTTGAAAGAAGAATTACGCAAAATGGGCTCCCTTATTATGGAAGCCGCTGACGCCACAGAGGTGCCAGCAGGCGGTGCCTTTGCCGTCAATAGAACCGCTTTTTCTGACTATATTACCGAAAAACTAGAAAATCATCCAAATATTGAGGTCAAACGTGAAGAAGTTTTGGCTTTGGATTTTCCAGAAGTTACAGTGTGTGCCTCTGGTCCCCTTACCTCAGATGCCCTCTACGATGCCATTCGCGCCCTAACTGGCGAGGATACCTTGTATTTTTATGATGCAGCAGCGCCAATTGTAGAAGCCGAGTCTGTAGATATGACCAAGGCCTTTTGGCAGTCACGTTACGACAAAGGCGATGGTGCTGATTACCTCAATTGTCCAATGACTGCCGAAGAGTATCGTCATTTTTACGATACCCTTATGGAGGCAGAATGGATGCCAACGGCCGACCACGAAAAAGAAATTTTCTTTGAGGGCTGCATGCCGGTAGAAACCATGGCCAAGCGTGGTTTTCAAACCCTCTTGTTTGGCCCAATGAAGCCGGTTGGCTTAAACAATCCCCATACCAATGAAACGCCGTTTGCTGTGGTGCAGCTTCGCCGCGAGGATAAGGAAGGCAAGCTTTTAAATATTGTGGGCTTCCAAACGCGTACCAAATGGGGCGATCAAAAGAAAGTCATCCAAGCCATTCCGGCCCTTGCAAATGCAGAAATTGTGCGCTACGGAGTGATGCACCGCAACACCTTTATGAATGGGCCAGAGGTTTTACGCGAAACAGGCCAATTAAAAACCAATCCGCAGCTTTTCTTTGCTGGACAAATGACCGGGGTAGAAGGCTATATTGAATCCACAGCCAGTGGTCTTGTGGCAGGCATCAACGCCTTGCGTGTACAAAATGGTGAAGAGCCTCTCGTATGGCCACAAACAACGGCCATCGGAAGTCTTATGAACCATGTTGGCCAGTCTGTATCGAGCAATTATCAGCCAATGAACATCAACTTTGGCCTCCTACCGTCCCCAGCGAAAAAAATTCGCAACAAGAAAGAGCGCAACGCTTACTATGCACAGCGTGCCTTGGATGATTTAAACACTTGGATGGATGAGAATCATGTATGATGAGCTGCTTGAAGAGTATCTAAAGTATTTGAGCTTAGAAAAAAAGCTCAGCGTCAATACCATTGCAGCCTACAAACGTGATGTCACGCAGTTTACGCAATGGATTGACGCCGAGGGCGTGGCTTTAGACGAGGTGGATAAGCTCATCGCACGCAATTACGTTTTTCAGCTTGGCGAGCGCAAGCTTTCGAAAAACGCCGTAGCCAGAAAGATATCAAGCCTGAAGAGCTTCTTTGGTTTTCTTGTAGAGGACGGTTTTTTTTCTCTCAATCCATTTCGCAATATTCACGCACCTAAAAAAGACAACGTGCTGCCAAAGGTGATTCAAGAAACAGACATGAGCGCCTTTTTTGATGCCATCTATGAAGAAAACACCGCCCTTGCACAGCGCAATCAGGTGCTTTTTGAGCTTTTGTATGGCTCGGGTTTGCGCGTTTCAGAAGCGGTAGCGCTAAACGTTAAAGATGTAGAGTCGGGTGGGCTCTTACGCGTAAAAGGGAAGGGCAACAAGGAGCGCATCGTACCCCTGAGTAAAAAAAGCCTAGAAATCTTAGAAAAATATTTGGCTCCAGACGGGGGGCGCGCCGCACTGGCGTGCTACAGAAAAGAAGAAGCACTCATTTTAAACCATTTGGGCGAGCGTCTAACACGCCGAGGCGTGATTTATATCATTGATAGCTATGTCGAAAAGGGGGCGCTGCACTATCATGTGTCACCCCATAGTTTTAGACACAGCTTTGCCACCCATTTGCTCGATCATGGCGCAGATTTAAAGCTCATTCAAGAGCTCTTGGGACACGCAAGTCTTTCCGCCACACAAATTTACACAAAGGTGTCGCCAGCAAGGCTGAGGGAGCAGTATGATGCAGGCCATCCTCATGCATAAGGAGATAACAATATGATAACTTTTCATTCCACAACCATTGTTGCAGTCAAAACAGATCAAGGCATTGCCATGGCTGGTGACGGTCAGGTGACAATGGGTGAAACCACCATTATGAAGGGCACAGCAAGAAAGGTGCGCCGTTTGTCTGACGGTCGTGTTATTGCAGGTTTTGCCGGCTCTGTAGCAGATGCCTTTATATTATTCGACAAATTTGAAAACCACCTAGAGCAATGCCATGGCCAGCTTTCTCGTGCAGCTGTAGAGCTTGCAAAAGAATGGCGCAGCGAAAAAATGGCGAGAAACCTAGAAGCGCTCCTCCTCTTGGCAGACAAAGACGATTTGTTTTTGGTAAGCGGCAACGGTGAGGTTATTGTGCCTGATGAAGGCATTGCAGCCATTGGCTCTGGTGGTAACTATGCTCTTGCAGCAGCCCGCGCCCTCAAGCAAAATACCGACCTCGCGGCAGCAGATATTGCTAGAAAATCTTTGGAGATTGCCGCAAACATTTGCGTATATACCAACGACAACATCATTGTAGAAGAAATCAAAGGAGGGATGGATAATGAGTGAATCCACACAACCAATTACCATTCCTAATATGCTGCCAAAGGACATTGTAGCTCATTTGGATAAGCACATCATTGGCCAAGACGAAGCCAAAAAAAGCATCGCCATTGCCATTCGCAACCGTTACAGACGCAGCAAATTGCCTAAAGACTTGCAAGAAGAAATTTCACCGAGCAACATCATTATGATGGGGCCAACGGGCGTTGGTAAAACAGAAATTGTGCGCCGAGTGAGCAAAATCTTAGGTACACCTTTTGTCAAGGTAGAAGCCACCAAGTTTACAGAAGTGGGCTATGTGGGGCGCGATGTAGAATCTATGGTGCGCGATTTGGTAGAAGCGTCCATTCGCTTGGTGCGTCAAGAAAAAATCAAGTGCGTGCAAGCCGAAGCGCAAAAAATGGCCAACGAACGTCTTGTAGACCTTTTGGTACCAAATAAGAAAAAGAACAAGGCGGCAAGCAACAATCCTTTTGAATTTTTGCTCGGTGGTGGGCAGGACATGACAGCCGTCGATCCAGAAGAAGAGCGCCGTCAAAACGATCAACGCGTCATCTTCAGAGAAAAATTGCGTCGTCACGAATTTGATGGCCAAACCATCGAAGTGGAAATCGAGGAAAAACGTGCATCAAACGATATGCTCGCAGCCACGGGCATGGATCAGGTGATGGACAATATGAACGACATGATGAAAAACATCATGCCAGCCAAAAAGAAAAAACGCCGTGTCACCATCGAAGAAGCCAGAGAGCTGCTCACAGAAGAAGAGGCCGAAAAGCTGATTGACGAGGATTTGGTCAATCAAGAAGCCATTGAGCTCGCCGAAAACCACGGCATCATCTTTATTGACGAAATCGATAAAATTGCCGAAAGCGGCATGAGTGGTCAAAGTGGTGGCGTTTCTCGCGAAGGCGTACAGCGCGACATTTTGCCGATTGTAGAAGGCAGCGTGGTAAAAACAAAATACGGCAACATCAAAACCGACCACGTTCTTTTTATTGCAGCTGGCGCTTTCCATGTAAGTAAACCCGAAGACCTTATTCCAGAGCTTCAAGGCCGTTTCCCTTATAAGGTGCAGCTAGAATCCCTAACCAAGGACGATTTTGTGCGTATCCTCACAGAAACCGAGCATTCCTTGCCAGAAAAATACAAGGCCCTTTTGGCCGTGGACCACACCAACGTGACCTTTACGCCCGATGGTATCGACGCTCTTGCAGAATATGCCTATGAGCTCAACGAAACCCAAGAAGACTTGGGTGCAAGACGCTTGGTATCCGTTATGGAAAAAGCCCTTCTCGATGTGCTCTACACTGCAGGGGACGCAGAGGAAGAGGTTGTTTTAGACGAAGCCTTCGTTAAAAATGTATGCAAGTCAGCATCTGTTAATAATCAATTTGAGAAATATATTTTGTAGGAGGAGATATCATGAGTGCAGAATTACTAAAAAAGACGAGAATGATGAACAAGGCGCTTCAAAGCGGATCCCCTGAGGACGAAAATCTCATTAATTTTGATGAGATGTCTGCCATCCTTTCGGAAATGATCAACTGCAACGTTTACATTTTGGGCGATGGCGGCGCCTTGATTGGCCACCATTTCCTCGATGGCTTTAAGTGCGATGTGATGGAAAAAATCGTTCTGGAAGACGGAAAAATGCCAGCGAGCTACAATGAAACCCTTATTGCAGCAGAAGAAACCGTATCCAATAAGCCAAACGTGAACAAAATCTGCATTTTCCAAGGCAAGGAATGCATTTTTGGTGATAAGATTACCACCATCATTCCTATCTATGCCGGCCACAAACGCCAAGGCACCCTTATGCTTGGTAAGTTCAATGTAGAATTTACCGATGAGGATCTTATTTTGGCTGAATACGGTGCCACCATGGTTGGTATCGAAATGCTCAGAAGCAAGAACAAATCTGAAGAAGAAGAAAACCGCGAACGTATCGCTGTTCAAATCACCCTAGACACCCTGAGCTATTCCGAAATGGAAGCCATTGAACACATTTTCTCTGAGCTTGAAGGCGATGAAGGCATCTTGGTTGCTTCGAGAATTGCCGACCGCGTAGGCATTACCCGTTCTGTTATCGTCAATGCTTTGAGAAAATTTGAATCTGCTGGTGTGATCGAAACCAAATCCTTGGGTATGAAGGGCACTTACATCAGACTTCTCAACAAATATTTGCTAGAAGGCATCAAAAGTAGAACAAAATCTAAAAGATTGTAATCTGTACGCAAGAAAAAAAATCTGCTATAATGAGTCGATGTAATCCATCTAGGGAAGGTGAAATGATGTATTGTAGCAATTGTGGCAAAAAGTTGAACAAAGATGACTTTTTTTGCGCCAACTGTGGTACACCGGTCTTGAGACAAGGCTTATTCGACGATAATAACGATCAATCAAAAGATTCCTTTGACGAAACGCGTCTTTTTTCCTCAGAGGAGCTTGGTAAAATCCTCCAAGAGGATGAAAAAAAAACAGCTGAGAAAAAACAGCCAAGGGTGACAGCGCCTAAGGTGACCCCACCACCACGAGAAATCGTAGAGGAAAAGGTCAATCCACTGTCTGCTGTAGAAGAAGCGGCAGAAGAAGTGGGCGTAAGCAGCCAAAGTGAAGCGCCATCCGCTACTGAAGAAGCAAGAGCAGCACAGAGCGCCGTTTTAAGCTTTGGCAGTCGCTTTAAGGCAAAGCTCAACGATAAAAAGCTAGAAAAAGCCCAAGCCAAGCAACGTAAGCAAGAAGAAAAGGCCCAGCAGGCAGAAATGGAGCGTCTTCAACAAGAAGCAGCAGAAAGCGCACAGCAAGAAGCGGAGGCGTTAAGCTATGCTGATGCTAGTGATGAGGTGGCCGTAGAAAGCTATGACGAAGTGCTTTATGACGACAATGAAGAAGCTGTGAAGCCAGTCAAACCGTTATCTGCAAAAGCCATTGTTCTTCCGGTCGTTGTCTTTGGCATCATCATTGGCTTGGTCATCGGTCTTATTGTGACCCAACCCTGGGCCGGAGATGAAACCGACACCAACACAGGGGTTATTGTGACCACTGTAGATGAAGTAGAATAAACATAAAAGCGTGAGATATTTTGTCTCGCGTTTTTTTGTGAGCGAAAGAAAATGAAAAAATGGCGCAAATCAACACTTTTTTCTTGACAGGGAGCGTCAAAATCTGTATTATATACGAGTGTCAAGTAGAAAATGTTGACAGAGGTGCAAGAGATGCCACTAACAATGGACCGAAGAAATAAGATGATTTGCTTGTTTGACTGCTACAGCAATTTGCTGACAGAAAAACAAAAAAGCTTGTTCAATTATTATTTTAACGAGGACCTGTCCTTGGCAGAGATTTCGTCCATTATGGGCATCAGCAGACAGGCTGTGCATAACAGCATTGGCCGCTGCGAAGAGGCGCTCGAAGAATACGAGGCAGCCTTGGGCATCTACCGCCGCTCAATGGAAGTGGATAACGTACTAGCGTACGCTACAGCACTCATTGAGGAGAGCATCAAAAGTGGAGAATGGCCACTGGCAAGCTATGAAGATTTGCTTGCTAGGCTAAGAATAACCAGAAAGGCTGATTAGTTGTGGCACTTGATGGATTAAGCGAAAGATTGCAAGAGGTCTTTGGGAAACTAAAGGGTAAAGGCAAAATCAGTGAAGAAGATATCAAGACCGTCCTTCGAGAAGTCAGAGTTGCACTTTTGGAGGCGGATGTAAACTACAAGGTGGTAAAAACCTTTGTAGCAAGTATCAAGGACCGCGCCATGGGCGCAGATGTCATGGAAAGTCTTACACCTGGCCAACAGGTTGTAAAGATTGTTCATGAAGAGCTTACCAACCTTATGGGCGGTGAAGCGCAAAAGATTACCATCAGTTCCAAGCCACCAACAATCATTATGATGGTTGGTTTGCAAGGTTCTGGTAAAACCACTTCCACTGGGAAGTTGGCAAGATATTTTAAAGATAAGCTCCATAAGCGTCCACTCCTTTGTGCTTGTGACGTTTATCGTCCGGCAGCTGTTGATCAGCTGAAGGTCTTAGGCAATCAACTCGAGATTCCTGTATTTGAAGAAGGTACAGACAAATCCCCAGTGGACATTGCATCCCACGCCCTTGAGCACGCCAAGAACCACGGCAACGATGTGCTCATCATCGACACCGCCGGCCGACTTCATATTGATGAAGTCCTCATGCAGGAGCTTGTTGAAATAAAAGATGCCGTAGGGCCTCACGAAATCTTGCTTGTTGTTGATGCAATGACTGGTCAAGATGCTGTTAATGTGGCAGAACACTTTAACGACAACCTTGATATTACAGGTGTTGTACTCACAAAACTCGATGGCGACACCCGCGGTGGTGCTGCTCTTTCTGTAAAGAGCGTTACCGGTAAGCCAATCAAGTTTATGGGTATGGGCGAAAAGCTCGATGCACTCGAGCCCTTCCATCCAGACCGTATGGCTTCTAGAATCCTCGGTATGGGTGATATTCTTACCCTTATTGAAAAGGCGGAAAGCGAGTTTGACGAAAAGCAAGCGCAGGCGCTTCAAGAAAAAATCAAGACAGCGACTTTCACCCTGGAAGATTACTTGGCCCAAATGGACCAAATGCAAAACATGGGTGATATGGAATCTATGCTTCAAATGATTCCTGGCGTAAGCAAAAAAATGCTCAAAAACGTGAAACTCGATGCCAAAGAAATGGATCATACAAGAGCCATTATTCTTTCTATGACGCCGGCTGAGCGTCAAAATCCAAAAATCATCAACGGCAACCGCCGCAAACGTATTGCTGCTGGCTGTGGGTTGAAGGTGCAGGATGTCAACAGACTTCTCAAGCAATTTGAGCAGTCGCAGACATTTATGAAACAGTTTAGTTCTATGGCAAGTGGTAAGGGTGGCAAAAAGTCACGTATGCCGCTGTTTGGACTTAAATAATTATCAAGATAAGGAGGTGTTTTGTACAATGGCAACAAAGATTAGACTTAGAAGAATGGGTGCTAAGAAGAAACCTTTCTATCGTATCGTTGTAGCTGACAGCCGTGCTCCAAGAGACGGTCGTTGCATCGAAGAAATCGGTTACTACAACCCAAACGTAAATCCAGCTGAAATTAAGGTTGACGCTGAAGCTGCTCAAAAGTGGCTCAACACTGGCGCACAACCATCCGATACCGTACGCAGCTTGTTGAAAAAAGCAGGTGTTTGCTAATTAGTTTATTAGAATGGGATTGATTGTATGGAAAACTTGGTGTTGCATCTTGCAAAATCGTTAGTTGACGACCCTGAATCCGTATCCGTTCAAATTAATGAAACACCAGAATCTGTGTCTGTGCAGCTCTCTGTTGCACCGGATGATATGGGTAAAATTATTGGCAAGCATGGTAGAATTGCAAACGCAATTCGTGTCATCATGAAAGCTGCAGGCAATGTTCAACATAAGAAGGTTTATGTTGAAATTGTAGAATAAAAATGCGAATCCAGATTCTTATGAGTCTGGATTTTTTACTATTTAGAAAAGAGGCATTCACATGGACGAATTACAAATCCTAGGTAAGGTTTATTACAAGCAAATCGTTACTGAAAACTACAAAAAGAAAACCGCTGCTGACATTCAAACACAAATTGATGAAATCGATGCTCAGCTTGCAGAATACGACGCCCAAATGAACAAGACCCTTATGGAGCTTACCATCAAGGCGCATCCACAAACCGAAGCTGTACGCGCACAGCTCAACAGCGAACGTGAAAAAATCAATATGTACAAGACCCAATTCCAAAAAGCCTTGGCTGCTGTGGATGACCTTGTAAACGGCAGCGAAGTGGATGCAGGTGACGGCGAATTTGTGACCACTGTAAAGATGGGCGATTCCTTCTCTGCAAACACCAAGTATGAATTGGTTGTAGAAGACGATATCATCAAGGAAATTCGACAAGGCTAATATGGACAAGACAAGAATTGGTAGAATCCAAAACACCCATGGTGTACGTGGCGAAATGAAGGTCATCCCTCTAACAGACGATCCAAACCGCTACAGCATTCTAGAACACGTTTATGTAGAAGACAAGCGCAAAAACTACACTGAATACGAGGTAGAAGGAGTGCGCTTCCACAAGGAGCAGGTCCTCATTAAGCTCAGGGGCATTGACGATATGGACAAGGCCAAGATGCTTAAAAATAATTACTTAGCCATTGACAAGAGCGAACGTATGCCGCTAGAAGAAGGCGCTTATTACATTGATGACTTGGTTGGCTTGGATGTATATGAGGACGACAGAAAGCTTGGCGTGCTCAAGGAAGTACTTCAGCCAGGCGCCAACGATGTTTACGTGGTAGACTCCCCAATCTATCCAGAACTGTGCATTCCTGCCCTTAAAACCGTTGTTTTAAGTGTAGACCTTGAAAAAAATGTGATGATGGTGAAACTTCCGAAAGGATTAGTGGACTGATGGACTTTAAAATTTTTTCCTTGTTTCCAGAAATGTTCAAGGGCCCTTTTACCGAAAGCCTTCTAGGAAAGGCGCGTGAAAACGAGAAGCTCAACATCGACATTATTGATTTTCGTGAATACGCAACGAATAAATATAAGCATGTGGACGACACGCCTTATGGTGGTGGCGTTGGCATGCTGCTCATGCCAGAGCCCATTGTAGCAGCCCTTAGGGACAATATCCCGCCAGATAGCAACACGCCAATCATCTTGGTATCGCCACAGGGCAAAACCTTCACTCAGGCCGATGCCAACCGTTTGGCCCAGTGCGAGTCAGTGGCCTTTATTTGTGGCCATTACGAAGGTTTTGACGAACGCATCCGCGATTATGTGACCGATGAGTATTCCATTGGTGATTATGTGCTCACAGGCGGTGAATTGCCGGCGATGGTTATGGTCGATGCCATTGCACGCTTGCTTCCAGGGGTTATTAAGGAGCACGCCTCCTTTGAGGACGATTCCTTTTACAATGGCCTTTTGGAATATCCGCAATACACCAAGCCACGTGTGTTTGAAGGCAAGGAAGTGCCAGAGGTGCTCCTAAGTGGCCATCACAAAAACATCGCGCGCTGGCAAAAGAAGGAAGCCTTGCGCCGTACCTATCAAAGACGTCCAGATTTGCTCGAAAACTTCTCTTTTTCAAAGGAAGAACGCAAGCTTATGGATGAAGTGATAGAAGAGGAAAAAAGCTAAACAAATTAATAAATATGCAAAATTGCCCATGACAAGCGTCGTGGGCTTTATTATCCATAAAATAAAGTATAGAATAGATTGAAAATTATTTTGATTAAGTATAGAAAACGTTTGCAAATATGTAAAATGTTTGTTATACTTACACATAGTATCAGGCAGAGCGAAATATTAAGATTTATATACTCACATATTGTAAGAGATGGCAAAAAGGTGCCATTTGTTACAATATGTGCAGTGTGGTCTCCATTTCATTTTCTATTTTGATACTAAAATTATTTTTGGAGGTCAATCATGACAGGTACAGTAAAATGGTTTAACAGCGAAAAGGGCTATGGCTTCATCACCATCGAAGGCGGCGACGATGTATTCGTTCACTTCTCCGCTATCCAAGGCGACGGTTTCAAGACCCTCGACGAAGGTCAAGCTGTAGAATTCGACGTTGTTAGCGGCGACCGTGGCGACCAAGCTGCAAACGTAGTAAAGCTTTAATTCGTACAAAAACCAAGTTCTTAGGAGCTTGGTTTTTTTTGTCAAATTGTAACGATTTTAAAAAAATGATGTGTCATAATAAAACGTAGGTTTTAAATACAGCTAAAAAGGAGAGTGCGGAACAATAAAGACAATGAAAAAATACTTGGTTCACATTCTTGTGGCCACGCTCATGATTGCCATGGGGCAATTTCTTGCACCTGCAGAGGAAGTGCAAGCGAGTGATATAGCGATTATTATTGATGGCAAGACGGTGAATACCGATGTGGCACCGATGATTGTTAATTCTCGTACCTTGGTACCAGTGCGCGTCATTAGTGAAAACCTTGGCGCCGATGTAGAATGGAACAACAGCAATCGCACCATTACGATTGTGAAAGGCTCTACCACCATGGTGCTCACAGCCGATTCCAAAAACTACACCATCAACAACTCGACCAAAACCTTGGATTCTCCAGCAATTATTTCAAATGGTCGTACCATGGTGCCGCTTCGCCTCATTGGTGAAGCCTTGGGCGCCGCTGTTGAATGGGAAAATGGTAAGGTTGTGATTGACTCCAGCGGTTATCCGATCATCAAGGTCAACGACATGGGCTCCGGCCAATATCTGAATCTAAGATCCGGCCCAGGTACCAACTATCCTGTCATTGGTCAAGTTTATGGTGGCGCTTACTTAGAAGTAACTGGCGAATCTGGCAACTGGTACAAAATCAAGACCAGTACAGGCGCCGATGCCTATGTATCAAAGGACTATGTGTCCCTCTACAATAACGGCGGCGCAAACCCAAGTAAACCTAGCGTCAACCCACCAAGCGATAACAACAATTCTACCGATATGCAAAGCGGCACCATTGTTGTGAGCAACAAAACAAGCATCCAAGGCCAGGCAAGCATCACCTTTAACCTTGGTACTGGGACGCCAAAAGTTGTTTCAAACGATGGCAACAAGATTGTTCTTGAAATCTCTGGCGCTCAGGTTGCTTCTGGCACCTGGACACCTGCTGAAAACTTGGCACCATTCAACGGCTTCAAGGTTGAAAACATCAGTGGGGATGCTGTGCGCATGACTGCCAATGTCACCGACGGCGGCTATTTCCGTTTAGATTTAAACGGCAGTGCCTTTACTGTGACAGCCGTCGCCAAGCATAAGAACGGCACTAAGGGCTTAGCTGGTAAGGTGATTGTGGTAAGTGCAGGTCACGGTGTATATAGCGGTGGCACCATCGACAGAGGTGCAGTGAGCCCTCACAATGGTCTGGATGAAGTCGCTTTCAATACACCTGTAGCCTTAAAGCTTCGCGACAAATTGGAAGCTGCTGGCGCAACGGTTATCATGATTCGTGACACCGAAGGCCCAATCAATATGACCCTCTATCAACGCTCTGTTGTGGCCAACGACAACAACGCAGATGCATTTATTGAGCTTCACGGCGATAGTGCTGCCAACCAATCCGCAAGTGGTATTGGTACCTGGCTTTACACTGGCAGTCTTCGCATGACCTCTGCAGCTCAAGAAGATATGCGCAACGAGTTTGGTGCAGAAATCAACCAAGCCCTTGCTGCGGCAACAGGCCAACCAGCCTACATCAAATACGCCAATTTTTCTGTAACCCGTGAAACTGAAGTGCCATGCGCACTTATTGAATGCGGTTTCTTGTCCAATGCAGAGGATGCAGCAAGACTTGCTACCGACGCATACCAAGAAAAACTTGCGCAAGGTATTTTCAATGGTTTGAACAACTATTTTGCGTACTAAAAAACGAAAGCAATGAAAAAGAACGCTCGATCCCGTGCAAAACGGTGTGAGCCGACCCCCAAACGTTAGACCTAAAAATCTAGCGATTGGGGGTCGTTTTGTTTTGGCAAAATACAGTTTTGAATTTAAGATGAAAGTCGTC
>CAKQDL010000021.1 GCA_934229395.1 uncultured Peptococcaceae bacterium | reverse complement strand
ACTCATGGATGTTCTCCTCCAGTAGGTTTTGTGTGGTAACTTCATTCTACCAAAAGAGAGCATCATGGGTCATTTTTATTGTTCAACGTCATTTTACAATCTACCCAACCATTTAATTATGCGATATAATAAAACCATTACAACAAAGGATGTGTTGATATGACAAACCTCTTAGAACGCGCTCAAGGCCTTAGTGGCCAGCTTGTGGCTTGGCGCCATCACTTGCATCAAATTCCAGAAGTGGACATGGATTTACCACAAACCACTGCCTATATTTCATCTGAGCTCGACAAAATGAATCTTACGCATCAAATCCTGCCAAATGGTGCCGGTATCCTCGGCGAATTGGGGCAAGGCGAACGCACCTTGCTTTTGCGCAGCGATATAGATGCTCTGCCAATCAAAGAAGAAAGCGGAGAAACCTTTGCTTCGACCAACGGCTGTATGCACGCCTGTGGCCATGATTTGCATGCTACTGTTTTGCTCGGGGCGCTTTCTATCCTCAAGGCAGAGGAAGAAACACTCGGTGGACGCGTGCGTTTCCTCTTCCAAACAGGCGAAGAAACCATGAGCGGCGCCAAAGAAGTGGTGCGCCAAGGCCATTTGGAAGGTGTTGATGCAGCCTTTGCAGCCCACGCCATTGCGCAAATTCCAGTAGGCGTCTTTTGTTATGGTGAGCACGCCATGGCAAGCTGCACCAATTTTGCCATTCATGTACAAGGCCAAGGCGGCCATGGCTCCATGCCAAACGAATGCATCGACCCAATCCATGCTGGTGTGCACACCTATCTCGCCCTAGAAGAGCTCATTGCTCGTGAATGCGGTGGCACAGAAGAGGTGGTCCTCACCATTGGCAGCTTCAATGCCGGTGTTTCGTCCAACATCATTCCAGACAGCGCAGAGCTTCAAGGCACATTGCGCGCCTTCGACCTAGAAAAACGCGACTACATGATTGCGCGCATTCAAGAAATTCTCCAAGGTGTAGATTTGATGAGCCGCACCAAGAGCAGCTTTGAAATTCTAAACAACGCCGATGACGTGCGCTGCGATAAAGCCTTCATGGAAGAATGTGTACAAAGCATCCACGCCCTAAATCCAAATTTTCACACCCTTGAAATGCTCCATGGCCTAGCCTCCGAAGACTTTGCAGCCATTAGCCAAGTGGTGCCAACGTGCTATCTCACCTTTGGTGCGGCAGTGGGTGACGGGAAGGGTGCCTCTCAGCACAACCCACACGTACGCTTTAACGACAAGGCCTTACCAATTGGCGTAGCTCTTTACGTGCAGGTGGCTCACGATTACTTCAAAAACCACAAAGCCTAAGTTGCAACAAAAAAACGCGCATGTCTGAGACATGCGCGTCGTTTTGTTTGTTTACATTTGTGGGTCGATAAGACCATAGCTGCCATCCTTGCGGCGGTATACAACGCCTACATTGTCGGTTGCAGCATTGAGGAAGATGTAGAAATCGTGATCCACGAGTTCCATTTGAAGAATAGCTTCTTCCACATCCATGTGCTTCAAGGTGAAGGTTTTCTTTTTGCTGATTACATCGCTAAGATCATCATCAGGAATTTCAGCTTCAATAGCAGCGGAGAACATTGGTTCAGCCTTGGCTTGTTTGCCCTTACGGTTCATGCGGGTTTTATATTTGCGCACTTGGCGTTCGATTTTATCGGATGCTGCATCGATGGATGCATACATATCGTCGGAAGATTCCTCAGCGCGGAGAATGTAGCGGCCTAGAGGAATGGTTGCTTCGGCACGATGTTCGTCCTTTTCAACAACCAAGGTAACAGTGCCCTGCATTTCATTGTAAAAATATTTTTCAAGCTTTGCGAAACGCTTTTCAACGTATTCCTTTAAAGCAGGGGTAACTTCAATATTGCGTCCTTTAATTGTGATGTTCATATAGACCATCCTTTCCACAATTGCTTGTAGTTATTTTATAAAATAAGGTTAAACCTTATAATAATCATTATAGTGAAAATATTGAATATTTCAAGGGCCTTATACATTTATTTCTTTAAGCATCTTCAAAAGTTCTAAAAAACGCTGGTCGGTGATGCTATAAATGGACATTTGCCCTGTTTTTTTGAATGATACGATTTTGTGAGCTCTCAGAAGAGCCAAGTGCTGCGAGAGGGAGCTGTGAGAAATACTGGAAGCCTTTGTGATGATGTCGTGGATTTCGTTTACGCTCCTAGGGGCATCAGCAAGAATATATAAAATCATTAGACGGTTGGGATTGCTCAGTAGCTTTAGCATAGAGGCTGTTTTGCTAAAACGCTCACTACCATCTACTATATCTTGGAGTACGGCTGCATCGGACATGGTCATTGCTAGTTACCTCCTTCGCTTGCACTATAGAGAAATTAAATTTATATCATCTATGAATTAAGTTTATTATAATGCACAAAGCAATAAATTACAATATTTGTTTTTTAGAATATTCAATAATAGGACAATATTTTTGTGTTATTTCCATTAAGAATTGGTGACGAGGGCCAAATGACGGGATAAATATTTGAGTTTATGGGGCTATGTGGTATAATAACGTGGTTAAAGTGTAGCTATTCGCCACGTATAGTTGGCGAACAACCATCATCACATAGGAAAGAGTGAATAATTTGGGTATCGATACTTGGTTAAAAAAAGTATTTGACGACAATAAAAAAGATGTGAAAAAGCTAGAAAAGTTTGCCCAAAGCGTCAACAGCTTTGAGCAAGCCTTAAAGGCTTTATCTGACGAAGAATTGGCAGCAAAAACCCCTGAGTTTAAGGCACGACTTGAAAAAGGCGAAACCCTAAACGATATTATGGCTGAAGCCTTCGCCGTTGTGCGCGAAGCCTCCGACCGCATTTTGGGTATGCGCCACTTTGATGTGCAAATCATGGGTGGTCACGTGCTCCACGAAGGTCGCATTGCCGAAATGAAAACTGGTGAAGGTAAAACCCTCGTGGCCACAGCGCCCGTTTACCTCAATGCCCTAGAAGGCAAGGGTGTGCACGTTGTTACCGTAAACGATTACCTCGCACGCCGCGACGCTGAGCAGCTTTCTCCATTGTACAATTTCCTCGGCCTAAGCGTTGGCCTAATTGTACATGGACTTGACTATATGGAACGTAAGGATGCCTACAACTGCGACATCACCTACGGTACCAACAACGAATTTGGCTTTGACTATTTGCGCGACAACATGGTGATGCATGAGCAAAACATGGTACAGCGTCCGCTCAATTTTGCCATCGTTGACGAAGTGGACTCCATCCTCATCGACGAAGCGCGTACACCGCTGATTATTTCTGGCCCAGCTGCCAAGGCAAAGGACCTCTACACCCCAATGGTGGGCGTGGTGCGTAAGCTCAAAAACGAAGAGGATTATACCTTCGACGAAAAGCTCAAAAGTGTTGCTCTTACCGAAGAGGGTACTAAGCACGTAGAATCCATCCTGGGTATTGAAAACCTGACCGACGAAGCTAATGTAGAAATCGCTCACCACGTAAACCAAGCCCTCAAGGCGCAAGTGATTATGAAGCGTGACCGCGACTATGTGGTGCAGGATGGCGAGGTCATCATCGTTGACGAATTTACCGGTCGTCTTATGTATGGGCGTCGCTACAGCGAAGGCTTGCATCAAGCCATTGAAGCAAAGGAAGGCGTGAAGATTGAAAAGGAAAGCCAAACCTTGGCCACCATCACCTTCCAAAACTACTTCCGTATGTACAAAAAGCTTGCTGGTATGACAGGTACCGCAAAAACAGAAGAAGACGAATTCCGCGCCATCTATGGCATGGACGTTGTTATTGTGCCAACCAACAAGCCAATCGCCCGCGAAGATGCGCCGGATATTGTTTACCGCACTGAAGATGGCAAGTTTGAAGCCGTTGCCGAAAAGGTACAAGAGCTTTATGACAAGGGCGAACCAGTCTTGGTGGGTACTGTTTCTATTGAAAAGAGTGAAAAGCTCAGCGATATCTTAAAACGTCGTGGTGTGCCACACAAGGTCTTGAATGCCAAATACCACGAGCAAGAAGCGCTCATTGTTGCCCAGGCCGGTGAAGAAAAGAGCGTCACCATTGCCACCAATATGGCCGGCCGTGGTACCGACATTGTGCTCGGCGGCAACCCTCAATTGATTGCCGACGATATCCTCGCTAAGGAACACAAGGGTGAGGAAGAAATTACCCCAGAAATGCATCGCGAAGCCCTAGAACGTGCACGCGCTATGGTTGAGAAAAATAAAAACGCTGTAGTTGCAGCCGGCGGTCTTTACATCATTGGTACCGAGCGTCACGAATCTCGCCGAATTGATAACCAGCTGCGTGGTCGTAGTGGTCGTCAAGGGGACCCAGGTCATACACAATTCTATATTTCTCTAGAAGACGACCTTATGCGCCGTTTTGGTGCCGAATCTCTGCCATCCATTATGGATAAGGTTGGCATGAACGATGAAATGCCAATCGAAAACCGCATGGTTAGCCGTACCATTGAAAATGCGCAAAAGCGCGTAGAATCCCGCAACTTTGAAATTCGTAAAAACATCCTCGAATATGACGATGTCATGAACAAGCAGCGTGAAATCATCTACAATCAACGCCGTCAGGTGCTCCGTGGCGAAAACATGGAAGAAAGCATCGAGGCCATGATTGATAAGCTTGTTGACACTGTGTGTGACGAAGCTGCTCACGGCGAACCATTCCCAGAAGCATGGAACCTAGAACAGCTCCAAACACGTCTTATGGAAATTTTCATCTTCCCAGATGGTGTAGATACCAGCAACTATCCAAACATGGACAGCAGTGAAGTGCGTGACGAAATAAAGGCCAAGGCCCATGCACGTTACAAAGAAAAGGAAGCAGAGCTCGGCGAAGACATCTTCCACGATTTTGAACGCAATATGCTTCTCCGTTTTGTAGACAGCAGCTGGATGGAACATCTCGATGCCATGGATCAAATGCGTCAAGGGATTGGCCTTCGTGCTTATGGACAGCATAAGCCAATCGATGAATATCGCAACGAATCCTTCGATATGTTCAACGATATGACCTACAACATTCAGTTCAACACCATCCGCGCGCTCTTTGCGGTAACTCTGCGTCGTCCAGAAGAAACCCAGCAGGCAGCAGAAGAACCAAAGGAACGTACCGATATTTTAAATGCACGTCATGGCGATGAAGAACCTGTTAAAAAGAAACCGGTCAGCGTGCAAAAAGTGGGTCGCAACGATCCATGCCCATGCGGCAGTGGCAAAAAATATAAGCATTGCTGCGGAAAAAACGCGTAACAACTTGGACAAAGCTGGAATTTTCTAGCTTTGTCTTTTTATAAAAAGGAGTGGAACCATGGACTACGAAGTGCATAAAGCCTTTGAAGAAGCCAAACAAACGCTGAATGACCTCAGCGAATCCCTTGATTTAGAAGGAAGAAGAAAACGCATTGCAGAAATTGATGAAATCATCTCTGCGCCAGATTTTTGGAACAATCCAGAAGCCGGCCAAACCATCATGCAAGAAAAGAAACGTCTAGAAAGCAAGGTTGTGCATTACAACGCCCTTGCAGAAAAAATTGATGACCTCGATGTGATGTTTGAGCTCGCCAAGGAAGAGGACGATCCAGACATGGAGCAGGACATCATCGCCAACCTCGCCGAAATCAACAAAGAGCTCGACGCTTTTGAGCTAGAAACCATCATGAATGGTGAATACGACGACAACAACGCCATCTTGTCCATCCATCCAGGAGCAGGCGGCACCGAAAGCCAAGACTGGACAGAAATGCTCTATCGTATGTACGTGCGTTGGGCAGAGCGCCGCGGCTACAAGGTAGAAGTCCTCGACTATCTCGATGGCGATGAAGCCGGCATTAAGAGCGTGACCATTCAAATCACCGGTGAAAATGCCTACGGTTATCTCAAGAGCGAAAAGGGTGTTCACCGTATGGTGCGCATTTCTCCATTTGATGCCTCCGGCCGTCGCCATACCTCCTTCTCGGCTGTAGAAGTCATGCCAGAAGTAGACAACGACACCAACATCGTCATTGAAGACAAGGACCTCAAGGTCGACACCTACCGCGCCAGTGGTGCCGGTGGTCAGCACGTTAACAAAACAGAATCTGCCGTTCGTATTACTCACTTGCCAACAGGCATCGTGGTGCAATGCCAAAACGAACGCTCCCAAATTCAAAACCGTGCTACAGCCATGAAAATGCTCACCTCCCGCCTTGTAGAAGAAAAAATCAAGGAACAGGAAGCAGAAATTGCCCGCCTCCAAGGTGACCAGCAAGAAATCGGCTGGGGCAGCCAAATCCGTTCCTACGTGTTCCATCCATACACCATGGTCAAGGACCACCGTACCAACTACGAAAAAGGCAACGTAGGCGCAGTCATGGACGGCGAAATCGACGAATTCATCAACGCATGGCTCAAGCAACAAGCAGCTAAAGCCCTCGCCGCACAACAAAAAAATAAGTAAAAGAATAGGCTCATCAGAAAGCGTTTGCTTTTTGATGAGCCTTTTTGTATGTGCGCTATATATGTGTTCGTGTTCACTCAATCATTCTATGGGCATATAGGTATCAAAATACTCTCATAAATTGCAAGTCCAAGTTGAACAGTAAAAATGTTAAAGAACATGTATGCAAGCAATGATTGAATCACTGATGGAAAATTATCCATTAGTGGGATGCTTCGACAGCAGTGTCGAACAGTGAGGATTACATAACTATGATATTGGCGGTGAATGCTACAGCTAGAGATGCAAAGAGTTGGCAGTATACTGCTGTGGATACGTAGCTGAATCTCTTGCGACTTACGGAGATGCAACTGAGTAAGCGCGCAAGCTGGTTTTTGGCGCATAAGAAAACGACCATACAGGAGCATCATGGCTGCTCTTGCATGGTCGTTCTTTCTATTATACGTTAAACAAAAATTCGATGATGTCGCCGTCTTTTACGACGTATTCTTTGCCTTCTAGGCGAACCTTGCCGGCTTCGCGGGCTGCGGTGTAGCCGGAGTAGGTGACGAAGTCGTCGTAGCTGACAACTTCGGCGCGGATGAAGCCACGTTCAAAGTCGGAGTGGATTTTGCCGGCGGCTTGAGGTGCCTTGGTGCCCTTGGTGATGGTCCAAGCGCGGGTTTCTTTTTCGCCGGTGGTGATGAAGCTGATGAGGCCCAAAAGCTTGTAGGAGGCGGCTACCAAACGGTCAAGGCCGCTTTCGGTGAGGCCTAGGGAATCCAAAAATTCCTTGGCTTCTTCAGGTTCAAGCTGAGCAATTTCGTTTTCTATTTGGGCGCAGATGATGAAGACTTCGGAGCCTTCTTCGGCAGCAAAGGCGCGTACTTTTTCTACGTATTCATTGCCTTCTGCAGCGTCGTCTTCGCTGACGTTGGCTGCATAGAGGATTGGCTTGGAGGTAAGAAGGGCCATTTGGTTGAAGTAGAGCTCTTCTTCTTCGTCCTTGCATTCAAAGGTGCGTGCAGATTGGCCGCCTTCGAGATGGGCATAGAGGCGCTTGAGCATAGCATCCTCGTGGATGAGCTTTTTGTCGTTAATCTTGGTGCCCTTGGCGGTTTTTTGTTGGCGGCGTTCCACCATTTCCATATCGGAGAAAATAAGCTCAAGGTTGATGGTTTCAATGTCGCGGATTGGGTCGATGGAACCGTCTACGTGGATGACGTTGGTATCTTCAAAGCAGCGTACCACGTGTACAATGGCATCGCATTCGCGAATGTTAGAAAGAAACTGGTTGCCCAAGCCTTCGCCCTTGGAGGCACCCTTTACAAGACCAGCAATATCAACAAATTCAATAGCAGCTGGCAAAATGCGTTGGCTGTGGGTCATATCGCTAAGAACCTGCAAGCGCGCGTCTGGCACAGATACTACCCCAACGTTAGGGTCGATGGTGCAGAAAGGATAGTTTGCACTTTCGGCCCCAGCCTTTGTAATACTATTAAAAAGTGTACTCTTACCAACATTTGGAAGACCAACAATACCTAATTTCATTTAATTCCTCGTCCTTTCGGAAATGATATTCAAGCATGACATATTTTTCTATTATACCCAATTTGGCTGTGAGATACAAGCAAAAGAGCGTGTTTAACTTACGCTATTTATTGACAAGTGGCGATGCTATCATGAAGGTATGCAAAAAAGTGGGGTGAATGTATGGGTTTGTTTGATACGAGGATTATTAATTACAACAACGTGCAGTCGGTGGGATTGTGGAGTGAACGCAGCTTTATGGGCGTGACATCAAAAAAAAAGCCATCGTTCCTAGTAAGCGGAGCGATGGCTTCTTTATATTATCTATGGACTTGCTTGTAGGCATACATATTGGCATCGGCTTCGTTGATGGCATCTTGAGCGTTGTTGGTTTTTGGGTCGTAGATGGCATAGCCGAGGGAGATGTGTGGGAGTCGTGGCTCCTCTTGGCGCAAATTGGCCATTTGCTGAAGAATACCTGCGTTGAGCGTCCCTATGAGATCAAGGTTTTTGGTTAAAACCACACAAAACTCATCTTCGCCTATGCGAAAGCATTTGTCATTGGCTTGGTAGCTTTGTTAGAGCTGGTGGCCTATGGTGCGCAGGCACCCATCGCCAAAGGTGTGGCTATAGGTGTCGTTGATGTCTTTAAATTTATCCACATCAAAATAAATGATTGCACATGCATCCTCCTGCTGAGAGAGGCAAATCTCGTAGGCGTGGCGGTTCATAAGACCTGTAAGGCCATCGAGCTGCTGGACCATTTCGCTATAAAAGACAAAGAGAAAAATGGCTGTCATAGCAAGAGAAAGATAAATGACGCGGTAATCGCTGTTGATGAAAAGCGCCAGAAATAGGATGCGTTTATTTTTGGCAAGGTCGTTGCTGGAGAGCACACAGGCAATCATGGTGAGTATGGCGAAGATGCTAAGAAAAATAATTGTTGTGTAATAGCCTGTCATGATTCACCTGCCTTCAAATATTTAACCACAATTATGTATTATATTAGCGAATGCCACAGCCGTTTGCAAGGGGTGGCGGGGCTAGAGCAAATTGCTAAAGGCCATGGTGAGCAAGGTCTCGGGCGCGAGCACTGTGAGGTTCTTTTTTTCAAGCTTGATAATGCCCTCTTCTTTGAGCTGCTTGATGGCGTGGGCTACAGAGGTACGGTGCACGCCCGAAAGGGTAGCTAGGAGCGATTGTGTGAGGGTGACAGCTTTGAGCGGAGCAAAGTATTGGCAGGCTAGGTGGTAGCAATAGATGGTTTGGTAAATTTTTTCAAGGGTGGAGCAGGAGTAGTTTTGCAGCACAAGGGTGTTGGCGTTGCGTGAGTCAAAGCTTATAAAGCGCAGCGACACATCGATGAGAGCGAGGTTTTGCTGCATCAGCTTGAGGTAGTTGGTGTAGGGAATGGCAATGACCTGCGCATCGGTAAAGGCGCGCACCGAATAGACCGTCGGCAGGTGGTGGATGGAGCTTAGAAAGGCAATGGGATAGGCAGGGAAAAAGAGCGTGCTTTTTTCTAGACCATTGGGGTTGGTGGTGCTCTCTAGAATGAGGCCGTCTTTTAAAATATAAACGGTATCGGTTTGGGTGTTGAGAGAGACAATGACGTCTTTCTTTTTGAGGTTGAGCAGGGTGCCTTCTTGCTCAAAGAGAGGCATAAAAGCGCTGTGATCTGTTTGGAAAAGCTGGGGCAGATGAAAGGGAGATACAGAGAGATACTTCAATATATCTTCGTTCAATGCGGACATGATGAGCGCTCCTTTCGTGATATCTTTTTTTATTATAGCAAATTTCTAGAAAAATGTAGTGGCCACTACTATAAATAAATATGGCTTATGGATAGAATAATCTTGTCGCAAGGGACTTATAACATATCATAACCAGCGACAATCACTAAAAAGAGCTGACCGCTACAAAACGGCAGCTGGGAGGGAGATTTTTGCAATGACGCAAAAAACAAAGGGTTTAGATGCAGGCCTAATGGCAAAATGGTTGCTGGTTTTTGGCCTACCAATTGTGTTTTACTTTTTACCACTGAATATGGATTATGGCGTACAAAGCTTCTTGGCCGTCACCATGTGGGGTGTGCTTTCATGGATGACCACCATCATTCCTGTAGAGGCTACGGGGCTTGCGATTCCATGCTTGTATGTGATTTTGGGCACAGCCGATACAACAACAGCGTTCGCTTCTTATTCCAACACTGTTGTATGGGGGTCTGCAGCCATGATTCTCCTTGGTGTGGCAGCCGATAAGAGCAACGTTGCCAAGCGCATGGCTTACAGTATTTTGCTTAAAATGGACTGTGACCTCAAGGGCCTTGTGTGGGGCTTTTCCCTGGGCGGCCTTGTGTTATCTTTCATTATTACAGACTCTTTTGCAAGAGCAGTTATTTTTACCACCATTGCTGTTGGTATTTGCCGCGCGTTGGAAATTCCCTTTAAGAGCAAGGAAGCCACGGCTCTTGGTTTGGCAGCTTTCTTTGGCATGAGTGGCCCATCCATTCTTACCATGACAGGTGGCAATGGCATTCAGCTCATGAGCGTGTACCGCAATGTGGTAACGGATATGCCACAGTATCAAATGGATTATTTTACCTGGCTTTTGCACAACCTTGTACCTGGCCTTGCTTGGACCCTTTTGGGTGTGTTCTGTATCTTAAAGGGCATTCGTCTTGGTGATGGTCGTTGCTTCGATGCGCGTGAAGAGCTTGAAGCTTGCCGCAACAAGCTCGGAAAAATCACTCGTCGCGAAATTTGTGTGCTCGTGGCCATGGTGCTCCTCGTTTTGGACTATATCATTGCTCCAATGTTTGGCCTTGATGCCTTCCTTTTGGCAGCTTGCTTCATTCCTCTTTTGTTTGTGCCACAAATTGGCATTGTGACACGAGAAGATTTTACCGATACAGCAGATTTTAACATTCTATTTATGATGGCTGGCGCTATGGCCATTGGTACTGTTGGTGGCAGCGTTGGTGTTGTGCAAATGGTGGCCAACCTTGTGGGCCCAGTGCTTGGCACATCTCCAATTGCTATGGTCTTTGGTACCTTCACTATTGGTGCTCTTGCCAACTTTATTCTCACACCACTCGCTATTATTTTCAGCCTCTCTGAAATGTTTGCGCAACTTGCCTTGTCCTTTGGCTTCAATCCACAGCCAGTGATGTATGCGCTTAATATTGCAACCGACGTTTACGCTTTCCCTTACGAATATGCTATTCTTTTGGTTTGCTACAGCTTTGGTCTTATGGAATACAAAACCACAGTAAAGGTATTGTGTATGCGCTTTGTGGGTGCTTTCCTCATGGTGGGGCTCTTGTGCATTCCATACTGGTTCATTTTGGGGCTTATGTAATAGATGCGTTTATTTTGAAAGGAGATACAATCAATGGGTAGTCCATCCAAATTCCCTACAGGGGTAACTATTTACAATCCAGAAAAATGCTACAATGGTTATACACTTTTTAATGCGCCAGACCTAGGTGCTGTGCTTGTCAACATGAACGGCGGCGAGGTCAAGGTGTGGAACAAGCTCAGAGGCTTTCCAAATAAGCTCCTAAAGGGCGGCTTTGTCATGGGCTCTTTGGGCGAACGCTCCGACAAATACGGTTATCAGGACATGAGCGATGTGGTTCAGGTTGACTGGGACGGCAAGGTTGTGTGGAAGTTTGACAAGCATGAATTTATCGAAGACCCAGGCGAAACACCACAATGGATGGCGCGTCAGCACCACGATTATCAAAGAGAGGGCAACCCTGTTGGCTATTATGTGCCAGAGATGGAATGCAAGACCGAAAGTGGTAATTCTTTGATTCTCTGCCACGAAAACATTGTGAACCCACAAATCAGTGATAAAAACCTCTGCGATGATGTGTTTTTAGAAATTGACTGGGAAGGCAACATCCTTTGGCAATGGCACGCAAACGAGCACTTTAAGGAAATCGGCTTTGATGAAATCCAAAAGAACGTTCTCGCACGCGATCCTAATATGCACAAGTGTGGCGGTGGCATGGGCGACTGGCTCCACATCAACTGCATGAGCGAGCTTGGTCCTAACAAATGGTACGACAAGGGCGACGAACGTTTCAACCCTAAAAATATCATTTTTGATAGCCGCGAAGCAAACTTCTTGGCCATTATTAGCAAGGAAACAGGTGAATTTGTTTGGAAGCTTGGTCCTGACTTTTCATCCACCAAGGAATTGCGCCGCATTGGTAATATCATCGGCCCTCACCTTTCACATATGATTCCGCAAGGCCTTCCAGGCGCTGGCAACATTCTTATTTTTGACAATGGTGGCTGGGCTGGCTATGGCTCTCCAGACATCAATTCTAAGGTAGGGCTCAAGGTGGCGCGCCGCGATTACTCACGCGTGCTTGAAATTAACCCTGTAACCTTGCAAATTGTATGGCAATATTCTCCAAAGGAAGCTGGGCTTGTGGTGCCATTTAGCTCCAACCATCTTTACAGCCCACTCATTAGTGGCGCGCAACGCCTTCCTAATGGCAACACCATGATTACCGTTGGTATGGATGGCCGTATTTTGGAAGTGACCCGCGCGTGCGAATTGGTATGGGAATATGTGAGCCCATATTGCTACAGCGCTTATCCTGGTCTCAACGAGGTGTATCGCGCCTACCGTTATCCATACGATTACGTGCCACAAGTAGAGGCACCAACAGAGGTTGCCATTGCACCAATCGACAACAAGGAATTCCGCCTCCCTGGTGCAGAGCCTTGCGGTACAGCTGTAGGCACAGACATTGAAGGCACCTGGGAATACACCATGGCCGAAGCCGACAACTTCTGTGTAGCAGCAGAGGAAGAGGAAGAAGACGAAAACGATTTGGCTTTTTAATTGAAAGACAACGTGGAACAAGGGAGCCTATCCTTTGTTCCATTTTTGTATATAAAACGAAGGGGTGAAAAAATGAAAACATTTGGTTACCAATGGCGCGCGCTCTTTTTGATGGTGCTCGCGTGGAGTTTTGGTGGATTGGCGCACAACTGTGTGTCCTTCCTGTTTCCATATTTATCGGCAGAATTTGGCCTCTCTACCCAGCATAATGGGTACTTAACGGCAACCTTGGCCCTCTGTTGGACCACATCTATTATTGTTTGTGGCAGAAAGGCCGATGAAATTGGTCAGGTGAAGGTGATGGTGCCAGGCCTTTTTGTTGGCGCCTTGGCTTTAGGAGCCATGGCAATGGCGCAAAACGTGGTGATGCTTTACGTGCTTGTGACCATTGTGGGCTTTGGCTGTGGCTCGATGTGTTCACCAAGTTTGTCCTTTTTGGCTGAGCAGAGCGACCCTAGAAAACGCGGACTCTTTTTTGGCGTGGCCATGTCGAGCTTTAGCTTGGTAGGCTCTGCCTTGGGATCCTTGGTGTTTACGCGCATTGGTGCAAGCGAGGCGGGCTGGCGTGGATCCTTTCTTATTATGGCAGCCCTTGTTATGCTGACGGCTGCACTTATTTTTGTCCTTGGCCACAAAATTCCACGTGGCTACCGAGAGGAGAGCGGTGAAAAGCACAGCTTTAAGGAGCTTTTTGCTTACAAAAATGTCATCCTAAGTACAGCTTTGGCTTGCGCTGGAATGATGTGGTATTTTGCAGTGGCAGCGTTTACCATCCTCTATTTGATGGAAGCAAAGAGCCTAAGCGCCGTGGAGGCTGGGGCGATTTTTGCAGGCTTTGGTATTGGTGGCTTTATTGGAGAATTTTGTGCGCCGATTGTGTCGGACTATATTGGCCGCAAAACAACAGCCATTGGTGCAACCATCATTGGTGGACTCTGCTATATGGCCTTTATTTTTGTGCCACTTCCAGCCTTTATGATGACCTTGGCGATTGCTTGCGCCTCTCTTTTTGTGTCGGGAGGAATGGCTATTTTAAACAGCGTGGTGCCGAGCGAATCGGTACCGCCGCAGCTTGTGGCAACGGCGACCTCTTTTTCGCCGGCAGCTGGCGAATTTATGGGTGGCGTGGTTGCGCCTGTGCTCGTAGGTGCCCTTTCTAATATTTTGGGCCTCACCATGGTGATGTATTTGCTCATGATTTTGCCAGTGATTGAGCTTGTGGGTGCCTTCTTCTTAAAAGAAACAGCGCCGTTGGTTTTGGCGAAACGTCAAAATTAGAGCTGACTAATTCGGTAAAGAAAAGGGTTCGGTCTTTATAAAATATACAAATAGAAAAAACTTTCTTGTTCCTGTAGAAAGCCGGAAAATATAGGAGCCTATTGTAGGGCTTTTGATGGACATGGCTAATATAATCATAAGCAAAGGCAAACCGCAATTGTCTATAATTGACTTTACAAAAAGACTTTACCTTGGTATAATGTGCTTAAGTCGAAAGGAATAATGTTGAAACGGCATCATACAGGTTGTGGCACCTGAGTTGCGGGTTCGAATCCCGTGAGCTTCCTAACGTCGACGCACTCGCCGAAAAAACGTGAGTGCGTTTTTTTTATTGCCATCGGTGAGCGCGTTGCCAGCTTTGGGCAAAGGTGTTATTATTAAGTGGCAATATAGACAGGAGTAAAAGCATGAACATTTTATTTATTGGCGATATGGTAACGCCTGATTCTATTGAGATGGCGCAACGTTCCATCCGTCGCTTGAAAAAAGAACACACCATAGATTTAATCATAGCCAATGGCGAAAACATTCACACCCAAAATGGACTGAACCTTAAGCAGTACGAGCAGCTCAAAGGGATTGGCGTAGATGTGGTGACCTTGGGCAACCATGCGTGGAACCAGGCGCAAATTTATCATTTTATTGATGAAAATGACGATATTGTGCGCCCATTTAATTTCCCGCCAGCTACGCCGGGGCGCGGCTGGACACTCACAGAGGCCAACCATCGCTCGGTGGCTGTGATTGTGGCCATGGGCAATGTGTATATGTCCACACTCACCTCGCCGTTTCAGGATATTATGCAGGTGGTGGACGATTTGCACGCGCAGGGCGTGAAGCACATCATTGTGGATATGCACGCAGAGGCCACCTCCGAAAAGCTGGCCATGGGCTATTATTTGGACGGGAAGGTCAGTGCTGTTTTGGGCACTCATACCCACGTGCCAACGGCCGACACCACAATTTTACCAAAGGGCACAGCTTACCAAACAGATGTGGGCATGGTTGGCCCTGTAGAATCGGTTTTGGGCATGAAGGTAGAAAATTCCATCAACCGCTTTGTGACCCAGCGTCGCGTAAAGTACCAGCAAAGCGAGGACGAACATTTTCTTTTCCAAGCGGTGCTGCTTGAGCTTGATGGTGACGGCAAGGCCGTCCATATTGAACGTATCGAAGAGCGCATGACGATAGAAAGGACAACAGTATGAACGGAGAACGCAAAGAAAAATATGTACACGAAGTGTTTAACTCCATCGCAGGCAACTATGATTTTATGAATGGTCTTATGACCTGGGGTATGCTTGGTGGTTGGCAAAAGCTCGTTATGAAAAAAACAGCCCTCAAGCCAGGTGATCGCGGTCTGGATGTGTGCTGCGGTACCGGCGAAATGACTTATCAGCAGGCTGCCATTGTGGGCTCCTTTGGTCAGGCAGTAGGCCTAGATTTTTCAGAAAAAATGCTTGAGGCTGCAGAAGCCAAGAAAAGCGAGCATCCAAACCTTAATGTGCAATTTGTGCAAGGCGATGCCTTGGCCCTTCCATTTGCCGACAACAGCTTTAATGCTGTAACAAACGGCTTTGCCCTTCGCAATGTGAGCGACATTCCTCAAGCCATTCGTGAAATGGCGCGTGTTACTGAAGAAGGCGGCCGTGTGGTATGCATTGATGTATCTCGACCAAGCTTCCCACCAGCAAGACTTTTCTTCAATTTTTATTATTTCAAGGTAGTGCCATGGCTAGGTGACCATATAGTCAGTGGCGAACAGATTTCTAATGGCTATTCAGCCTACACCTGGCTTGCAGAAAGTCTTCGCACCTTCCCACCACGCAAGGAAATTGCGCAAATGTTCCGCGATGCTGGCCTCGCTGGCGTTGAGGTGCGTCCTGTGGGCTTTGGCGCTTCCACCATCTACAGTGGCATCAAGACCTCTGCCAATTACGATTTTCCGGCAGTGCCTAAGCAATCCTTGCCAAAGAAGGCATTTTACGCTGTGCGTAAGGCTGTTGCCTTTGTACAACCATTGGTTGCAAAGGTTGCTCGTGCTATCGCAAAGAAAATCAACTAGTTTTTCTAGGGGGTAAGACATTTGAGCTGGAACATGGAGTATATGACGCGAGGCGAATACATGAACGCCCTTGCGCATGCGTTGGCCGATAGAGATGTGGCTGATGCAGATTATATGATTGCAGATTTTAAATATTATTTCTTCAAGCAAAACAGCTTAGGCATTGGCGATACAGAAATCATTCAATCCTTGCCAGATCCTGTGGCCTTGGCTGATCAGTACGACGGGAAGGAATATGGCAACCGCAGCATACTTAAAAAAACAGGCAGTGCAGGCGTATTCAAGCGCTTTTTTATTGGGTTGCTGAGCTTTTTTGCTGTTTTAATGGGCGTGATTACGACGGTGATTTCTTATGCAGCTGTTTTAATTGGCATTTTGGCCATTGCTTTGAGCGCTGTCTATGCCTTTCATTTAAACGCCATGTTGCCAGCACCGATTTTAGGCCTTGTGGAAAAGGTGCCTATCGGGATTTTTGCTGACAGCACAGCGGGCCTTTTGGCTATAGCAAGCGGTGGTGTGTTTTTAATCGTCCTATTAGCAACCATCATCAAGGCCATGCATCGTTTACGCAAAAAATACCATACATGGACTTTAAAACAAATCAGCGGCTGTTTCCGTCTGCCGGTATCCTTGGATGATGTGTATTCAAAGGGCTGGCGCACAATGGTGTATATTCTCCTGCCGCTTTCGATGATTGTATCTGTGGTTTGTGCAGGAATGCTCATTTTGGGCATTGGTTTTACGTTATAATAAAAAGAGCACCTTATAGTGAGAAAGTTCGCTACAAGGTGCTCCTTTTTATTGTGGGATGACGTTGTGATAAAGACGGACCACGGCGCTTACCAAGGGCTCGGGCAGTTTATCGGCGAAAAACTGAGAAAAATCCTTGAGCCTAGCAAAGTATTCGCGTGTGAGGAGGTCGCTGTCGGTGATGCGATAGATGGAGGCTGGACAGCCGTAGGTTTCAATATCCATTTTTTCGGCAATATAAATGGCGCGATACAGATGGAAGCGTTGGCTTACAAGGACCACAGAGTGGGCGCCGTAAATATCGCGCAAATCTCTAATACTGGCGAAGGTGTTATCGCCCTGCGTGTCAGATAAAATAGCGTTACGAGGAACGTCGTTGTCGGTGAGGTAATTGCGCATGGCGCTGACCTCACTTTGAGCAGCATCGTTGCCACCGCTGACGATGATGTCCTCGGCAATACCGTCCTCGTAGAGCGCAATGGCTTTATCGAGGCGCTCTTTTAAAATCGGGCTTGGGCTGCCATCCTCTTCAATGCCAGCACCCAAAACAACAATAAAATCACAGTTGGTGTTCAAAAGCTCGTCTTCTGTGCTAATATTGCCCACGGTGGTGATACACACAAAAAGATTAATGAGCAGTGTGACGAGGGGAATCAGCAAGACCAAAAATAAAAGGCCTAAAAAAGCCTTGAGCATACGGTTTGAGCCACGACGGCGGTGTGATGGTTTTTGGTTGCGCATACGTCACATCCTTTCAATAAAAAAGTCAACATCTATTATAGGATATTACAAGGTGCCTGACTAGACAAGATTTGGTTGCATTGTGGATGAAATTATTTTGTTTTGTGCTCGTGCGTGCTAAAATGAGCTGTCTTTATTTGAACAACGAAAGGAGCAAAAGGATGAAACATTTTTTAAAACGGAGCCTTCAAGGGTGCGTGGCGCTCTTTATTGCCTTGGTGGTTGCTGGCTGTGTGGCTCTTTTTGTGCCTGTGGAATATAATTTGACGCAGCAAAATCAATATCCAACCCTTCCCAATGGCTGCGAGTCGGTGTCGGCATCGGTCGCCTTAAATGGCAAGGGAGTCTACATAAGCGCAGAAGACTTTGCTGCGAATTATTTACCGAAAGCGGAGTTTGGCACAGCCACACCCGATGAAGCCTATTTGGGTAATCCCTTTGGCAATGGCTATTACTGCTACCAAAAACCATTGGCCGAGGGCATCAACAGCTTTTTGGCCACGCAAAACACCACGCTCAAAGCCAAAACCCATAGCCTTGTGCCACTGAGCGAGGTGTTGCTGCGCCTACATAAGGATGGGCCGGTGATTGTGTGGGGCACTGTGGATGATGAAATTGGCAAGCGCGAGACCAATGTGAGCTGGACCACCGATGGCCAAGAATACTACGCTTACTATAACCTCCACGTGATGGTCATTGATGGTGTAAAGGGTGGAAAGCTTCACTTGGAGGATTCAATAAACGGCGCGCGCTGGATTTCGGTGTTGGACTTTTTGCCAATCTATTATTCCATGGGCTTGCGCGCAGTCTTTCTTGTAGATTAAATGTTGCCGCATTGCGATGTATTTGCAATGCGGTATTTTTGCGCGCAAAAATGCCCGACGCGCGTGTGCCGGGCACGGAGTTAGCTTTGTTGCATACGCTTTTCGTGGCGCACCATGATGGTGGCAATGTCCTCATCGTTTAGGGTGGTGAGGGCATGGAGCACGTCGTAGGTGCGGTTTTCGATTTCTTCAAAGGTGTAGTTCCAATTGCCTGTGGCAAAATTGTACTTATCAATTTGCTCCATCTTGTTTTCTTTGGTGGCGTAGTCGTAGTCGCTCCAATCGTCGTAGAGGTCGATAAAATGATAGGTGGAGTGGATGCTTGGTTTTTCTGCCATAATGTCACCTCATTGGTTGTTGATTTGTTCTAATTTTTCTTCAAGTTCGGCCCAGCGCTGATATTTGGCGTCGAGCTCGCTTTGGTTTTTGTCGCGTTCCTCAGTGAGAGCCAAGAGCTTGGAATAACTGGTGGCGTTGGCGGCCATGTCTTTTTCTAGGCGTGATATCATTTCCTCTAAGAAGGCAATATCCTCTTCGATGTGTTCGTATTCCTGCTGTTCCTTGTAAGAAAACTTGAGCTTCGGCGCGCTCTTTTGTTTGCCGGTGGTTTCTTTTTTTTCGACAGCTTCACTCGGTGCTTCGGGAGCAGGACGCTTTTCGAGATAGCTAGAAAAATCGCCGGCATAAAGCTTGGCTTGACCATCGCTTTCGTAGGTGAGAATGCTGGTGCAAATGCGATCTAGAAAATAACGGTCGTGGCTAACGGTGACAACAGGGCCTGGGAAATGCTCAAGATAATCCTCAAGGACCTGAAGGGTGCCAATGTCGAGGTCGTTGGTTGGTTCGTCCAAAAAGAGGACGTTGTTTTGCTCCATAAGAATGCTCAAGAGGTAAAGGCGGCGTTGCTCGCCACCGGAAAGAGCAGAAATAGGTCCGTAGCTTTGGTCTGAGCGGAAGCGGAAGGCTTCAAGCATTTGGCTGGCGCTGAGGTGGGAGCCGTCGGAGCGATGGATGTATTCGCCGTGGTCCTTGACAAAGTCAATGACGCGCTCCTTCATTGGTAAATCTTGGTTTTGCTGCTTGTAATAGCCAATTTTAACGGTTTCACCCACTTCCAAGCGGCCGCTGTCGGCCTGAGTAAGGCCAGAGAGCACATCGAGGAGGGTGGTTTTGCCAATACCGTTTGGCCCTACAATGCCAATGCGGTCGTTGCGCACAAAGGCATGAGAAAAATCCTTAAAAATCACGCGGCCATCAAAGCTTTTGCAGAGGTTTTCGCATTCGATGATTTTTTTGCCAAGGCGCGCATTAACAAAATCCATCTCAAGGCGCTCGTCGGTTTCGGTGGTGAGCTTGGATTCAATATCGTAAAAGCGTTCCTTGCGCGCTTTTTGCTTGGTGCGACGTGCTTCTATACCCTTGCGCATCCAGGCCAATTCCTGCTTGTAGAGCTTACGGAGCTTATCGGCTTGGCGCGCTTCGTCGGCTTCGTGCTGCGCCTTTTCTTCAAGAAAGGTAGAATAGTTGCCTACATAACGCGTGAGCTTTTTGTTGTCGAGCTCCATAATAACGTTGGTGGTGCGGTCCAAAAAGGTACGGTCGTGGGTGACCACGACAAAGGCACATTGGCGCTCGTGAAGCTCTTTTTCTAACCAGGTGATGGTTTCGTAGTCCAAATGGTTGGTCGGTTCGTCCAAAAGCAAGAGGTTTGCTGGGCGAATAAGGGCAGCAGCTAGAGCCACGCGTTTGCGCATACCACCAGAAAGGGTGGCAATTTTTTGGCTCGCATCGTCAATACCTAAACGGTGGAGGATGCTTTTTGCGTTGCTCTCAAGCTGCCAGGCGCTTTCACGGTCCATGGCATCCTGCGCTTCTAAAAGGGCTTGGGTGGCCGCCTCGTCATTAGGGTTGGCGCTTACCCTAGTGAGGGCATCCTCGTAATGGCGCACCACGGCCAAAAGGGGAGAGGTGCCATGAAAAATTTGCTCAAGGACGGTGTTGTTATCGTCCATTGGCTGATTTTGCGGGAGATATTCCATCACCAATTGGTTGGAGGTGAGAAATTCACTGTCCTTGTCGGCGTCAATACCGGCAAGCTGTTTGAGAAGGGTGGATTTGCCCACACCATTGGTGCCAATCAGACCGATTTTGTCGCCTTCGTTGATGGATAAATTGAGATGGTCAAAAAGCACGCGTTCGCCAAAGCTGCAGCTGAGGTTACGCGCCTCTAAAAGAACCATTGCATTTGTCTTTTTTTGTGTGACTTGTGCCATGTACTACTCCTTGCTTAAATCGTGTCGCGGTGCATACTGCCTTGCCAATTACTGCGCGCTTCTTCTACAGTAGAGGTGATGGTGCGATCGTCCATTTGCGCTTGCAGCTTCTTGCGATCGGCCTTCGATTCAATTTCTGGGGTATAGCAGCCAGGGCCATTGACACAGCCGCCTTCGCAGCTCATCCCCTCGATAAAGCTTTCGTTTAAGCTGCCAAAAGCAAGGCGAGTGAGGGCCATTTTGCATTCCTTGGCGCCGCTGGCACGATAAACGCCAATGCTTTCGGTGAAGCCTTTTTCTTGTAAGGATTCCACAACGGCATCGGTAACACCGCCAGAGCGCGCAAAGCCACGAGCAAAGATACTGCCTTGCTGGAGGGAAAGGCCTTGTGGCTTAATCACAATACCCTTGGCGTTTAAAAGCGCCATAGATTCCTTGATGGTCATAACGTAATCGGCGTTACCCGCAATGTGCTCGTCTACTGCCTCGCTCTTTTTGGCAATGCATGGGCCAATAAAGACGGTGACGGCATCTGGATGAAGGGACTTGAGATAGCGAGAGGTGGCAGCCATTGGTGAAATGGTGGTAGATACAGCATTAGAAAGCTGAGGGAAATGGCGGCGTACCATGGCCACAAAGGCAGGGCAGCAGGAGGTGACCTTCTTTTGACCGCGCTTGTAGCTTTCAAGCCATTCTTGAGCTTCACTTTCTGCAGTGAGATCGGCGCCTAGGGCGACTTCGACCACATCGGTGAAGCCAAGCTCGAGGAGAGCGGCACGGTAGTCACCCATGGTAGCACCTTCGCCAAACTGACCTTCGGCGGCTGGAGCCACAATGGCATAGACAGGCTCTTCAGATTTGAGGGCCTCAATGACAGGCACAATATAAGAAAGTTCAGCAATAGAGCCAAATGGGCAGTTGCGGATGCAGGTGCCACAGTGGATGCATTTTTCATCGTCGATGCTTACAATGCCGTCTTCGTCCTTGCTGATGGCGCCTACAGGGCAGCTACGCTTGCATGGACGCTGGTGGTCGCTGATGGCATCATAAGGGCAGGCTTCGGCACATTTGCCGCATTCCTTGCATAGATCAGGGTCGATATAGGCTTTGTCGCGGCCAATGGTGATGGCGTTGAAGGAGCAGGACTTGAGGCATTTCTTGGCTGCGCATTTTTGGCAGTTGTCGGTAACAACAAAGCGCTGGATAGGGCATTCTGCACAGGCGCTGTCCAAAATTTGCACAATATTTTTATTGGATTGGCCTTCTCTAGGAAATTTGCCTTCGGCGACACGTACGCGCTGGCGAACGATTTCTCTTTCGCGGTATACGCAGCAGCGGAAGAGGGCTTTGTGGCCAGGGACCACCTCATAGGGAATTTCATCGCGTTTTTCGTCTAAGGTACCCTCAAAGGCGTATTTGGCTACAAGGGTGAGGACGAGATGGCGAATATCGTTAATATCTGAGTTTTTTGTAAGCATGGGTTTCTCCTTTTCTAAGCGAGCAGTTCCTTCTAAACTGTCATCAAATGAGCAATGGCATTTGCTCAAAAAGTTGTATATAATGGAGTCTATAGTTTAGTATATCAAACCTACCGGGGCATGCAAGACCCTGGATGAAATAGTCTTATTAAATGAAAGGATGGATGATATGTCAAAGGTGAAAACCCTCGCAAAGGGTACAGCGCTTGCTGTGGCTGGAGCCGCCGCTGTTTATGTGGTGAAAAAAACAAAGGATGCCTATAAGCTGGAGTTAGAAAACTGCACAGAAGATACGTTGGACATTTTCCTAGGCACAGAGACAGCGCCAGATGCCATCGTCTTTAAAAATTTTGCACCGAAGAGCAAGGAGCGTGTTGATTTGACGCTATTGCCGCTTTGCGAGCACGATGTGGTGTATATTCGCTTTGCACCAAGAAACGGCCAGCCAAGCTACAAGCGCACCCTCATTTACGATGTGGACGAATGCGGTAACAGTCCAATGCATGGGATGATTGTGGATTACGGCGAGCAAAACTACGATGTGAAGCTGGTGAAGCTGGGATGATGTACACCAAGGACCTGCTAAAAAAAGACGCGCCTTTGGGCATATTGGTGACAGGAGGCATTGCGCCAAGCCCTGCACTGTTACAGGAGCTGCGCCAAGCCCATCCCGATGCGCCGCTTTTGTGTGCCGATGGGGGCGCAGATTTGTGCAAGCGCGCCGCTGTGGTGCCAGATTTTATCATTGGCGATATGGATTCTCTTAAAGACGACACGCGCCAATGGCTCAGAGAGGCTGGCGTAGAAGAGAAAGTCTATCCGGCCGAAAAGGATTATAGCGATACCCAGCTGGCTCTAGAAGCCCTCACCGAGAAAGGCGTGGAGGAATTTGTGGTCATTGGTGCCTTGGGTGGCCGTATGGACCACGAGCTGGCCAATATGATGCTGCTCTTAACAGAAGGCCAAAAGGGCCGTTCTGTTGTTTTTTGGGATGATGGCAACCGCTTGCGCTATGTGGGAGAAGGCGAGCATCGTCTTTTGCGCACCGACGCCTATGTAGGGATTGTGCCATTTTCAGATGACGGCATGACCCTTTCTATAGAAGGCCTTTATTATCCGCTAGACAATTACAGCGTGCCCTTTGGCGAAAGCAGGCTCATCAGCAACTGCTTTAAGGAACACGACGAGGCCTTGATTACCATCCACAAGGGCTATGGCATTTTGGTGCTTTCCAAAGACCGTCGCTAGCCCATGTCACGCCTTGGCTCAGTTTACAAGCATAGGGAAAAATGGTAAGATAAAAATTAGTCAAATTGTAATTTTAGTAAAAAAATAGAGGAGAGTATTATGGGTGAAAAACAACTACCTGAAACACTAACGCTGATTCGGGACAACATCATGCAATACGACAACCCGCTCGCCGTAAGTGCAAAAGAAAACGCTGAGTGGGCGCAGGACCTCAAACTGCCTAAAAAAGGTGATATTTTATTCTACACCGGTGGTGAATATCAGCTTTTGCCATTTATGGACTCACTCCTTGCTGTGATGGACATCGTGCCATCCTCCAACCCAGTTTTTGGCTGGATGATGTCTATGCGCGATTTGGTACACAAAAGCGGTATGGCCCCAGAAAAAATCTTTGCCAGCGTGTTTGCGCAAGACAAGGATAGGTTCTTTTCTATCAATAAAAAAGCAGCCATCATTTTAAAAACCTTGGGTTACGATATTTGCTACGATGGCGAAACAGAAATTTATTCTGGCGCCCTCTTGCACGAACTTGGCTTTGAAGAAGCCTTGGGCGAATATGCCAAGCGTGTATCTGCCTTCTTGAACCAAAGCGGTGCAAAAACAGTGGTATGTATGTCTCCTCACGCCGCTGAAATGTTCTCCATTGTTTACCCACAATATGGCGATTTTCCAAATGTTGAAGTCAAGACCTTTGTGCAAATGGTACACGAAAAGCGTCATCTCTTGCCAAAGGACTTCTACCGTGGCCTCGTAACCGTTCACGATTCCTGCCGTATGGCACGTGAAATGAACGTTGTTGACGAATTCCGCGACGTTTTGGATGCCATGAACGTACGCTACAAAGATCCATTCCGCTCTGGCAAGTGGTCCACCTGCTGCGGCGGCCCTATTAAAACCACCTATGCAGACCTTTCTCACAAGCTGGGTCAAAAACGTGTGGATGAGTTGGCAGAAACAGGTGCGCAAATTGCCCTCCTTAGCTGCCCATATTGCTTGTCTGCCCTTAAAGGCTGCAAGATGACCAATCACATTGAAATGATGGATTTTGTTGAATTTTTGGCAAAGGGGTACAATCTATGAGCACAGTAAGAACCAAAATAAACGACTACACCAAGGACATCACCGAAGCCAGCGAGGACGAACGCATTCGCACAGCCATTACCCGTGCCATTGCATCCTACCGCAAAAACTTGGCCGAAGCCTTGGAACGTTATCCTCATACACCAGCCCTTGCCAAGGAAGTGCAGGGCATTAAGCGCGAAGCGCATCACAACTGGCAAGAGCTCATGAAGCAAGCGTCTGATTCTATCGAACGCAACCATGGTCATGCCTATTTTGCCAAGGATGTAAACGATGTCATCAACATCATCAACGACATTGCAGGTGGCGACAAAACCATCGTTAAGGGCAAGTCTATGCTCGGCGAAGAATTGCATTTGCGCCAAAGACTCGCAGAATGCGGTCACGAAGTGTGGGAAACCGACTTGGGCGAATTTATTCTTCAGCTTATGGACGGTCGCCCAATGCACATTCTTTCACCATCCATTCACGTGCCACGCGAACAGGTTGCAGAAGTTTTCAGCGAATTCTTTGGCCGTGAAATCAAGCCAGATATTGCCGAAGAGGTTCAAGCTGTGCGCGAATTTTTGCGCGAAAAATACTTCACCGCAGACATCGGCATCAGTGGTGCCAACGCTGTAGCAGCAGACACTGGCCAAATCACCATCATCGAAAACGAAGGCAACGTGCGTCTTTGCACAGCTGCACCTCCAGTGCATATTGCTGTTGTGGGGATTGAAAAAATCGTGCCAACCTTCTTAGATTCCATGAAGGTGTCTGAAGTCAACTGGCGTTATGGTCAATACACTGCACCAGGCTATGTAAACATCATCAGTGGCCCATCTAAGACGGGCGACATTGAAAAGGTCACCACCTATGGCGCTCACGGTCCACAAGAATTCCACGTTATTTTTGTAGACAATGGCCGCAGTGAGATGATGGCAGATCCAGTTTGCAGCGATGCTGCACTCTGCTTGCGTTGCGGCGGATGTATGTATGAATGTCCAGTATTTTCCATGGTTGCTGGCCACTTTGGCAAAATCTACATGAACGGTATTGGGGCTATTTGGACCGCTTTTGTGGATGACGGTGTGGAAGAGGCTGCGCCAATTCTTTATAACTGCTTACGTTGCGGTCGTTGTGTAGAGCAATGCCCAATGGACATCAACGTGCCAGAAATGATTTATCATTTGCGTACCAACGTGATTAAAAACGCAGACGCGAAGTAAAGTGCATAACAGGGCTGTATCGTGCAGCCCTGTATTTTTATAAAGGATGTCAAACAAGAAGATGCGTTTGACGAGAAGTATGGAGGGAATCTTAAAGTGAGTAACAATGCGCAAGGGCGTGACACGTTCCGCTCAAGATTTGGTTTTATCATGGCCTGTGTAGGCTCAGCTGTAGGTATTGGTAATATTTGGCTTTTTCCGTATAGAGTGGGCGAGTATGGGGGCTTTGCCTTCTTGGTGCCATTTATTATTTTTGAAGTGTTTCTAGGTTTTGTTGGCGTGGTTGGCGAAATGGCCTTTGGCCGCGCCATGCGCAGCGGCCCGCACGGTGCTTTTAGAGGCGTCTTACAAAAATACGGCAAAGAAAAGTTTGGCTTTTTGGGCGTGATCCCGCTTATTGGCACCTTGGGGATTGCCATTGGCTACACCGTTATTATGGGCTGGGTGCTGCGCTATATTGTAGGCGCTGTGTCGGGATCCTTATTTGCGGGTGATCCAGCGGCCTATTTTGGCGCCATTTCTGGTCCGCTTGGAAGCCTTGGTTGGCATATTTTGGCAGCAATTTTAACCTTTGTGGTGCTGAGTGCTGGTGTATCTGCCGGTATTGAACGTGCGAGCAAGGTGATTATGCCGGCGTTTTTCCTTATCTTTGTGGGGCTGGCGATTTATGTATCGACCATTTCAGGGGCAGAGGCTGGCTATGCCTTCATGTTTAACCCGGACTGGGGCGCGCTATCTGATCCAAAAACCTGGGTATATGCTATGGGTCAAGCCTTTTTCTCGCTTTCCTTGGCAGGCTGTGGTACTGTTGTGTATGGCTCCTACCTATCTGATAAAGAAAATGTGCCATTCTCGGCCTTGTCTGTTTTTCTCTTTGACCTTATTGCCTCTATTTTGATTGCAATGGTTATTTTGCCAGCGGTCTTTGCCTTTGGCACCGACCCTCAAGCAGGGCCACCACTTGTATTTATTGTACTGCCACAAATTTTTGCTGCCCTTCCAGCAGGCAATCTTATTGCCTTGGTATTCTTTGTTTCTGTATTTTTTGCAGGGATTACTTCTATGGTCAATATGTATGAAGGACCAATTGACGCTCTTATGGAGCAATACAATATGTCACGCAAAAAGGCTTGTCTTCTTGTTATTGGCGTGAGCTTACTTGTTGGCCTTGTGCTTGAAAATGCCGATTATATGGGCGGATGGATGGATTTTATTTCCATCATCATTATGCCATTTGGTGCCCTTTTATGTGGGATTATGTTCTACTGGCTCAGTGGCAAGGATTTTGTAGAAAAGGCCATACTTACAGGCTCTCATTTAAAAAGCGCCAAGATCTTTACCTCCCTTGGCAAATACGTTTATTGCGCCATTAGCTTCCTCGTGCTCTTCTTGGGGATTATCCTAGGTGGGATTGGTTGATGATAGAGAAGAGGTGTTTTTATTGGAAAAATATGCGGTAGAAAAAACAAAGGAAGGCCATGCCTACCTTGAACAGCTCAAAGGCGAGGACAAGCGCTTGGCCTGCGAGGTCATGGATTATGTTGAAAAAGCAGCGCTTATGCCAGAGCAGACCATCATTATTGAGCTGACCCTCTTGAAAAAGTTTGTCGATGGTTTAAAGGTAGGGCAGAATGTGGCATCTGTAGTGGCTGATCCAGAAAGCTTTGCCAATGCAGCCATTGCAGAAATTGGCGAAAGCGTGCGTCAAAACAGACATTTGACCTCGCTTATGAGCGGCTTTGCCCTAAGCGGCGTCTTGCTTTTGGTGCAAGGGCTCTTTGACCTTGTGCGTGCGCTAAGCAGCGGTGGGGCCGTCATGGCAGCGCAAACAACCCTAGATGCTGGTCATATGCTCGCGCTCATCTTTATTCTTGTGGCCGCGCGCTTCTTTGTAGCAGGCGATAAGAAAACAGGCTACAGCGATGCAAAAAAATCCGCCCAGCGTTCTGCCGTTGTAGCTGTGCTTTTGGTGCTGGCTCTTGCTGCCTTGCTGCTGCCAATGCTTGATGCCTACACTGTGGTAACCATCCAATCTGCCTACCTTGTACTCTTTGGCTTGGTGATTGCGCTCGTTGCACACTTAGGCACACGTTTATAACACTATTCCCAAGAAACGTTCGTTTTTCTTGGGATTTTTTGCGCACGAGTAGCGCAAACGGTTAGAAATAGCGGGTAAAAACAAGCAAAGGGCTACATAGGAGAAAAATCTACAAAGAATCTTAAAAAAAGATGAAAAAAATGTAAAATAGCGTTGACTTTATGTGAACGGGATGGTATTATAAATTTCGTCAGTTGAGGCAGACGCCTCGACAGAGACCTCGGAGGGATACCCAAGTTGGCCAAAGGGGACGGACTGTAAATCCGTTAGCTGTGCTTTCACAGGTTCGAATCCTGTTCCCTCCATTAAAACATAATATCGCGGGGTGGAGCAGTTGGCAGCTCGTCGGGCTCATAACCCGAAGGTCGCAGGTTCAAGTCCTGTCCCCGCAATTCGCTGATATAGCTCAGATGGTAGAGCGCCACCTTGGTAAGGTGGAGGTCACCAGTTCAATTCTGGTTATCAGCTTATGGCGATATAGCTCAGCTGGCTAGAGCATACGGTTCATACCCGTAGTGTCCGGGGTTCAAGTCCCTGTATCGCCATTGCCTTGGTGCTGTGTGCCGAGGTTTTTTATTCGGAGAGATACCCAAGTTGGCCAAAGGGGACGGACTGTAAATCCGTTAGCTGTGCTTTCACAGGTTCGAATCCTGTTCTCTCCATTTAAAACATAATATCGCGGGGTGGAGCAGTTGGCAGCTCGTCGGGCTCATAACCCGAAGGTCGCAGGTTCAAGTCCTGTCCCCGCAATTCGCTGATATAGCTCAGATGGTAGAGCGCCACCTTGGTAAGGTGGAGGTCACCAGTTCAATTCTGGTTATCAGCTTATGGCGATATAGCTCAGCTGGCTAGAGCATACGGTTCATACCCGTAGTGTCCGGGGTTCAAGTCCCTGTATCGCCATCAAGCCTTCGTGCAATGCACGGAGGCTTTTTTGTATGCAAAAATACTTGACCCTCACGCAGCGTGAGGCCTTACAATAGAAGCAAGCAGGAGGGATAAAGATGAAAACAGTCAAAGAAGTCAGTGCCATAAGTGGTGTAAGCGTGCGCACCTTGCACCATTACGATGAAATTGGGCTTTTGCATCCGAGCGCTTACAGTGATGCCGGCTATAGATTGTACGATGAAAACGCCATGGAAAGGCTCCAACATATCCTGTTGTTTCGCGCGCTTCGTTTTAGCTATAGGTTAATGGTGTTCCTTGCGATAGGCCAAGGGTGTCAGACCTGTGGATTTTTTGAAGGAGGCAATGAATCTGCTAGATGATTTGTAGCCACAGGTGTAGTGGTATCATAGAAGTTTTGATTTGTTTTTACCCAAAGGCTACAGTATTGCAAAATGTGGAATTTCTAAGAATAAAATGTGAAATTCCTAAAACTGTTGCGAATTACATACATAAATTGCAAGTCCAAGTTGAACAGTAAAAAATCAAGCCACACTATTTTCTGCATTTGAATACACTGCATCTAAA
>CAKQDL010000020.1 GCA_934229395.1 uncultured Peptococcaceae bacterium | reverse complement strand
CTGGCTTAATTTCATAGAAAACACAAAGAACCCCGTTTTGAGTTGTTTCAAAACGGGGTTCTTCGACAGTCTGAAACAGCCTCAAACGGGCTGTTTTTAGACTGTCGATAAACCTAAAATGTGTATGCAAATAGAAAATCTTCTAGATTCCGCTTAGCCTTCCCCACATGGGGGAAAGGTGGCGGCGTAGTCGACGGATGAGGGGTATGAGCGCCAGCGAATGATCGATTTAGCTGGAAAGTGCGGTGAAAACACACCCTCATCCGAGTTTTCTTCCGCCCTGCTCCAGAAAACCCACCTCCCCCCTCAAGGGGGAAGGCTTCACAAATGCATACACGACTATTCTGGAAATCGAACTTTTTCTACAGTTTGAAAGCAGCCTCAAACGGGTTGTTTTTTTTGTGCGTAAGTGAACGTTCACTGTGAGGGGCGAATATTCACTGAGGAAAGGTGAATATTCACTCGCGCAGGGTGAATAAAGTGAATGTTTGCGCTAAAATAGTGAACGAAGGGAGGCCGATGGCAAATGTTTGAAAGCCATGGACGCGGTGCAAGCAAAAAATAATTTTTGGCCAAGGCCACGCTATAGTGGATTAAAAAATTTCTTATGCTTGCTGGTGCTTTGGGCCTTGACGGTGCGCGCCGGACGGACTACAATTAATTATTATATGAAATGCATTGACAAGGACGCAGCGTGCAGAGCTTGTTCTATAGAGAGAATGGCCACGGCTGAAAGCCATTTGACCAAGCGCGCGCCAGCCACCACCTTCGAGCAGCGGCGAGACAACCGCCGACGGACGCTTCCGTTACAAGCTTAAAGTGGGCCCTTCGGGGCCAATCTGGGTGGAACCACGGGAAATTACGGCGCTCTCGTCCCTTCAAGGGATGAGAGCGCCATTTTAATTTTTTCCTCTATGGCTTCCCTGCCCAATGGGGGGGAGCTGGCAGTCGGCGGTTTTTAGCCGACTGACTGATGGGGGGAGAAGGTTTATGAGAATAAACAATACTTTATTAAAGGAGCGAAACCATGATTAACATTACTTTACCAAATGGCAGCGTCAAGGAATTTGACCAAGCCAGTGTGACCCCACTTGAAGTGGCCAAGAGCCTTTCTAACAGCCTCCCTAAAAAGGCTGTTGCTGCTGTTGTTGATGGCGAGGTTGTAGACCTTTCTAGCACCATCGATCAAGACGCAGCTGTATCCATCCTCACCTTTGATGACAAGGAAGGCAAGGATGTGTTCCGTCATTCCTCTAGCCACGTGTTGGCAGAGGCTGTACAACGCTTGTGGCCTGGCACCAAGATTGCCATTGGCCCTGCTATTGAAAACGGCTTCTACTACGACTTCGACAGCGAACACACCTTTGTACCAGAAGACTTGGAAAAAATCGAAGCCGAAATGAAGAAAATCGTCAAGGCTGGCGCAGAATTTAAGCGTAGTGTTATGGCACGCGACGAAGCCATTGCCTTCTTCCAAGAACGCGGTGAATCCTACAAGGTTGAGCTTATCGAAGACCTTCCGGAGGATGAAACCATCAGTCTCTACACCGATGGCGATTATGTCGACCTCTGCGCAGGCCCTCACCTTCCAAAGACCAGCGCCATCAAGGCCATCAAGCTTATGAGTATTGCAGGTGCTTACTGGCGTGGCGATGAAAAGAACAAGATGCTCCAACGTATCTATGGCACCAGCTTCCCTAAGCAAGACGCCCTAGACGAATATTTGAACCTTTTGGAAGAAGCAAAGCGCCGCGATCACCGCAAGCTAGGTAAGGACCTCGGTCTTTTCTCCTTTGTGGACGAAGCACCAGGCTTCCCAATTTTCCATCCAAAGGGCATGATTTTGCGCAACGAGCTTGAAACCTTCTGGAGAGAAGAACACAAGAAGGCAGGCTATAGCGAAATTCGTACCCCACTCATTATGAACCGTACCCTTTGGGAACGCAGCGGTCACTGGGATCACTACAAAGAAAATATGTACTTCACCGAAATTGATGAAGCGCCTTATGCCATCAAACCAATGAACTGTCCAGGCGGCATTCTTCTTTACAACGAATCCCTCCACAGCTATCGTGAGCTTCCGCTTCGTTGGGCAGAATTGGGCCTTGTGCACCGTCACGAGCTTAGTGGTGCCCTCCACGGCCTCATGCGTGTGCGCGCCTTTACCCAAGACGATGCCCACATCTTTATGCGCGAGGACCAAATCATCGATGAGCTCATCGGCGTTATGAATCTTGTAGACCGCGTTTATTCCAAGTTTGGTTTTGAATACCATGTAGAGCTTTCTACCCGTCCGGAGGATTCCATGGGCGATGATGCACTTTGGGAAAAGGCAACCGATGGCCTTCGACAAGCCCTTGCAGCTGTGGGCCGTGACTACACCCTGAACCCAGGCGATGGCGCTTTCTATGGCCCTAAGATTGACTTCCATTTGAAGGATGTGTTGGGCCGTACCTGGCAATGTGGTACCATTCAGCTCGACTTCCAAATGCCAGAGAAGTTTGATATGTCCTACATTGGCGAAGACGGCGAAAAGCACCGCCCAGTTATGGTGCACCGCACCGTATTCGGCAGCATGGAACGCTTCATCGGTATTTTGACCGAACATTTCGCTGGCGCCTTCCCTACCTGGATGGCTCCTGTTCAAGCCATGATTATTCCTATTACCTCTGACCAAGCTCAATATGCCGACGAGCTTGCAGCCAAGCTCAAGGCAGACGGTGTGCGTGTGGAAGTGGACCATCGCAGCGAAAAAATGGGCTACAAGATTCGCGAAGCCACTGTGCAAAAGACCCCATATATGCTCGTTGTAGGTGGTAAGGAAGCAGAGAACGGCACCGTGAGCCTCCGCAGCTACAAAAATGGCGACGAAGGCGTGAAGAGCTTTGATGAATTCCACGCTGCCATCATTGACGAAATTCAAAACCGTAAATAAGCACTGCTAGACTAGAGAAAGGCGCTGTTACCGTATGAGTAATAACAAAAAAAGACCACCTTATAGCGGTACATCTGCGCACGGTGGTTCAAGACAAGTTTCTAGCAGTCAAAGAGAAAGCCAAAGCCGTTCCAGCGCGCCAAGACGCCAGCCTACAGCTGTGCCGGCGCGCAACGCCTATGGTACAAGGGAAGAGCGCGAACGCGCCCAAGCAGCCCAAAGAAGAAGCCGCTACAGCCAAGAGGAGGCGCGCTCAAGCAGCACGCGCTCTGGTACGAGCCAAAGCCGCAGTGGTTCTAGCAGCACACGTTCAAGCGGCTCCTATTCAGGGCGTGGGGCTCAGCGCACACCAAGTTCACGCCCAAGTGGCACAAGTGCCCCGCGCACGCAAAGCACGCGTTCTAGCAGCACAAGTGCCTCACGGTCAGCGAGTGCACGTCCTAGCAGCGCAAGTGCGCCGCGTTCATCAAGCAGCCGCACAAGTAAGACAAGACAGACTGGTCAAGCCAAGCGTCCGACACAAAGCACTGCGCGCCAATCGCGCCGACGCCGCAAAAAGAACTTTCCTTTTGGCAAGCTCTTGGCTTTGGTGGTTGTGATTGCCCTTTTGGCGGTGGCTGTGCCGCGGGTGGTGCAGGCCTTAAAGCCTGACCAGGCCGAAAATCTTTCGGGCCTTCCGCAAACGGTGTCCACGCCTCTTGTGAGTGACGACGACAAGGTAGCTTTTGACGAGAGCATATCCAGCGATTCGGCCATATTAATCAGCGCCGACAATGGCGATGTGCTTTATGAAAAGGACGCCGACACCCAGCGCGCGCCAGCGAGTTTGGTTAAAATGATGACGGTCTATACGGCCATCAAGCATACCGACAACCTCGACACCGAAATCACCATGCCAAAGGAGGCCTTCACAGGTCTTGACGAAGAAGGCGCTTCTCAAAGTGGCCTCAAGGCAGGGGAAAAGGTCACAGCCCGCGATTTGCTCTATGCAGCCCTTCTTAGTTCCGGTGGCGATGCCGCCAATGCCTTGGCCATCAATACCAGTGGCAGCATTGAAGAGTTTGTGAAGCTGATGAACCAAGAGGCCGAGAAAATGAACCTCGACAGCACCCATTTTGTCAACGCCACAGGCATCGACAGTGCCAAGCAGGTGTCGACCTGCCGCGATATGGCCCGCATGGTCAAGGCCTCTTTGGGCAACACCACCTTTGCAGAGGTCTTTAAGTCCCAAACTTACACTACCACCGCCAATGATGTGCACCCCGATGGCCTCGCCCTCACGCACACCATGACCCGCGATATGACGCGCTTCCAGCGTTATTTTGATACCTCGGGCTATACCATTGAGGGTGGTAAAACAGGCTATACCACCGAAGCTGGCAACTGCCTGGCCACCATGGCCCAAAAGGATGGCGCCCCATCCTACATCGTGGTTACCATGCACGCCACCGGCGATGGCGACCAATATTACAAAGCTTTCCACGACGCCGTCACCCTCTACGGTGAAGCGTATGAAAAGTTAGGATAAAAAACGGAGCAGTCGAGAAATAGACATACAGCCTTCAATTGAATAAATAAAGCCTTCCACCCTTGGAAAAGGGGGAAGGCTTATTCTATTGCATATACGTATTTTTAAAAATCGCTATTTTCCGACTGACCCGTTTTGCTTGTTTTACATAAATTCTGCCATGGTGTCGAAGAAGTTTAAGGTGAGGTCGCGGCGGCTTAGGAGGCCTAGGAGCTTTTTGGAGTCGCGGTCTACGATTGGCATAAACTTGAGGACGTCGTTGACCATGTCGCTGGCGACTTTGGCCATGTTGTCGTCTAGGTAAGCGTATTTGACCTTTTTGGTGGCGCAGTAGAGCACGCTGGTGGCTTCGGCTTCCTTGATGATTTCTTCGTTGCTTACAGAAGCTTCGTTGCGGCCTGGTGCTGCAAAAATATGCTGGAGGGTGCTTTTAGAGCGGCGGGAAAGGTAGCCTACCACATCGCCATCGCTCAAAAAGGCTACAAGACGTCCTTGGGCATCTACCACTGGAAGAGCACCTACGCGGTTGGCGCTAAACATATCAATAGCGTCTTGAATTTTGGCGTCATCACGGATGGTGAGGGGATTTTTAATCATAAGTTCTTCGATGGTTTTCATAGATACACGTCCTTTTTATGAATTTTTTTGGGGAATTAATCACTAATGGAGCGCTTGTTGAACCAATCTTTGTAGCGCTGCCATTGTTGATGATAGAAGCGGCTGATCATAATGCGGCGATAAGGGGTGAGGTCCTCCTTGTAAAGGAGGGTGCAGTCGCACTTGCCTTCATTGATGAGGCGGCGCAGCTGGGCGAGGGTGCGCTCTGGGGCATATTCAAGCACGAGCCTTTTAGGTACATGGAGCCAAAGGGCAGGCTTGTTGTGATAATGTACGTGGTCGGCCTGCTTGCCTACGATATATTCGTTAACGAGGTAGGTCACAAGGTTGCAGCCGCTGACGGTGGTAAAGAAGCTGGAGCGGCCTTGGCGGATGTTGATTTCGAAGACCTTATAGCGGCCGTCGCGTTCGTCGTATTTGATATCGAAGTTGGAGAAGCCCACAAAGCCAATGGCTTCGAGGAAGGCCTTGTACTTGTCGTAGACCTCTTGAATGCCCTCCTGCACAATGGCGTTGTAGTTGCCAATGCCGGCTGGGGTGTAGTCCTCAAGCACGCAGTGGCCGAGGCACATGGCCTGTACCTTGCCGTTTTTGTCGGAATAGGAGTTGAGGACATACATGGTGGCGTCGTCCCCTGGGATGAAGTCCTGTACAATGAGGGTGCCTGTGTAGCCGGCGCCGTACACATCGGAGAAAATTTGCTCTAGCTCTTGGGCGTTGTTGGCCTTGTAGGCCTTTTTCTTGCCAGGGAAATCGAGGGCCACGTATTCGATGGAATCGCTGGCTTTGACGGCGATTGGATAATCGAAAGGAAGGTTAAATGGTGGCTTGTCGTCCTTGTGGAGCATGAGTGTGGCCGGATAATCAAGGCCGTATTCTTCACAGATGTTGTAAAAATCTTCTTTGTTTTCGAGCTTGTTCTTGAGCTCTAGGTCAATGTATGGGGTAATGAAGTAGTGTGAGAGCCATTCCTTATGGGTACAAATGAGCTCTGTATAGCGGTCGCCGCAGGCAATGAGGATGAGCTTCTTGTAGGTGCCAGAGTAGGTGCGCACCACATCCATAAGCACTTCGCGGAAGGTGTCGTCGGTGTCGAAGCCTTCGAAGGTTTCCACGTGCACAATCTTGCTGTGACGGGTTTCTAGCAGAGGAATCTTGCCCAAGGCGAGGGATTTTATACCATACGCTTGATAAAAATTGCGTGCCATACCATAGGCGTTGGCGTCAGTGCCCAAAAGCACTGGCAAAAAGCGTGTTTCTTTATTTTCAATAACTTTTTCCATAAAATGTCCACCCTTCTAAGTGATCGTTTTCAGTATAGCACAAGAGCAGTAAGAATGCACCCTAAGCAATTGACCAAGACGCATTCCTTGTCTAAAATATAGGGAAAAGGAGGCCCGAAATGATTATTATTAACCAGCTTCATTTGGATATTGACGAGCCACTCCAGGCTTTGGAAGAAAAAATTGCTGCTAAGCTGCGCCTGCCAGTGGGTAGCTTTAGCTATAGTATTTTAAAGGAATCCCTCGACGCGCGCCGTCGTGACACGCCACGCTTTAGCTATCAGGTTGAGGTGGATGCTGCGATGAGCGAAAAAAAGGTGCGCGCCTTAAAGGATAAAAACATCACCTGGCACAAAAGTGTCGCGCCTGAGCCTCTTGTGCATGGCGCGGAGGCGCTGGAGGGCCGCCCTATTGTGGTGGGTGCTGGCCCGGCTGGGCTCTTTGCGGCCTATGTGTTGGCGCGCGAGGGCTACGCGCCGCTTCTTTTGGAGCAAGGCGAGGACGTGGCGCGCCGCAGTGAGCAGGTAGAACGCTTTTGGACCGACGGCACCCTAGACACAGCTTCCAACGTACAATTTGGCGAAGGCGGTGCCGGGACCTTTTCGGATGGCAAGCTCACCAGCCGCAGCAAAAATCCCCTTGGCCGCACGGTAAACGAGATTTTTGTGCACCATGGCGCGCCAGCAGAAATTGCTTACCAGCAGCGTCCACATATTGGCACTGATTTGCTCAAGGGTGTGATTGTGTCGATGCGCGAGGAAATGGTGCGCATGGGCGGCGAGGTGCGTTTTGGCACCAAGGTAGAAAGCCTCATTATGAATCACGGTCAGGTCAAAGGCGTGGCTACCAACAAGGGTGCGTTTTATTCAAACGTTGTGCTTTTGGGCCTTGGCCACAGCAGCCGTGATCTTTTCCGTACCCTTCATGCGCAAGGTTTGGCCATGGAGGGGAAGGCTTTTGCTGTGGGCTTCCGCATTGAGCATCCGCAAGCGCTCATCAATCAAAGACAGCACCGCGAGCTTGCAGGCCACGCGCGTCTAGGGGCGGCAAGCTATCAGCTGACCTATCACGACGAGGCCACTAACCGCGGTGTATATACCTTTTGTATGTGCCCAGGTGGGCAGGTGGTGGCAGCTGCAAGCGAGGCCGAGCGCCTTGTGGTCAACGGCATGAGCTACCACGCGCGTGATAAGGAAAACGCCAACAGCGCTCTTCTTGTGAACATTGGCCCAGAGGATTTCGGCATGGGCGTTTTAGACGGCATCCTCTTTCAAGAAAGGGTCGAAGAAGCCTGCTACAAGCTCGGCGGCGGTGGCTATACAGCACCGGTGCAATGCGTGGGCGATTTCTTGCGCGGCGAAGCCACAACGGCCCTTGGCAGTGTGCGCCCAAGTGTGCGCCCAGGGTATTGCCTGAGCGATTTGAGCGGGCTTTATCCAAACATTGTTACAGACAGCTTGCGCCACGCCATTGGTGGCATGAGCAAATACCTCAAGGATTTTGACCTGCATGACGCCGTCCTCACTGGCGCCGAAACACGTTCGTCCTCGCCGGTGCGTCTGGTGCGCGATCGCATCACGCGCGAGAGCGTAAATGTGCGCGGCATCTACCCAATCGGTGAGGGTGCAGGCTATGCTGGCGGCATTGTCAGCTCGGCTATTGACGGCATTGCCACGGCCGAAACCATCATCCGCCGCTTTAAGGAAAATTAATTTTGTAAAAAAATGACCGTTTATTGTTGACATGGACAATCGTCCGTGTTATTATCTCATTAATTTAATCAATCAAACCGTTGAAGCGGAGATAACGGCAATGATGCCTTTACAGAGAGCCCGTGATGCTGAGAGTCGGGTAAGAAACAAGTTGTCAAATGGACCGCTGAGGGCGCAGTCAAAGGCCTCGTGCCGAGTATTCTGCGACGCTGTAGGCAGACGTAGCTTGCCAGGGATATGATGGTATCTCGTTAAGTGCACAGGGTCATTCCTGTGAATCAAGGTGGCACCGCGGATAAGTGTAACTATTCGCCCTTGACAGAATTCTATTTCTGTCGAGGGCGTTTTTTTGTTGGCTCCATTGGCTGAAATAGAACAGCCAATGGAGTTTTTTTGAGCGAAGAAAGGTGAAAAAAATGAACGTGTTACCAAAGCTAGAGGACGTAAAAAAAATAGCAGCCGCAGGCGCCTACAAGGTGGTGCCCCTAAGCTGCGAGCTGCTTTCGGATTTTACAACGCCCATTGAGGCGATGCGCATTTTAAAAAATGTGTCCAACCATTGCTACTTGCTAGAATCGGCTCAGGCCAACGAGCGTTGGGGCCGCTACACCTTTTTGGGCTACGATCCAAAATTGGCCGTCACCTGCGAAAACGGTGTGGTAACAGCTGGCGGTATCAAGCTTCAAACCGACAACCCGTCAGAGGTGCTGCGCCAGCTCCTCTCAGACTACAAGAGCCCACGCTTCGATTATTTGCCTTCCTTCACAGGCGGCTTGGTGGGTTATTTCTCTTACGATTACCTCACCTACAGCGAGCCCAGCGCCAAATGCGAGGTAGAGGATTCGGAAGGCTTTAAGGATGCCGACCTCATGCTTTTTGACAAGGTCATCGCCTTTGACCATCTCAAGCAAAAGCTTATTCTCATTAGCAATATGTCCCTAGAGGACGTGGAGGTGGGCTACAACAAGGCGGTGCTTGAGCTCCATCAGCTGGCGCGCTTACTAAAAACGGGCGAAAAGAAAGAGGAACCGGCCGGCCGGCTCACAGGCGAGGTCACACCGCTTTTTTCCAAGGATGCGTTTTGCGCGATGGTGGAAAAAGCGAAGAAGCATATTTTTGAAGGCGATATTTTTCAAATTGTCCTCTCCAACCGTCTCAGTGCACCCTTTGAGGGGAGTCTCTTCAACACCTACCGCGTGTTGCGCACAGTGAACCCATCGCCGTATATGTTTTATTTTTCGGGTACAGATGTAGAGGTCGCTGGTGCCTCACCAGAAACTTTGGTCAAGCTAGAAAACGGCATCCTCCACACCTTTCCTCTTGCTGGCACGCGCCCTAGAGGTGCAACAGACGAAGAGGACGTGGCCCTCGAACAGGAACTTTTGGCCGACGAAAAGGAAATCGCTGAACACAATATGCTGGTGGATTTGGGCCGCAACGACTTGGGCAAAATCAGCCGCTTTGGCTCGGTAGAGGTGGAAGCCTTCCACAGCATCGAACGGTTTTCTCATGTGATGCATTTGGGCTCTACCGTGCGCGGTGATATTGGCGATGGCTACGACGCCTTTGATGCCATTGAGGCGGTGCTGCCGGCTGGGACCCTTTCAGGCGCGCCGAAAATTCGCGCCTGCCAGCTCATTGGCGAGCTAGAAAACAACAAGCGCGGCATCTACGGTGGTGCCGTTGGCTATATCGACTTTACAGGCAATATGGATACCTGCATTGCCATTCGCCTTGTGTATAAGAAAAATGGCAAGGTTTTTGTACGAAGCGGTGCAGGCATTGTGGCCGATTCGGTGGCCGAAAAGGAATACGAGGAATGCCTAAACAAGGCAAAATCGTCTTTGAAGGCCTTGCAACTGGCGCAGGAGGTGGACCATGATTCTTTTAATTGACAACTACGACAGCTTTTCATACAATCTCTACCAACTTCTTGGCGAGATTGAGCCGGATATTAAGGTGGTGCGCAACGATTGCCTCACAGTAGAAGAAATACGCGCCCTATCGCCACAAAAAATCATTCTTTCACCAGGGCCAGGACGGCCAGAGGATGCAGGCGTCACAATAGATGTGGTGCGTGAGATGGGGGGCGAGGTGCCTATTTTGGGCGTGTGCTTGGGCCACCAAGCCATCTGCGCTGCCTTTGGCGCACGCGTGACCTACGCCAAAACGCTCATGCATGGCAAGCAATCAAAGGTCCATTTTGACAAGACCTGCGCGCTTTTTAAGCACTGCCCCGAGGACGCCATGGTGGCGCGTTACCACTCGCTAGCGGCAGAGGCAGAGAGTCTGCCAGAGGCGTTGGCCGTTACGGCCACCACTGAAGACGGAGAAATCATGGCGGTGGCCCACAAGGAAAAGGCCATCTACGGCGTGCAATTTCACCCAGAATCCATCATGACACCAAATGGTAAGGATATACTAAGAAGCTTTATTAAGGAGATAGAAAATGATTAAGGAAGCCATTGTAAAAATAGTAGATAAGCAAGATTTGACCTATGACGAAGCCTACACGGTCATGAACGAAATTATGAGCGGCGAAACCTCAGCCACCCAAAACGCAGCCTTTTTGGCAGCCCTGTCGACCAAAAGTACTCGCGCCGAAACCATCAACGAAATTGCCGGGTGCGCCGCAGCCATGCGCGACCATGCCACCAAGGTGGACACGGGCATGGAAATTTTCGACATAGTTGGCACAGGTGGCGACAATTCTCACAGCTTCAACATTTCAACCACCGCCGGCCTTGTGGCCGCAAGTGGTGGCATGAAGGTGGCCAAGCACGGCAACCGCGCCGCCTCCTCCAAATGTGGTACCGCCGATTGCCTCGAAGCCTTGGGCGTGAACATTGAGCAAAGCCCAGAAAGGGTGGTTGAGCTTTTGGACGAGGTAGGGATGTGCTTCTTCTTTGCCCAAAAATACCACACCTCGATGCGCTACGTGGGCGCCATCCGCAAGGAGCTGGGCTTCCGCACCGTGTTTAACATCCTAGGGCCCCTCACCAACCCAGCCATGCCAAAGATGCAGCTTTTGGGCGTGTACGATGAATACCTGGTAGAACCATTGGCGCAGGTTTTGGTAAGCTTAGGCGTAAAACGTGGTATGGTGGTTTACGGCCAAGACAAGCTCGACGAGATTTCCCTAAGTGCGGCAACAAGCATTTGCGAAATCAAGGACGGATGGGTCAAGCGCTACACCATCACGCCAGAGGACTTCGGCTTTGAACGCTGCACCAAGGAGGACTTGCGTGGTGGCGAACCGGCAGAAAATGCCGCCATCACCCGCGCCATATTATCCGGTGAGAAGGGCCACAAGCGCAATGCCGTGCTCCTAAACGCCGGCGCCGCCCTTTATATTGGTGGCAAGGCAGAGAACTTCGCCGGTGGGATTGAGCTGGCCAAGACCCTCATTGATTCAGGTGCAGCTTTAGAAACTCTAGAAAAATTCATCGAAGTGAGCAACCGCGCGGAGGAAGAGGCATGAGCATTTTAGACGAGCTGGCGAGCCATGCGCGCGAACGCACAGAAATAAACAAGGGCCTCGTGCCCTTTGACGAAATGAGAGCGCAGGCGATGGCGCTTCCGAAGGGAGATTTTTCCTTTGAGCGTGCCCTAAAAAAGCCTGAGATGGCCGTTATTTGCGAATGCAAAAAGGCCTCACCCTCAAAGGGCGTGATTGATGCGGAGTTTCCCTACCTAGAGATTGCCAAGGCCTACGAGGCGGCAGGGGCCGATTGCTTGTCTGTGCTCACAGAGCCCAAATGGTTTTTGGGTAGCGACAATTATTTAAAAGAAATTGCCGAAACCGTAGAGCTGCCCTGCCTGCGTAAGGATTTTGTGGTAGATGCCTACATGATTTATGAGGCCAAGGTATTGGGGGCCGCGGCGGTGCTCCTGATATGCGCCCTTTTGGACGAGGAGCAGCTCGCAGAGTACCTTGCTATTTGCGATAGCTTAGGCATGACGGCCCTGGTAGAAACCCACGATGCGCGTGAGGTCGATATGGCTCTTCGTGCTGGGGCGCGCGTGATTGGTGTGAACAACCGCAACCTTAGAGATTTTTCGGTGGACATCACCAACAGCCAAAACTTGCGCACCATGGTGGGTGAAGAGGTCGTTTTTGTATCAGAAAGCGGCATCATGAGCGCTGATGACGCCAGAACCATGCGCGAGGGCGGCGTCGACGCCATCCTCGTTGGCGAATACATGATGCGTGCCAAAGACAAAGGACAGGCCCTTGCGGCATTGCGAGGGACGCTATGACAAAAATAAAATGCTGTGGCCTTTCAAGAGAAGAAGACATTGCCGCAGTCAATGACTTGGGTGTCGATTACGCAGGTTTTGTATTTGTCCCAGAAAGCAAGCGCTATGTAACACCCCAAAGAGCTCGCACCCTCAAGGAAAAGCTCGCGGACCATGTGGTGGCTGTTGGCGTTTTTGTGGATGAGGACGCGCAAAGAGTGGCTGGGCTTATTGACGAAGGCATTATAGATATGGCCCAGCTCCACGGCCATGAGGACAACGCTTATATAAGGAAACTGCGCAGCCTTACAGATGCGCCCATCATCCAAGCCTTTGTGATTGCCTCAAACCAAGATGTGGCGAGGGCGCAGGCGAGCGACGCCGATTATGTGCTCCTAGATGCCGGCCGTGGCCATGGTCAAACCTTTGATTGGCGCTTGATAGAAAAAATAGACAGACCCTACTTTTTAGCCGGCGGCCTCACGCCAGAAAACGTTGGCGAGGCTGTGGACACGCGCAACCCCTTTGCAGTGGACGTCAGCTCCGGTATAGAAACAGAGGGGCTTAAGGATAAGACAAAAATAGCGGCCTTTGTAGCCGCAGTGAGAAAGGACGAAAGAAAATGACAAATCCAAACGGACGCTTCGGCATACACGGTGGCCAATACATTCCAGAAACCTTGATGAATGCAGTGATTGAGCTCGAAGAGGCCTACAATTTTTACAAAAACGATCCAGCATTCAACAAGGAGCTCGAAGCCCTTTTTAACGACTACGCTGGCCGCCCATCCAGACTTTACTATGCCGAAAAAATGACCCGCGACCTAGGCGGTGCCAAAATTTACCTCAAGCGTGAGGACTTGAACCACACAGGCGCTCACAAAATCAACAATGTGTTGGGCCAAGCCCTCTTGGCCAAGAAGATGGGCAAAACCCGCCTCATTGCTGAAACAGGTGCCGGTCAGCACGGTGTAGCCACAGCCACAGCAGCAGCCCTTATGGGGATGGAATGCGTGGTCTTTATGGGCAAGGAAGATACTGAGCGCCAAGCCCTCAATGTGTACCGTATGCGTCTTTTGGGGGCAGAGGTCAATCCAGTCTCCACAGGCACTGCCACCTTAAAGGATGCCGTGTCTGAGGCCATGCGCGAATGGACCAACCGCATCGATGACACCCATTATTGCCTAGGCTCTGTGATGGGCCCCCACCCCTTCCCAACGATTGTGCGTGACTTTCAAGCAGTGATTTCTAAAGAAATCAAGGAGCAAATGCTCGAGAAGGAGGGGCGCTTGCCAGATGCCGTCATCGCCTGTGTGGGTGGTGGCTCCAATGCCATCGGCACCTTCTACAACTTTATTGAAGACGAGGACGTGCGATTGATTGGCTGTGAGGCAGCAGGGCGCGGGGTGGATACCTTTGAAACGGCGGCCACCATCGCCACAGGCAGCGTGGGCATTTTCCACGGTATGAAATCCTATTTCTGCCAAGACAGGTATGGCCAAATCGCGCCAGTGTATTCTATCTCTGCGGGCCTCGATTATCCAGGTATTGGGCCAGAGCACGCTCACCTTCACGACATTGGCCGTGCCGAGTATGTGCCAGTGACCGACGATGAAGCCGTGGATGCCTTTGAATATATGGCCAAAACCGAAGGCATCATTCCTGCCATTGAATCGGCCCATGCTGTGGCCCACGCCATAAAGCTCGCGCCAACAATGGCCAAAGACCAAATTATTGTAATCACCATTTCAGGCCGTGGCGACAAGGACTGTGCCGCCATCGCTCGCTACAGAGGAGAAGATATCCATGAGTAAGATTAAAAACGCATTTTCTAACGGCAAGGCCTTCATTCCCTTTATCACCTGTGGCGATCCCGACTTGGCCACTACAGCGGCGGCGGTGCGCGAGGCAGAAAAAAATGGCGCCGACCTGATAGAGCTCGGCATTCCCTTTTCAGACCCAACAGCCGAAGGGCCAGTCATCCAAGGTGCCAACATCCGCGCCCTAAAAGCTGGCGCCACCACCGATAAAATTTTTGAGCTCGTGCGCGATTTGCGCCAGGACGTCAGCGTGCCGATGGTTTTTATGACCTATGCCAACGTAGTTTATTCCTATGGTGCCGAAAAATTCATCAAAACCTGCCAAGAAATTGGCATCGACGGCCTCATTTTGCCAGATCTCCCCTTTGAAGAAAAAGAAGAGTTCCAGCCACTGTGCAGCCAGTGCGGCGTAGCGCTCATCTCAATGATTGCACCAACGAGTAAAAATCGCGTGGCCATGATTGCAAAGGAGGCAGAGGACTTTATCTACCTCGTTTCGAGTCTCGGCGTGACCGGCACAAGAAGCGAAATCACCACCGATTTGGCGTCTATTGTAGAGGTGATTCGCCAAAACACCGACGTACCTTGCGCCATCGGTTTTGGCATTTCTAAGCCCGAGCAGGCCAAAAAAATGGCCGACATCGCAGACGGCGCCATCGTAGGCTCAGCCGTGATTAAGCTCCTAGAGAAGCATGGACAAGACGCGCCAAAGGAAATCGGCCGCTACATAAAAACCATGAAGGACGCAATAAGATAAAAAAGCTCAGCCAACGGCTTCTGGTAGAAGTGTTGGCTGAGCTTTAATGCTATGCTTTTGGCTTTGAGGGCGAGATGATATCGCGCAAAAGCAGGTCGTTGTCCAGCTCGCCTAGGCTGTGGTGGCTGTGATACATTTTAAACAAATTTCGTTGGCGGCCACAACAAGGTTGTTTAGAGAAAGCTCCACAATGGCGGTAATCACAAGAGCGTCCTCGGAAATGCCCAGCTGGGTAAAAAGGAGCATACAGCAAGCAATGACGCCGCCAGGCACAGGCGAAACCACAGCCGAAAGCAGCACCGAGAGAATCACGCAGCAAATGACCCAGTTGAGAAAAAAGTCAACGTCGTAACGCATCCCCATGCAAAAAGAGAGAACGAGCAGCTGAACCATGGCGCCAGGCATAAAAAGGACCTGGCCAATTGGAATGGCAAAATGCGTCAAACGGCTTGAGATACCAAGACTTTTTTTGCAGGTGTCGATGGTTTTTGGAAAGAGGAGCCTGTTTTTAAGGCAATGCGAAAGCTAGGCCATAGTTTTTTCCAGATAAGGCGAGGTGGCATTTTGAGTATCCAGCAGCTTAGGAGCATATAGGCCGTGGTTACGCAGAGGGTGCCGGCAATGCAGAGGACCATCACCTTCAAAAGAAGCAAGAGCTCCGATTGCAAGTCGCCTAAAAAAGTGACCACACACAAACAAAGGTAAGAACGGCATGATGCGCATGAGAATGTGAAAAATATTGTAGGCCATGTCACTGCCTTGGTTCATGAGGTTGCGAATATCTGTGGCGTGTTCCCCAGCCAAGGAGGTTGGCGGCGACTTCTACGATTTCTTCTTGCTAGACGATGACCATTTGGGTCTTGTCATTTCAGACGTATCAGGCAAGGACATTCCAGCGGCCCTCTTTATGATGGCTGCCAAAAATCTCATCAAAACCCACGCCATGATTGGTGGTAAGCCAAGTGAGGTTTTGCAGCGTGTCAATAATGAGGTGTGCAAGACCAATGCCAACGATATGTTTGTGACGGCTTGGTTGGGCATCTTGACCATTTCTTCAGGCAAAATCATAGTCGCCAATGCTGGCCACGAGTACCCAGTCCTTCGTCACCAAAACGGTAATTTCGAGCTCTTTAAAGATAAGCATGGTCTTGTTATTGGCGGTATGGAGGGTATGCGCTATCGTGATTATGAGCTCACCCTAGAAGAAGGGGACACACTCTTCGTTTATACCGACGGTGTGCCAGAGGCAACCAATGGTGAGCTATCTATGTTTGGCACAGACAGAATGCTCCAAGCGCTAAACAGCAAGCCAGATGTTGCACCACAAGAGCTACTAGAAAACGTGAGCAAGTACATTGCAGCCTTTGTTGGTGAGGCCGAAGCCAAGGTCGGCCTCAGTGTAAAGGTTGGGTATCTTCATGGTTAAAAAGTTTGCTCAAGATGGCGATTATAAACGTGTCGGCGATAGAAACATTCTCAAGATTACATTGAAGCTGTCCTAAAAAAAATAGAGCCTTCGTAGTAGCTGGTGCTGCCGCGAAGGCTCTTTGTTGTCTAAAAGGTAGCAATCACCTTTTCTAGCATGGCGTCAACCTCATCTACATACACATCGAGGTTGTCGGCCTTGATAAACTGGAGCTCCTCGATGCCAAAAAGCGCCATCATTTCGCGCAAATTTTGCTCAAGTCTGTTGCCCTCAAAAATTGGCCCGCCAGCAGTGGTGATATAGGTGAGGCGTTTTGCCTTGCATAGGCCATGGGGAATGCCCATATCGTAGCGGAAAAGCAAATCGCGCACGAAGAGGTGTTCAAAATAAATCTTCAACATAGAAGGATAGCTGCAATCCCAAAGGGGAGCCGCAATCACAATGTCGTCGGCGTTCATAAAATCGCGGGCCATATCGTAGGCCAGTTTGTCAAAATCCAAAGCAGCAATATCCGCCTCGCGTGCCGCCAAGCGCTCATTATTAAAAGGCAAAAGGTTTAAGGAGTCGATTTTTACTTCCTTCACATTTGTAGCGCGTTTTTTGAGATAGGCCTCGGCCAAGCGCAGGGTGCGCGAGTTTTCTCTCAAGCAGGCGTTGACAAAAAGCGTGGTCATAAGTGTTCCTCTGTTCATAATGTTGTATTAAAAGTGTTGCATCTAAACACAAAAAAAGCAAGTGGAAGTTGCGTCCACTTGCTTTTTTCTTACTTTTGCAGTTTTTCCAAAATGCCGCGGGCTTGGAAAGCCTTGAGGAGCACAGCCGCCACACATGCGCCAATAAGGGAAGAAAGGAAGAAGCTAGGAATGTAGCCAAAAACACCAACCTTTGCGCCCAAAATTGGCACAGCCATTAGTGCAGCCAACATAGCACCCAAAACACCAGTACCAAAGACTTCGCCAAAGAGGGCCAAGGTCACCTTCTTGGTTTTGGCATAGAGAAGGCCAGCCAAAAAGGCACCAATCATGCTCCCAGGGAAGGCCAAAATGGAGCCAGTGCCCATGAGGTTACGGATGAGGGAGGTCACAAAGGCGCAAGCCATGCCGTACCAAGGACCCAAGGTGACACCAGCCACCACATTCATAAAGTGCTGCACAGGTGCCGCCTTGGCCACCCCGACAGGAATCACAATGAAGGAGCTAAAAATCACACTGATTGCAATAAATAGCCCAGCTAAAACCATCTTGTTTGTCTTGTTCACGCAAATAATCCCCTTTCACACAAAAAACGCCTGTGGTGCGTGCCACAGGCGCTGACTAGCGTTGTTCACTTCCCTACGCTGGCATGACCCAGATCAGGTTTAGGAGTACACTCTCAGTCCCTAAGGACGCCCCCAGTGGTTACTGCTTGAAAGTATAACACGATAGCGCACTGAATGCCAGTCCCTTTTTAAGAAAGGCTTTCAGTAAAACTAAACGAGCTTGTGCTGGTTGTAAAGTTTTGCACCACCGCCAACATTCACCACATCAAAGCCATTGGCCTGGAGCATGCGCGAGGCAATGTGGCCACGAATGCCCACCATGCAGGTGACATAAATAACCTCGTCCTTCGGCAGTTTGTTCATATTGGCGCGGAGGGTAGGAAGAGGAATGTTGAGAGAGGCTGGCAGAGGCACCTTTTCTGTTTCCTTCTTGCCACGCACGTCCAAAACAAAGGCGCCTTGCTCAAGAAGGGTGTCGATAGAGGCAGCGTCGTCCAAATATTTTTCGCCACGGAGAATGTTTTCTGCAATATAGCCTGCAAAGTTAAGCGGCGACTTGGCTGTGCCAAATGGAGGTGCATAGCAAAGCTCGAGGTCTTGTAAGTCATAAACACTCATCTTGGCATAAATGGCTGTTGCTACAACGTCAATCACCTTGTCGACGCCAGCTTTGCCCACGCATTGAGCGCCCAAAAGGCGGCCGTCCTCTGGTGCATAAATGACCTTTAAGCAAAGCTGACTGGCACCTGGGTAATAGGTGGCGTGGTTGGCTGGATAGAGGTGGATGGATTGGTAAGGAATGCCACTGTTCTTGAGCTGACGTTCATTTTTGCCGGTGTTGGCGCAAGAAACATCAAACACACGCACCACAGAGCTGCCCAAGGTACCCTTGTAGTGCTTGTCTTGGCCACAGATGATATCGGCACACATTCTCCCCATACGGTTGGCCGGGCCAGCGAGCGGAATCATCACATCTTCACCCGTAACAAAATCCTTTACCTCGACAGCATCGCCAATGGCGTAGACGTCAGGCGCACCGGCTACATGGAATTGGTCGTCGGTAATAATGGCCCCACGTTTATTGGTGGCAAGGCCAATGTCGCTAATAAGCTTAGACTCAGGGCGCACGCCGACGGCCAAAACAACGAGGTCTGCCTCAAGAGTCGTGCCAGTGCTCAAGCGCACCACGCGGCCAGCGTCCTCAAAGCCAGCCAAAGGCTGTTCGAGATAGAGATGGACCCCTTTTTTTCGAAGCTCGGCGTGAACAAGGGCCGCCATTTCAACATCCAAAGGTGCCAAAACCTGGTTTCTTCTTTGCACAATAGATACGTCCAAACCCTTTTGCACAAGGTTTTCGGCCATTTCTAGGCCGATGTAGCCGCCACCGATAACCACGGCACGCTTTGGATTTTCATTGTCCATATAGGCCTTCAGGCGATCTACATCGTGCACGTTGCGAATGATAAAGAGACGCTCGCGCGCTTCGTCCACGCCAGGCACCTCAGGTACCACCGGCTCAGCACCCGGCGAAAGCACAAGGGCGTCGTAGCGTTCACTGCGGACCTCTCCTGTGGCGCAGTTTAAAACCGTCACCGTTTTTTGTTCTGGCTGGATGGCGGTCACTTCTGTTTGCACATAAATATCAATATTAAACCACGCCTTCATGGTCTTAGGGTCCTGTACCAAAAGCGCCTCACGCTTAGGAATCACCCCGCCAACATAGTAGGGGAGGCCGCAATTGGCAAAGGAAATATACTCGCCACGTTCAAAAAGCACAATTTCGGCGTCCTCGTCTAATCTACGCAATCTGGCAGCACAGGAAGCACCACCTGCAACACCGCCAACAATGAGAATTCTTTTTGCCATAAAAAATACTCCTTTCAATCCTTTCATGATGTTTTTTATTATACCTTAAATAAGGCGAAATAGGAGTAACAATGAAAAAATTGATGCACTTTCAACGTATTCTTGCAAGGCGGTGGATGTCATGGTAAAAACCAACATGAATACAAATGTATAATAACCACCGCTTTGCGCGTGTTTAAACGATATTCAAACGACTAAAGATTGGTCTAAGATATTTTTAGTGATTAATTAGAATTGTGCGTCAATAATGCGAATGGGGAGAATTGTTATAAGATTAACTACAATTAACTGGTTGACCAATTGTCGCATTTTGGATGGTTGCACTGGTCATTATATGACTACAAATGATGATTTTTGAATCAAACAATGCCTCTAAAAAACACCAACTTGTAACTTAAGTTAACAATTGTAGTAAAAACTTTACTTGACCATAGGCGGAAGTTTTATGATAATGATAACGAAGAACAATCAACTAGGCCGAAAGCAATACAAAATAAGATTTGTAATTGTCTGATAACTATTGTAAGATATAAGAGTAGAATTACTCTGTTACATGGACCTATGCAATTGCTTGTTTTATGCAAGTAGGTCTGAAGGTAATAATTGTTTAAATCTCAATACTAAATGAGGTGGGAGAAACATGTCAGAAGAAAGATTTGAAGTGATCGTCATCGGCGGTGGCTTAGCAGGCTTGTCTGCGGCATATCGTCTTTCCAAGGCTGGCCGTAAGGTATTGGTTTTGGAAAAAGCTCCTTACAGCGGTGCTAAGAATGTATCTGGTGGTCGTATCTACACCTATGCGCTTGATAAGCTCATGGGCAACGAATGGAAGGATGCTCCACTAGAACGCGAAATCAACCAAGAATTCCTTATGATGATGAATGATGAGGATGCAGTTGTAATCGATACCACCACCAACGCTTTTGGTAACCAATCCTACAGCGTATTGCGTGCCCGTTTCGACAAATGGCTTGCTGGTAAAGTGGAAGCAGCTGGCGGTCTCGTTATCGGCGGTGCTACCGTTGACGGCCTTATCCGCAAGGATGGTCGCGTTTGCGGCGTAACCGTAGGTAAGGAAGAATTGGAATGCGATCTCGTTATCGATGCAGAAGGTGTAAACGCACTTGTTGCTGAACGTGCAGGCGTTATCGACCCAATCCGTCTTGAAAATGTTGCTGTCGGTATCAAATCCGTTATCCGTTTAAAAGAAAATGTCATCAACGAACGCTTCAACACTGAAAGTGGCAAAGGCGCAGCTCTTCTTGGTATGGGTAGTGCCAACCAAGGCCTCTTTGGTGGTCTCTTCATGTACACCAACAAAGACACCATTTCTATCGGTCTTGTACAAGACTCCAAGACCTGGAAAGAAAATGGCCTCCATCTTCCAGATGCTATGGAAGCACTTAAAGAACATCCAATCATCGGTAAGTACATCGATGGTGGCGAACTCGTAGAATACACTGCTCACTTGATTCCAGAAGGCGGCTACAACGCATTCTCCGAATTCTGCGGCGATGGCATCCTCGTTACTGGTGATGCTGCTGGTCTTTGCATGAACCGTGGTTACACCGTTCGTGGTATGGACTATGCCATCATGAGTGGTATTGCTGCTGCTGAAACTGCAGAACAAGCACTCACCAAGGGCGTATTCACCAAGGAATTCTTGAGCATGTACGAAGCACGCCTCGAATACAACACCTTGGCAGACTTCAAGACTGCTAAGAAGGGCCACTCCTACATGGCTAACACCGAGCATCTCTTTACCACCTACCCAGAAATGGCAATCAAGGCTCTCCAAAGCCTCTACAAGGTTGACGGCGGCGCAATCGAAGGCACCGTGAAGACTGTTGTTAAGAGCTTGCCAAAGGTTAAGGTATTGAGCGTAGCAAAAGATGCAATCAAGGGGGTTATGTCATTATGATGAAGAAACTAAACATGGATGACCGCCTTGCGGCCAACCGTTTCGACAGTGACGACGAAAATTCACACATTATCATCGACAAGGAAGCTTGCCGTACCTGCACCCATCGTGCATGCACCTACAGCTGCCCTGCCGAACGTTACAAATGGGACGAACTCAACGATGTCATGACCTTTGACCACGTTGGATGTCTCGAATGTGGTAACTGCCGTCTCGTTTGCGAACGCCTCAATGAACGTCGTCCTGGCTACGACTGGAATTACCCAGTTGAAGGCAGAGGCTTCTTGTCCAAAGAAGGCTAATTGAGCGCAGTCGTTTACATTTCTTAACGAAGAAAGAGGAGCAGTGAACTATGAAAATCTTAGTATGTGTTAAGCAGGTTCCGGATACCTCCGAAATTAAGGTCGATCCAGTAACCAATACCCTTATCCGTAAAGGGGTTCCAAGTATTGTTAACCCTATGGACTTAAACGCAGTTGAAACTGCAGTACAACTTAAAGAACAAAATCCTGATACCACCATTACGCTTCTTTCCATGGGGCCTCCTCCAGCAGAAGAAGCTCTTCGTGAATGCCTCTCCATGGGCTGCGACGAAGCCTTTCTTTTGACTGACCGTGCATTTGGTGGTGCAGATACCTATGCAACCAGCTATTCCCTTTATGTAGCTATTAAGCACATCGAAGAAATGAAGGGCGAAAAATTTGACCTTATCGTTTGCGGCATCATGGCTGTAGACGGTGACACCGGTCAGGTTGGTCCTGAATTGGCTGAACACTTTGGCCTTCCACAAATCACCTACTGCATTGGTGCAGAACTCAAGGGTGACAAGCTTGTTACCAAGCGTGCTCACGAAATGGGTTATGAACTTTTGGAAACCCAACTTCCATGCCTCATCGCTGTTACCAAGGACATCAACAAGCCACGTCGTGGTTCTGTTCGTGGTAAGATTGCAGCGAAGCGTGCTAAAATTGACTGGATCAGCGCAGACGCTCTTGGCGAAGCTTTGGACCGTACCAAGATTGGTCTTAAGGGTTCCCCAACCAACGTACGTAGCGCTCACCCACCAAAAATGCGCACCCGTGGCGAAGACGTTAGTGGCAAGGATGCAAAAGAATCCGTTGCTAACCTCATGGCCAAGCTTGGCGAAGGCAACTTAATCTAAGGGGAGGCTAAAGAACATGGAAAAAGTTGAATTAAAAGATTATAAAAATCTTTGGGTTTTCATTGAACAAGAAAACAATGAACCTAAAAATGTTGGCCTCGAACTTTTGAACGAAGCTAAGCGTATGGCTGGCGAATGTGGCCAAGAAGTATGGGCTATGGTTATTGGCGAAAACAATGCAAAATGCATTGAAGAAGCTGCTGCTTATGGTGCAGACAAGGTTGTTTCTGTTGAAGGCCCTGAATATGCACACTACGGCACCGATGCTTACGCTGAAGCAGTAATCACCCTTATCAATAAGCACAAACCATCTGCTATCTTGTTTGGTGCTACCTTTAACGGCCGTGACCTCGGTCCTAAGGTTGCTTGCAACATGCACACTGGTTTGACCGCTGACTGCACCGAGCTCGAAATCGACGCTGATGGCGTTGTTACCTGGATTCGTCCAGCACTTGGTGGTAACCTCATGGGTCACATCTACTGCCCTAACACCCGTCCACAAATGGGTACCGTTCGTCCTGCAGTATTCAAAAAGGCTGAACGTCAAGAAGGCCGCAAGGTTCAAGTCATCAAAGAAAAAATCAATGTTAAGCCTGAAAACATTCGTACCAAGTTCCTCGAATTCGTACAAACCGTTGATGACGGCGCTGTACGTATCGAAGATGCTAACATCATCGTTTGCGGTGGTCGTGGCCTTGGTAAGGGCGAAAACTTCAAGCTTTTGCAAGACCTCGCTGATGCACTCGGCGGCGTTGTAGCTGGTAGCCGTAAGACTGTTGACGCTGGTTGGATGCCTGTTAGCCAACAGGTTGGCCAAACTGGTAAGACTGTAAACCCTGACATCTTCATTTCTGTAGGTGTTAGCGGCGCTATCCAGCACCAAGTTGGTATGGAAAAATCTGGCACCATCATTGCTATCAACAATGACCCAGAAGCTCCAGTATTCAACATTGCTACCTACGGCATCGTAGGCGACCTCTTCGAAGTTGTTCCAGCGCTTACTGAAGCTGTTAAAGAATACAAGAAGAGCAAGTAATTGCATTTATGCGCAGACTGCTTGGCAGTCTGCGTTTTTTCTTTGCCCAAAAGGCACACTTTGCACATTGCGGAGTGCGCCTTTTTGGATTTTGCAACAAAAAAACGCCCGCCAAGTGGCGAGCGCTTGAAGACGTTGTATTATTTTTCTTCGTGTGGTACTTCTGTGATTTTAACTTCTTGACGGATTTCGTCCTCTCTTTGCTGGAAGAGGGTTGTTTTTGGACGATTTGGGTCAAAACGCGTTGGATCGCCTGGATAATCGGCGTGGCGATTTGAGAAGGCTTGCATGCTGCCTGCGTCGTCTAGAATGTCGGCGGTTGCCTTCACTGCGCTGGCTACAGCGCTGGCGGTGGCGGCTCCTGGCGTTGGTTTGAGAGGTTTATCTGTTAGGACTTCATCATACATTGGAGGGATGTGTACGCTGTAGGTTTCGATTGCATCCGAACAGGTTGGATTGTTCTTGCAGTTTGCGTACGCTTGAAGACCCTCGGTTTGTTTGAGAATGTTGCGGACTTCGCCAAAGAGACCGATGATGTCATGCTTTACGATTGCGGCAGCGTGCTTTAAGGCAGTTTTGTTTTCTGGGCGGCGGAAGGTCTCAACGGTGAGTTTTGATCTACGCACACCTTCTTTAACACGCTCCTTTACTTGTCCATTTTCATGAGATTTGGAATGATTAGGCATTTACACATGTCCCCTTTCGCGATTGAGTTGAGTGATGAGTCTGTGATAACAAGGTGTATCACAATTTGAATTATAGCAGTATGGTCGTATTCTTACAAGTAAGAGTGGAAAAATTATTAGAATATTTTGCGAGAGATTATTTCCTAAAATAGTTAGGTGAACGTTGAGTTTTATATGCTACCGCTTAATTGACGTGGGGGAGGGGAGCTGATATACTAAAATTGTCTTATTAGGCCTAGAATAGGGGAGCTTATCCAATTTTTGTGATGAGCGGTTAGAATGGAGAGAGCAGTAGATGAAAGAAAAAATCCACTTGTATGGGTTTAACAATCTGACAAAATCCTTGAGCTTCAACATCTACGATGTGTGCTATGCGCGTACCTTGCGCGAGCAGAGGGATTATGTTGCATACATAGACGAGCAGTACAATTCGGAGCGTCTTACCGATATTTTGGTGAACGTTACCGAGATGATTGGCGCCAATGTGCTAAATATTGCCCACCAGGATTACGATCCCCAGGGCGCAAGTGTGACCTTGCTGATTGCTGAGGATTCGATGGTGCCTACCCTTGAGGGCGATACTGTGGTGGCCCACTTAGACAAGAGCCATGTAACGGTGCACACCTATCCGGAGTATCACCCAGAAAACGCCATTGCTACCTTCCGTGTGGATATTGATGTGGCCACCTGTGGGGAAATTTCTCCGCTACAAACCCTCGATTACCTCATTGGTAGCTTTGATTCGGACATCATTACCATGGACTACCGCGTGCGCGGTTTTACGCGCGATGTGGATGGCAAGAAGGTGTTTAACGACCACCCAATGGCATCGATTCAAGACTATATTGATGATGCTACCCTAAAGCGTTATGACGCGGTGGATATCAACATTTACCAAGCCAACAGCTACCACACAAAGATGCTCATTAAGGATTTGGACATTCAAAATTATTTGTTCAACACCGATGCTTATGAGCTATTGCCACAAAAACGACTGGAGATTACCCAAAACCTTCGTCGTGAAATGATTGAGATTTTTAACGGTTGCAATATTTTTTAAAACTAAATTAAATAGAGAGGACGTGAAATCAAGGTGAATCAAGATAGAATGCCTATTTTGGATGCGCTTGAGGATTTTAAGAGCCAACGCATTGTTCCTTTTGACGTACCTGGCCACAAACGCGGCAAGGGCAACAAGGAGCTTGTTGATTTTCTAGGCGATCGCTGTGTGTCCATTGATGTCAACTCGATGAAATGTCTGGATAATCTCTGCCACCCTATTTCTGTCATTAAAGAGGCGGAAATGCTTGCCGCTGATGCTTTCGAAGCCCAGGCGGCTTTTTTGATGGTTGGCGGTACCACCAGCGCTGTGCAAGCGATGATTCTTTCGGTGGTATCTCCTGGGGATGAGATTATTTTGCCACGCAACGTACACCGCAGCGTCATCAATGCTTTGGTGCTTGTGGACGCTACACCTGTATACATTAATCCACAAATGGACCAACGTTTGGGTATTTCTTTGGGGATGAAGGTGGAGGATGTTAAAAAGACCATCGAAGAGCATCCAAATGCCAAGGCGGTTTTGGTCAATAACCCTACCTATTATGGCATTTGTTCCAACCTCGAAGAGATTGTGAACATTGCTCACGCCAATGGGATGAAGGTTTTGGCCGATGAGGCCCACGGTACCCACTTTTATTTTGGCGATGGCTTGCCAAAGGCGGCGATGCACGTTGGCGCCGATATGGCGGCTGTGAGTATGCACAAAAGTGGCGGTTCCCTCACCCAAAGCTCTTTCTTGCTTTTGGGACCGAACATGAACGCCGACTATGTGCGCCAAATCATCAACCTTACCCAAACAACGAGTGGCTCCTATCTTCTTATGGCGAGCCTTGATATTTCACGTCGCAATTTGGCGCTGCGTGGTCAAGAAACCTTCGCGCGCGTTTTGGATATGGCTGAATATGCCCGCAAGGAAATCAACGCCATTGGCGATTATTGGGCCTATGGCTATGACCTTATTGATGGCGACAGTGTGTATGATTTTGACCGCACGAAGCTTTCTGTGAATACCCTTTCCTTGGGCCTTGCTGGTATTGAGGTGTATGATCTCCTGCGCGATGAATACGACATTCAGGCGGAGCTTGGTGATTTGGGCAATTTCCTGGCCTATATTTCTATAGGCGACCGTCCGGCGGATATTGAGCGCTTGGTGAGTGCCCTGCAGGAAATCCGCCGCCGCTTTAAAAAGCCACCGGTGAATATGTTTGATCAAGAATACATCGACCCGATTGTCAAAATGACGCCGCACAAGGCGTTTTATGCACCGAAAAAATCCTTACCGCTCGAAAAATGCGCCGGTGAAGTGTGCACAGAGTTTGTTATGATTTACCCACCAGGCATTCCTATTTTGTCGCCAGGAGAGCTCGTGACAGAGCAAATCATTGAATATATTCGTTACGCCAAGCAAAAGGGATGCACCATGCTCGGCCCTGAAGACATGGGCGTTAATAGGCTTAATGTGATTGACTAAAGGAGAAGAAAGATGGATCTTTGGTATTCTGAGCCACATTCTAAGGAAGTAAAATTTTCTATTAAGTTCGACCGTCAGCTCCACACCGAGCAAAGCGAATTCCAACGCATTGACGTGTTTGAAAACCGCGAGTTTGGCCGCTTTTTGACCCTCGACGGAATTATGATGCTCACCGAAAAGGATGAATTTATCTATCACGAAATGATTGTGCACGTGCCAATGGCGGTGCATCCAAACCCAAAGAAAATTTTGGTGATTGGTGCTGGTGATGGTGGCTGTTTGCGTGAGCTTTGCCGCTATCCGGAGGTGGAGCACATCGACGTTGTGGAAATTGACGAGCGCGTGATTGCTGTGTGCCGCCAGTGGCTGCCAAAAACAGCCTGTGGCTTTGACGATCCGCGTGTACACATCCATATTCAAGATGGCCTCAAGTATGTGCGCAAGTGCGAGGACGAATACGACCTTATTATTGTCGATTCCACCGATCCTTTTGGCCCTGGTGAAGGCCTCTTTACCAAGGAATTTTACGGCAACTGCTACAAGGCCCTTCACGATGATGGTATCATGGTCAACCAGCACGAAAGCCCATTTTATGAAGAGGATGCGCGCGCCATGCAACGCGCCCATAAGCGCATTGTAGATAGCTTTTCGATAAGCCGCGTGTATCAGGCACACATTCCAACCTATCCATCGGGGCATTGGCTCTTTGGCTTTGCGAGCAAAAAGTACCACCCTGTAAAGGATATGAACACCCGCAAGTGGAAGGCGCGCAAGCTCGACACACGCTATTACAACACCAACCTGCACCGTGGCAGCTTTTATTTGCCAAACTATGTGCAGGATTTATTAGAAAACGTAGAGCCGGAGGTGCTTGATGAATAAAAATATCCAAACCTTTATTGGCTGTGAAGCCGATTTTGACGATGCCAAGGCCGCTATTTTTGGCGCGCCTTTTGATGGCACCACATCCTTCCGCCCAGGCACACGCTTTGGCCCAAGCGCCATGCGCAGCGAAAGCTTTGGCATTGAAACCTATAGCCCTTATCAAAACAAGGACCTTGAGGACTTGGCCATTTTTGATGCTGGCGATTTGGAGCTGCCTTTCGGCAACACCGAGGCCGTGCTGGGGATGGTTGAAGACACCACCCAAGAAATTTTGGACGCAGGCAAAATGCCCATCATGCTCGGCGGCGAGCATCTTGTAACTCTAGGAGCGGTGCGTGCTGTGGCCAAAAAATACCCAAACCTCCACATCATCCACTTCGATGCCCATACCGATTTGCGCGACGAGTATCTAGGTGAAAAGCTCTCTCACGCCTCTGTTATTCGCCGTTGCCACGATATTTTGGGCGATGGTCGCATTCACCAGTTCGGCATTCGCAGTGGCGAGCGTGCAGAATTTGATTTTGCCTTTGCTCACACCGATTTCCACCCATTCAACGCCCGCGACGTGCTTGACGTGGTGCTCTCTATGGAAAAGGATGTGCCAGTGTATGTGACCTTAGACCTCGATGTCCTAGATCCATCGCTCTTTTGTGGCACAGGCACCCCAGAGGCTGGCGGGATTTTCTTCCCAGAGCTCCTAGAAGCGCTCCTCGCTCTTGAGGCCCTCAACGTGGTGGCCTTTGACGTGAACGAGCTCTCGCCGCATTACGACCAATCCGGCACCTCTACAGCAGTTGCCTGCAAGGTCTTAAGAGAAATGTTGCTAGCCTATGTAAGATAGGCTATAATCACAGTAGAAACAAATATAAGGAGGGTTTTTAAATTGGGAAAAGCTTTAGTTATTGGTTGTGGTGGCGTTGCTAGCGTAGCAATCCACAAAATGTGTCAAAACAGCGAAGTATTTGAAGAAGTCATGATTGCCAGCCGCACAAAGAGCAAGTGCGATGCTTTGGCAGAAGAATTAAAGGGTGGCAAGACCAAGCTTTATACTGCAGCCCTTGATGCAGACAAGACCGATGATATTATTGCACTCATTAACGAGTTCCAACCAGATGTTGTTGTTAACCTTGCGCTTCCATACCAAGATTTGACTATCATGGACGCTTGCTTGGCAACCAAAACCAACTATGTCGATACCGCCAACTACGAACCAGAAGACACTGCAAAGTTTGAATATAAGTGGCAATGGGCGTACCGCGAACGTTTCGAAGAAGCAGGTATCACCGCACTTTTGGGCAGCGGTTTTGACCCAGGGGTTACAAGCGTGTTCTCTGCTTATGCCCTCAAGCATGAATTTGACGAAATCAACTACATTGATATTCTAGACTGCAACGGTGGCGACCATGGCTATCCATTCGCTACCAACTTCAACCCAGAAATCAACATCCGCGAAGTATCTGCAAAGGGCAGCTACTGGGAAGACGGTCACTGGGTAGAAACCGAACCAATGGAAATCAAGCGCGAATACGATTTCCCACAGGTTGGAAAAAAAGATATGTACCTTCTTCACCACGAAGAAATCGAATCCTTGGCCCTCAATATTCCTGGCATCAAGCGCATTCGTTTCTTTATGACCTTTGGTGAAAGCTATCTCACCCACCTCAAGTGCCTTGAAAATGTTGGCATGACCTCCATCGAGCCAATCATGTACGAAGGCAAGGAAATTGTACCACTTCAATTCTTAAAGGCAGTCCTTCCAGACCCATCTACCCTAGGTCCACGCACCGTAGGTAAGACCAACATTGGTTGCATCTTCCGTGGCAAGAAGGACGGCAAGGACAAGGTTTACCAACTTTACAACGTTTGCGACCACCAAGAATGCTACAAGGAAGTAGGCTCCCAAGCTGTTAGCTACACCACTGGTGTACCAGCTATGATTGGCGCCATGCTTCTTATGAACGGCACCTGGAAGGGTCCTGGCGTTAAGAACATCGAAGAATTCGATCCAGATCCATTTATGGAAGCACTCAACAAGTGGGGCCTCCCTTGGATTGAAGAACGCAATCCTGTATTGGTAGACTGATATGGCATGGCCGATTTTAGAGGGGGTGCAAACCCCCTATTTTGTTATTGACGAAGAAATCATCGACACTAATTTGCAGATTCTTGATTATGTGATGAAGGAAAGCGGCGCCAAAATTCTCTTGGCCCAAAAAGCCTTCAGTGTGTATCAATGCTATCCGCAAATTGCAGAAGTGCTCTGCGGCTCCACAGCCTCGGGCCTCCACGAAGCGCGCCTCGGTTGGGAAGAAATGGGTGGAGAAACCCACGTCTTTTCCCCAGCCTACCAAGACTATTGGTTTGACGAGGTGATGGACTACGCCGACCATTTTGTGTTTAACAGCCTAAGCCAGTGGGAAAAATTTGCCCCACGCGCCAAGGCAAAGGGCAAAAGCTGCGGCCTGCGCATCAATCCAGCCCATTCCACCCAGGAAGAAGCCATCTACGACCCGTGCTCGCCAGGTTCCCGCTTTGGTGTGCTGGCAGAAGACTTAAAACAAGCCAAGGTAGAAGGACTAGACGGTTTGCATTTTCACACCCTCTGTGAGCAAAACGTCGATGCTCTCGTGGAAACCCTCGAGGTGGTAGAGCGCGACTTTGGCGATATGCTCCACGGTATGAAATGGCTCAACCTAGGTGGCGGTCATCACATCACCCGCGTGGACTACGATGTAGATACCCTCATCAAGACCGTGAAGCGTTTACGCGAAACCTACGATGTAGAGGTTTATCTCGAGCCAGGCGAAGCCGTCGTACTCAATGCCGGCTATCTTGTGACCTCTGTGGTCGACCTCGTGCACAACGACATGGACATTGCCGTTTTGGATGCCTCAGCCGCCTGCCATATGCCAGACGTCATTGAAATGCCATATCGCCCACCGCTAGAAAACAGCGGCGAAAAAGGCGACTATGCTCACGATTATCGCCTCGGTGGCCCAAGCTGCCTAGCTGGCGACGTGATTGGCGACTACTCCTTTAAGGCGCCACTAGCCATCGGCGACAAGCTCATCTTTGACGACATGGCCCTCTATACCATGGTCAAAACCAACACCTTCAATGGCATGAATTTGCCAAGCATCTATCGCGGCTGCGCCCAAAGCGGCGCCCAGCTCGTGCAAAGCTTCGGCTACGACGATTTTAAAACCAGATTGTAAAAAGCAACGCTCACCAAAAATGGTGGGCGTTCAGACTGTCGATAAACCTAAAATGTGTATGCAAATAGAAAGTTTTCTAGATTCCGCTTAGCCTTCCCCACATGGGG
>CAKQDL010000019.1 GCA_934229395.1 uncultured Peptococcaceae bacterium | reverse complement strand
TGCCCATAATAAAATGCCCCCTATATAGCTGTCAGTGATTTGTTATTTCACCGTTTGCTATATAGGGAGCATATCACGCCAACGGGATAGGCTACGTCCGTAAGGACAACTAGTCGTTTTGGAGGCTTCCACTTTGGAATGGGGCCTTCTTTATTTTTAGTATATCCGATTAGGCCTTTTGATGCAAGGGTTACGCGTACGATTTTTCTAGCGTCACTGTTTTCGACAGGCGCTTTCCCCTTTCGGCTGTCCTGGAGCATTGCGCCGAATGAGGGCCGCGAGGCGCCTTGGCGCTAGACAAGCACTATGTAGTTTTTAACGGTTTGCCATGCTGCTTACAAATCTCAAGCGAGTGGTAGCAGTACACTTCCGTGGGCCCTCATCCGTCACTGGGCCAAAAAGCGTGGCCCAGCGCCACCTTCTCCCATTGAATCCATCTACTATACCTTCCCCTTTGGGGAAGGTGGCTGCGATACGCGATAGCGGAATTGCAGACGGATGAGGGGTGGAAGGCTTTATCTATTCATTTGAAGGCTGTATGTCTATTTCTAGCTCGTCCCTTTTTGTTATTCTCCAAAGGTTTTCTCTTTACATACACATTTCAGGTTTATAGCGAGCAACAAAAAAAGCCAAGGCGAACCTTGGCTGGGTTTTCGTTGATGCTACTCTTCGCCATTGACGCGATCGAGCTCTAGGGTAATGAGCTGCTGAACCACGCGGCGTCCATGGGCGTCGAGCTGACGGTAGCGAGCGACAAAGGTTTCTACATCCACTTCGTTTTCGCTAAAGGTGCCACCCGAAAAGAAATCCAACGTCACATCTAATTCTTTAGCGAGAGCCATCAAAATGTTGATGTCAACCTTGGTATTATCGCGCTTGATGATACCGTAGATTGTTTGTGGGCTAATGCCTGCTTCCCTCGCAACACGATTGACATTGGTATTGCGGTAATTAATGAGTTCTTCCAGACGTTTTCCAATAGACATTGCTTTTCACCTCGATTGTCGTTTTTAAGCGCTGTGGCCTTTGTATATATTATTTTATCATATCCATTTGTTGAATGCACCATCTTTGTAATAAATCGTCACAATTTTTTTGCATAATTCCCAAAAATTCATCTTATAAGGCATATTAGCGCTTTATATACTTTTAATCTACTAAAAAAGACCGCCTTTTGAGCGATCTTTTTGCTTTTACTAGATATAGTGTTATTTGTTTGTTCAACACTATGCGTTGTTTTCGTCCACAAAACGCGCGGTGCCGATGACGCTGTCGCCGTCGTCGAGCTTCATGACCTTCACGCCTTGGCTGGCGCGGCCGATGGTGGAGATGTCGTTGACGGAGGTGCGAATGAGGGCACCTTCGTGGCTGATGGCCATGATTTCTTCGTTGTCGCGCACAATGAGGGCTGATGCGACCATGCCGGTTTTTTCGGTGACTTTGAGGGTAATCACGCCCTTGCCGGCGCGGGATTGGGTGTGGTATTCGCTCAAATCGGTGCGTTTGCCGTAGCCGTTTTCACTGAGCACGAGGAGCTTGCCGTCTTCGCGCACAATGTCCATAGATACGACCTGATCGCCACTTTCGAGGCTCATGGCGCGTACGCCGGCGGTGGCGCGACCTGTTGGCTTGACGTCTTCTTCAGAGAAGCGGATGGCCTTACCGGTGCGGTTGACCAAGATGAGCTCGTCGGTGCCGCTTGTGATGTGCACGTCGATGAGCTCGTCGCCGTCCTTGAGGTTGATGGCGCGGATGCCGTCTTGACGGGAGTGCATATATTCTTCGAGGGCGGTTTTCTTAATCATACCGCTTGCGGTGACGCAGGTGAGGTAGCCGGAGGTATCGGCATCGCGCAGCGGCAGCACGGTGTTGATTTTTTCGTTTTCGCCAAGCTTTAAGAGGTTGATCATGGCGGTGCCGCGGGCGTTGCGGTTGCTTTCCGGAATCTCGAAGGTTTTCAGGCGCAGGAGACGGCCACGGTTGGTAAAGAAGTACATGGTGTGGTGGGTGGTGGTGATGAAGATGTTTTCGATGAAATCGTTTTCCTTCATCTTGGTGGCATTCACGCCACGACCACCGCGTTTTTGGGTGCGGTAGGCATCCATTGGCATACGCTTGATGTAGCCGGCGTGGCTGATGGTGATGACCATGTCCTCTTCGGCAATGAGGTCTTCCACGTTGATATCATCCTTACTGAAGGAGATTTCGCTGCGACGTTCGTCGCCAAAGCGCTTGGCAATTTCGCCGAGCTCGTCGTGAATGATTTGCATGACCTTGGATTCATCGGCCAAGATGGCTTTGTACTCGGCAATTTTTGCGAGCAATTCGGCCAATTCGGCTTCGAGTTTTTCTACGTTCAAGCCTTGGAGGCGGCGGAGCTGCATTTCAATAACGGCCTGTGCTTGACGGTCGCTCATGCCAAAGCGTTCGCCTAGGCGGGCCTTGGATTCGTTGTCGTCATAGCTGGAGCGAATGATGCGAATGACCTCGTCGATGTTGTCGACGGCAATTTTGAGCCCTTCTACAATGTGGGCGCGTTCTTCGGCCTTGCGGAGGTCGTAGCGGGTGCGGCGCACAATCACGTCTTCTTGATGGTCAAGATAGAGCACCATGATTTCGCGCAGGTTGAGGATTTTTGGCACGCCATCTACAAGGGCGAGGTTGATGATGTTGAAGTTGCTTTGTAGGGCGGTGTGCTTAAAGAGCTGGTTGAGGGCCACTTGAGGGTTTATGTCGCGGCGAAGCTCAATCACGATACGGATGCCTTCGCGGTTGGATTCATCGCGCAGGGCGGTGATGCCGTCGATGGTTTTTTCCTTTACGAGGGTGGCAATTTTTTCGACCAAGCGGGCCTTGTTGATTTGGTAAGGAATTTCTGTAACGATGATGCGGCTCTTGCCGTTGGTCATCTTTTCGATGTTGGTGCGGGCGCGCACAGTGACGGCGCCACGGCCGGTGAGGTAGGCATCACGGGCGCCACCGAGGCCCATGATGATGCCGCCTGTTGGGAAATCTGGGGCCTTGACCATGGAAATGAGCTTGTCGTCGGTGATTTCTGGGTCTTCAATCAAGGCTTGAATGGCAGATGTGACCTCGCGCAAATTGTGGGGTGCCATGTTGGTGGCCATCCCTACGGCAATACCGGCAGAGCCATTGACCAAAAGGTTTGGATAACGGGATGGGAGCACCGTTGGCTCTTCGCTGGATTCGTCGTAGGTTGGGGTGTAATCCACCGTTTCCTTTTCGATGTCGCGCAGCATTTCTTGGGCCAGGCGGGTCATGCGCGCTTCGGTATAACGCTGAGCCGCTGCTTCGTAGCCGTCGATGTTACCAAAGTTCCCTTGGCCATCAACGAGGGTGTAGCGCATGGAGAATGGCTGAGCCAAACGCACCATGGCATCATAAACGGCGCTGTCACCGTGTGGGTGGTAGTTGGCCAATACGTTACCAACAATGTGGGCCGACTTTTTGTGTGGACGGTCTGGGGTCATGTTGGTCTTGTACATGGAATAAAGAATGCGGCGGTGAACAGGCTTTAGACCATCGCGCACGTCTGGAAGCGCGCGGGAGGTAATAACGCTCATGGAGTAGTCGATGAAGGATTCCTTCATTTCATCGACAATGTTACGGTTTTCTATAACACCGTGGGTATAATTGTTGTCCATCTTCACCCTCCTTAAATATCAAGATTGTTGACGTAGCGCGCATTGGCCGTGATAAAGTCGCGGCGTGGTTCTACGCGTTCGCCCATAAGAATAGAGAACACATCGTCTGCCAAAAGGGCATCCTCCATGGTGACCTTGAGCAGGATGCGGTTTTCGTTGTTCATGGTGGTTTCCCAAAGCTCTTCTGGGTTCATTTCACCAAGACCTTTGTAGCGCTGAATGCCCTTGGCGGTGTCAATGTCCTTGCCTTCGCTTTCTAGATAATCGCGGAGGGCTTCGTCGTTATAAAGAAAGTGCTTTTTCTTGCCGCGCTTCACGCTATAGAGCGGTGGCTGGGCAATGTACACATAGCCGGCTTCAATCAGCGGACGCATATAGCGGTAGAGCAGGGTCAAAAGGAGGGTGCGGATGTGGGCACCGTCCACGTCGGCGTCGGTCATGATGATGATTTTGTGATAACGGGCCTTGGCCACGTCGAACTGATCGCCAACACCAGCGCCAATGGCCGTGATGAGGTTGCGAATTTCTTCGCTGCCCAAAATACGGTCAAGACGCGCTTTTTCTACGTTCAAAATTTTACCGCGCAGTGGCAAAATCGCCTGATAGCGACGGTCACGGCCGTCAATGGCCGAGCCACCTGCGGAATTCCCTTCGACGATGAAGAGCTCGCTAAAGGATGGATCACTCACAGAGCAATCGGCGAGCTTCCCTGGGAGAGAGGTGCTTTCGAGGGCATTTTTGCGGCGGGTCATTTCACGGGCCTTGCGGGCAGCTTCACGAGCGCGGGCAGCCTTGAGGGATTTGTCGATGATTTTCTTGGCTTCTGCTGGATGCTCTTCCAAATAGATGCTCACAGCTTCGCCAGTAATCACATCCACAATACCGCGCACCTCGCTGTTGCCGAGCTTGGTCTTGGTTTGGCCTTCAAACTGAGGGTTTGGCACCTTCACAGAAATAACGGCGGTAAGGCCTTCGCGGATGTCCTCGCCTTGGAGGTTGTCTTCCTTTTCCTTGAGGAGCTTCATGCGGCGGGCGTACTCGTTGATGGAACGGGTGAGGGCCGTCTTAAAGCCAAACTCGTGGGTACCACCCTCGTGAGTGTGGATGTTGTTGGTATAACTATAGATGGATTCGGAATAGGCATCGGTAAACTGCATGGCCACGTCCACAATCACGTCGTCCTTTTCGTTTTCAAAAATAATAACATCCTTGTGGAGAGGTTTTTTGTTGCGGTTGAGGTATGGCACATATTCGCTGATGCCGTTTGGATGCAGGAAGGTTTCGGTTTTTTCCTTGCCCGCGCGCTTGTCTGTAAGCGTCAAGGCAATGCCCTTATTAAGGAAGGAAAGCTCGCTAAGACGCTTGGCAATCACGCCAAAATCATAGGTGGTGCCTTCCTTAAAGATGGTTTCGTCTGGCAGAAAGTGGATTTTGGTACCGGTGTCTGTTTCGTCGCAGGTGCCAACCACCGTCACATCCGACATAATGATGCCCTTGGCGTAGGTTTGGTGATAAATTTTGCCGCCACGCTTGACCTCTGCGTCCATTTCCTTAGAAAGGGCATTTACAACACTCATACCAACGCCGTGCAAACCGCCGCTGACCTTGTAGCCGCCACCGCCAAATTTACCGCCGGCGTGGAGGACCGTCATAACAACTTCCAGGGTTGGGCGCTGCATCTTAGGATGGAGGTCCACAGGAATCCCACGACCCTCGTCCACAACAGTAATAGAATCGTCCTCTTCGATGGTCACAGAAATGTTTTTACCAAAGCCAGCCAAGGCTTCGTCGATGGAGTTATCGACAATTTCGTTGACCAAGTGGTGAAGCCCAGCGCTGTCGGTGGTCCCGATGTACATCCCCGGGCGCACACGAACAGGCTCAAGACCCTCTAGGACCTCAATTTGCTCACCTGTGTATTGTTTTTCAACTTTTTCTTCTGACACAGACAAACTCCTTTCATCTTTCACAAATAAAAAAGGCCAAGATATACTCGACCACATAGCTATCTTTTTGTAACATAGATATTATACCACAAACCAGCCCTAAATGCCACGCATAACGAAAATAAGCCCATATTTTTCAAAAAACACCCATTTAGCACTCGACGTAAAAATTCCCGCCAACTGTCAAGGCCAACAAAAAAAGACCACCCTCGGGAGGATGGTCTTTATAATTATGAGGTTTAAATTAGAAGATACCTTGTTCCATCATAGCTTCTGCTACCTTGAGGAAACCAGCGATGTTAGCACCTGCAACGAGGTTGTAGCCGAAGCCGTTTTCTTCAGCAGCTTTAGCAGCGTTGTCGTGGATGGTCTTCATGATGCCACGGAGACGGGTGTCAACTTCTTCTTCGCTCCAGAAGAGACGTTCGCTGTTTTGTGCCATTTCGAGTGCGGATACACCTACGCCACCAGCGTTAACAGCCTTAGATGGAGCCATGATGATGCCCTTGGATTGGATGTATTCCATTGCATCGTTGGTGGTAGGCATGTTAGCAACTTCGATGTAGTACTTAGGATTGTTAGCAACAATCTTTTCAGCTTGTTCCATGTTAACATCGTTTTGGGTAGCGGATGGCATGTAGATGTCAGCCTTAACGCCCCATGGTTTTTCGCCAGCGTGGAATTCAACACCAAACTTGTCAGCGTAGTCTTGAACCTTGTCACGGCCGGAAGCACGCATTTCGAGCAAGTAAGCAATCTTTTCTTCGGTTACGACACCATCTGGATCGTAGATGTAGCCGTCTGGACCGGAAAGGGTGATAACCTTAGCGCCAGCTTCAGCCATCTTGGTGCAAACGCCCCAAGCAACGTTACCGAAACCGGAAACTGCTACGGTCTTGCCTTCGAGAGTGTCATTATTGTGCTTAGCAACAGCATCTGCAAAGTAAACAGCACCGAAACCAGTAGCTTCTGGACGGATGAGGGAACCACCGTAGCTCATGCCCTTACCGGTAAGAACGCCGTTTTCGAAAGCGCCACGGATGCGACGATATTGGCCATAGAGGTAACCAATGATTTTGCCGTCTACACCGATGTCACCAGCTGGAACGTCAACGTCTGGGCCGATGTGGCGATAAAGTTCGGTCATGAAGGATTGGCAGAAACGCATAATTTCGCCATCGCTCTTGCCGCGTGGGTCGAAGTCAGAACCACCCTTACCACCGCCGATAGGAAGACCGGTAAGAGCGTTCTTGAAGATTTGTTCGAAACCTAAGAATTTAATGATACCGATGTATACGGATGGGTGGAAGCGAAGACCGCCTTTGTAAGGCCCAATAGCGCCGTTGAATTGTACGCGCCAGCCGCGGTTAACTTGAACTTTGCCTTCATCGTCTACCCAGGTAACACGGAAAGCGATTTGGCGTTCTGGTTCTACGATACGACCAAGGATGTTAGCTTTTTCAAATTCAGGGTGAGCTTCTACTACACCTTCGATGGATTTGAAAACTTCTTCTACAGCTTGGATAAATTCTGGTTGTTCGCCGTTACGTCTTTTAACGTCTTCTAATACACTTTGCATGTAAGCGTTCATTTTTTACATTCCTCCCGAGAATATAAGTCGATTTTTTGGAGCTCGTTGCTCCTTAGTACAGTTTCATTATAGGTTGACCATTCTCAGTTGTCAAAAGATTTCTCTATTTTCTGACATAAATCATACCACACGCAACCTCTTACAATTTTTTATTGAAACGATAGAAGAAATTTTAATATCTGTATAAGTTTCGCTAATATTGGTTAACCTCTTTTTAACGAAAGCTCCATTATATAGGTGCCTTTCTCGCCCTATATAATGAAGCTTTTCTGATTTTCTATATTTTACTTTTTTCGCGTCCGTTTTGTATTAATCGGCAAGTTGCACTTGCTTTCTTACAGGTTCAATGTAGTCTTCGATGATGGAATCGTCGCAGGTTTCGCTTTCAATGCAGGCACGAGCCACTTTTTCTTGGAGTGCGGTGGATGCATAGTAAGCCTTGTGCTTGTAGATAAAGAAGCCTACCCCCATCAATGCCCACACAACCAAAAGAATCCACGCTGGTACAGAAAGGAAGCCTGGTGAGCCTGGCACCACGAGCAAGAGGATGAAGAAGGCCGAGAAGCCAAAGCCCAAGCCGCTAATAAGCATTTGCTTCTTATCTCCTATGCGGCGCGCCATGACAAAGGCGGCTGCTGTGGTGTAGGCAAAGCCCATGTCGGCACCTACGGCGGTCATATCTACGAGCCAGCCCAAAACTTCGCGACCAAAGAATGGTGCTGCGAGGGCCAAAACCATCATAAAGAGGATGCCGTTGCGTGGCACGTGGTTTTTATCGTCGAGTTTTGAAAAAGCAGATGGTAGGGCATCGGCCAGGGCCATGGAGTAGAGCAAACGGCTGCCGGCAAGATAGAAGGCATTGAGGCCGGAAATAATCCCGCAAAGCATGGCAATGGCCAAGAGAACGAGGCCAAAGGTCCCTACGAGGGCTTCAATGGCGGCGCCAGTGGCCCAGTTGCTGTTTGTGACAATGTATTGCTGCCAAGGCTGCACAATGGCGGTGGCGATGTTCATAATCATGTACATGAGGGCCGCCATTGAAATAGAAGACACAAGGAGCATTTTTGTCTTCTTATTAGAGAAGGCATATTCTTCTGAGGCCTGTGGAATACAGTCAAAGCCCACATAGGCCCATGGTGCCAAGGCGGTTACGGCAAAGATGGAGCCTAGGGCTGTTTTTCCTGGGGCAAAGTAAGGCTGGAGGTTGCTCCAGTTGACATTGCCCATCATAATAACGGAAGCAATGACCATGATGGAGCCTACAAGGCCCATGGCCACAGCGGTTTGGAACCAACAGGCGGATTGCATCCCGCGCATATTGACGCAGGCAATAAGGAAGATGGCCAAAACATCTATAAGAAGCTCGCCACCGTACACGGTCCAGCCAGCGACTTCATATAAAGGCATGGTTTGTAGTGGCCCTGGCAAAATATAACGTGCCACAAGGCCAACGGCGGTGCCGTTCATTGGAATGAGTGCCCAATAGGCGATGGCAATAAACCATCCGCAAATAAAGGCGTGGGTTTTGCCAAAGGCGTAGTCGGCATAAACAAACTCACCGCCGGCTACTGGAAACTTACTAATAAGGTAGCTAAAGCTGTAGCTGATAACAATAATCATCAAGGCACCCAGCGTAAGGCCAATGCTGGCACCAATTGGGCCTGCCTTAGGAAGCAGGGTATTGCCTGGCATAACAAAACATCCCCAACCAATCATGGCGCCCAAGGCCAAGCCCCATGCACCTAAGGGGCTCAGTGTTTTCTCTAATTTAACATCTTCTTGTTGTGACATAGCTTATTCTCCTTCGTTTTACTTTCTGCTCAAATTGTGGGAAGGTACTGCTACTCCTTTCTTTTTGCCTTTTTCTCCTTAAAAGGCAAAATGTGTTACGAAATGTCTTGCATTTTCTCCGTTCATGCACTTGACATCTCGCTTCGTCCGGCCCATGGTTTCTCCTTAATCATCGCCAAACGCTTACAAATATATTGCAATTTTCTCCGTTCGTTGCAACATCTTGCAAAATTTCCCATTCGCTCCTTATATTAGGAAATGCTAAATGGATAATATAAATGTATATTACTATTTCTTAACAGAAAAAGCAAAGTGTTCAGACTTTTCAGCTTATCGCATTTTGTGGCAACAATGCATCCCCTGCAAAAAAGATATGATTGCTTTTTTGTGTGTCCGCCGTGTAATAGGCAAAGTGCCAAAACAAAAAAACAGGGCTATCGGGAAATAGCAACTACGCACGGAAATAAAAAAAGCCTTCCACCTCTGAGAGGTGGAAGACTTATTCTATTGTATATACGTATTTTTCAAAACCACTATTTCCAAATAGCCCCTTGATTGCAGGGTTTTATTTCTTTTTGGTGCTGGTTTTATTGTCCATTTCAACAAAATCGTCGAAGGTTTCTTCGTCGCAGTTTTCGTTTTCGGCACAAATACGAGCAACCTTGTCTTGGAGTGCGGTGGATGCATAGTAGGTTTTGTACTTACTAGCAAAGAAGATGGCGCCCATACCGAGCCATACAAAAAGGAGAATCCAAGCTGGTACAGAAAGGAACCCAGGGGAGAATGGAAGCACGAGCAAGAAGATGAAGAAGACAGCGAAGCAGAAGCCCAAGGCACTAATCTTCATTTGTTTCTTGTCGCCAACTCTCTTACTAATAACATAAGCGGATGCAGTGGTGTAGGTAAAGCCCATGTCTGCACCTACAGCGGTCATGTCTACGAGCCAGCCAAGTACTTCGCGGCCAAAGAATGGAGCGATTACAGCAAGGACCATCATAAAGATGATTGCGTTGCGTGGTACGTGGTACTTAGAATCGAGCTTACCAAAGTAGGATGGGATGGCTTCTGCAATACTCATGGAGTAAAGAAGACGGCTACCTGCAAGGTAGAAAGCGTTCAAACCAGAGATGATACCGCAAAGCATGGCAATGGCCAAGAGGATGAGGCCGAAGGTACCAATGAGGGATTCAACAGCTGCACCGGTAGGCCAGCCACTGTTGTCAACGATGAATTGTTCCCAAGGGCTCACAACTGCAGTAGCAATGTTCATAATCATATACATGAGGGCTGCTACAGAGATGGAGGAAATGAGGAGGGCCTTCGTCTTTTTGTTGGAGAAGGCATATTCTTCAGAGGCCTGCGGGATACAGTCAAAACCTACATAAGCCCATGGTGCCAAAGCGGTTACTGCAAAGATAGAAGCGATGGCAGTTTTGTCTGGTGCAAAGTAAGGTTGGAGGTTGGACCAATCTGGACCACCTACCAAAATAACGGCTGCAATGGTAAAGATAGAGCCTACAAGACCAAGAGCAACGGCGGTTTGGAACCAACCTGCTGCTTGTACGCCGCGCATGTTGACGCAGCCAATAAGAACGATTGCTAAAATGTCTACCAAGAGCTCGCCGCCGTAAACGGTCCAGCCAGCGATTTCATAAAGTTCAAAGGTTTGTAGAGGACCAGGAAGGATGTAGCGAGCTACAAGACCAACGGCCGTACCATTCATAGGAATGAGTGCCCAATAAGCAATGGCAATGAACCAGCCGCAAAGGAAGGCGTGGGTTTTACCAAAGGCCGTATCGGCGTAAACGAATTCACCGCCGGCTACAGGGAATTTACTAATAAGATAACTATAGCTGAAGCTGATGATGACGATCATCATAGCTCCGAGGATCAGACCAATACTTGCACCAATTGGACCTGCTTTTGGAAGCAAGGTGTTGCCTGGCATAACAAAGCAACCCCAACCAATCATGGCGCCGAGTGCGAGACCCCATACCCCTAGAGGGCTCAGGCCTTTCTCGAATTCTACTTCTTGATTTTGAGACATAGTTTTCTCTCCTTTTTTTTGGATTTCGGTTGTGTCTCCGCGTTGTTTCCTGCACAACTTCTACGGAAAATAATAAAGCCTCCTCTATATTTACATTGATTTGGCCTTATCATTAACTTGTTTGTGATTATAAAGGATTTTGCAAGTGTATTCCACCCTCTTATTTCAGCTATTTCTTGTAAAGAAATCTCTTTTATAAGGATTTTATGAATCAATATGCTCTTATAAGGACAGAAATTCTCTGTACGATGAACAAATTGTACGCTTTGTAATTATACGACATAAGTTTCTTTTTTATGTTCCAAAAAGAGCTATTTTATAATTGGTATGGTATTTTATTTTTTTCTTTATTTGAGATATGGCTAAATAGAATTATCTGAGATAGAAGGCTTCTATTGGTAATTGGTTAAATTGTCGCAACTTTGCTTGTTATGTGTGTGTGCAAAAGTTATACTTTAAATATACCTAGATTTAACACAACACTGAAAGGGATGAGTGAGCAATGATTATCTACAGCGACCATAAAAAGCCTATCGGGTTCACCCGTCAAGCGCGCTGCGGCTGCACCATTCAACTCGTTATTGATACGGAGCCATGGCGCACCACCATCATCAATGTTATGAACGACTACGCCCTTGAGGCGCCTTATGCCGGCGGATCCTTCCGCATGGTGCGTGATGACACCAAAAGCCGCTGGCTCGTGAAAGCCAAGAGCTCTATTGAAGAAGGCTTGTGGGTAAATATTGGCGAAGTGCGCGAAAACGAAGAAGGCAAGGCGATTTTTGACCTCTTGCGCATCCGTCCAAACTATGAGAAAAAGAGAGGCGCGCGCCGTGACTAATGAAGGTACAAAACCACCCCAAATGGTCTTGGTTTCGGCCTGTCTTTTGGGTGTGAAATGCCGCTATGACGGCGCTTGCAAGCCAAACGATCACGTTTTGAACTACAAGGGGCGCTTTGTGTACATTCCCTTTTGCCCCGAATGCTACGGCGGTCTACCTACGCCGCGCGCTGCTGCCGAAATTCAGCCCGACGGCCGCGTGGTCAATAACCTTGGCACCGATGTGACCGAGGCCTACCAAAAAGGCGCTGCCCAAGCGGTGACCCTCTGCCGCGATTTCAAAATTAACTATGCCATCTTAAAAAGCCGCAGCCCAGCCTGTGGGCCAGATAGCTCCTATGATGGCACCTTCACTCGCACCCTCGTGGCGCGTCCTGGCCTTTGTGCCCAGGCGCTTATGGACCACGGGGTGACGGTTTTTTCTGAAGAAAGCTTCGACCCTTCCCTTTTAGAAGCCTAGAAAGAGGTTATTTATGTATATTTCTATTGAATCTGGTGCCTGCGTAGGCTGTGAAACCTGCGTGGCCCTGTGTGAAGAGGTTTTTTCGATGGACGTAAGCGGCATTGCCCATTCTGTGGGCGATGTGCCTGAGGGCCTTGAAAAGGTCTGTCAAAAGGCGGCGCGTATGTGCCCAGCCGATTGCATCATTATTGACGAAGACTAAAATAAGAGCACTTTTGCAGTTCTCGCAAAAGTGCTCTTATTTTTATTCTTAAGCCAAAAGGGGACGAGGGTGGTTTCGGTCATGCCGGTCATAAGGCCAGCGTTGTTGGCCCAAAGGACTGGTTGTAGTACCAGCTGCCGTCCTTGACATCCTTAAATAGATTCTTTCCTTATTATATAGGATGCGCCGTACCCAGTTGTGACCTTTTTTGCATCTTCACAAATTCTGGCCGTCAGCGAGGGCCTGTGAGAAGGCCTGCGCCTTGACACGGCTTTCTCCTTCGTGATAGTATTAAAACCAATCAGACAGCGCCAATTGCCTACACAGACGGCGCAAATTTTTTTACCCTTGCCTTAGCACTCGCGCGTGCGATTGGCTAACAAGTGAAGAACGGAGTGACCTTATGAGCGTACTGCCTTTATACGGCGTCCTTGTGGCGCCTGGCGTAAACATCCACGTTAAAAAAGAAGAATACGAAGAAATCGCCCTCAAGCCACCACAAATGCATGAGGATGTTGTGATTATTTTGGCCCAAGAAAGCAAGCCACGCTACACCTACACCAAGGACGATTTTTACGCCCGTGGTGTGCGCGGATGGGTGAGTGATGTGGCCGCCGATGGCTTTGTGACCATCCATTTGAACGCCCGCGTGGGAATTGAGGAAATCACCATCCACGACGATGCCACCATCGACGTGGCTGTGCACGAACTGCCAGAAATCAACGATGTACCCGAAGAGGAACGCATCGCGCGCCTTACAGCCATTAAGCAAGCGCTGGAGAATTTTTCCAACAACTACAGCTGGGGCGAAAAAGTTCTGCCATTTATTGAGGACTTTGCGACCATCGAAGCCGCCGGCGTTTTTCTCTCACCTTGGCTTTCGGCCACAGCCGAAGAGCGCTACCGTGTGCTAAGCTACGGCAACAAGCGCGGTCGCATGGAATGCATTGAGCAAATCATCTATAGCTTCATCGAGGTGGCCCGCTCCTCTGCCGAGGCCATGGAGATGCAAAAATATGAGTATGAGCAGACCATGCGCGAGCAAACCATCCGCCGCCAAATTGAGGTACTTGAAAACGAACTCCACGAGATGCATCCCGAAGAGGGTGACGAGCTCGACCAATTTGCAGCCCGTCTTGAAGCCCTCCCCTTGGGTGATGAGGCTCGTGCCGAGGCGAACAAGGTCCTCCGTCGCCTGCGTCAGGAAAACGGCCAAGGCAACGAGTACGCCCTCCTCTACGATTATATGGAATACTTCCTTTCCCTTCCTTGGGAGCGCGAGGAGGCCAGCGACTTTGACCTCGACGAAGCGGAACGCATCCTAAACGAGGACCATTACGGCCTCAAGAAGGTCAAGCAACGCGTGGTGGAAGAGCTTGCGGTGATGAAGCTCACCAAAAAGCAGGCTGGCTCCATCCTCCTCTTTGTAGGCGCCCCAGGGACCGGCAAGACCTCGGTGGGTCAATCCATTGGCCGCGCCCTAGGCCGCACCATGGTGCGCGTGAGCCTAGGCGGCGTGCGTGACGAAGCCGACATCCGTGGCCACCGCCGCACCTATATTGGCGCCATGGCCGGCCGTATCATTGATGGCATTGTCAAAGCTGGCGTGTCCAACCCTGTGGTGGTCCTCGATGAGGTGGACAAGATGAGCGTGAGCTACAACGGCGACCCAGCGAGCGCCCTCCTCGAAGTCCTAGACCCTGAGCAAAACATGAACTTTGTGGACCATTATATCAACGCGCCTTTCGACCTTTCGGATGTGCTCTTTGTGTGCACCGCCAACACCACCGACACCATTCCAGAACCGCTCTTAAACCGTATGGAGGTCATCGAATTTAAGAGCTATACCTTAGAAGAAAAGCTCGGCATTGCCCGCAGCCACCTGATTAAAAAGGCCTGCCAGAAAAACGGCCTGCCAGAAAACGCTCTTATTTTGGACGATGAGGTCCTCACCGCTTTGATTCGCGACTACACCATGGAAGCTGGTGTGCGCGGCCTGCGCAAGCGCCTCGACACCCTCTGCCGCCGTGCCGCTGTGCGCATGGCCAAGGGCGAGGAGAGCCCGTTTACGCTCACTGCGAGCGACTTGCACCCATGGCTCGATATGCAGCCTGTCCTCCACGAAAGTGTGCTCAAAGAAAAGCGCCCTGGCGTGGTTACAGGTTTGGCCTGGACAAGCTTTGGCGGCGATATCCTCTTTATAGAAACCCTCCTTACCAAGGGCAGCGGCAAGCTCATGCTCACCGGTAAGCTCGGCGATGTCATGAAGGAAAGCGCCCAACTCGCCCTCAGCCTTGTGAAATCCCTCTTCCCCGACAAGGCCGATATTTTTAAGAACAACGACATCCACATCCACGTGCCCGATGGCGCCGTGCCAAAGGATGGCCCATCGGCCGGCATCACCCTCGTGACTGCCCTGGCCTCCCTTGTGAACGAGCGCGCCGTGGATCCTCACATTGCCATGACTGGCGAGGTGGCCCTACGTGGCTCAGTCACCGCCATTGGCGGGCTCAACGAAAAGCTCGCCGCAGCCAGCCGCAGCGGCATCACCACCGTCTTCATTCCAAAGGAAAACGAACGCGACCTCGAAGACATCGACCACACCATCAAAGACGCCCTCACCATCATCCCAGTAGACAACATCCAAGACGTCCTCACCCAAACCGGCGTAATGGAATAAACCTTCCACCCCTCATACGTCATCTCGCCCAATAGTGGTCAGTGTAATAGAAGGAGACGAGCAGGAAATAGTCTTTTAAAAAAATGCGTTTATACAAAAAGGAGCCTTCCCTCTCTGAGAGGTTGAAGGCTTCTTCTATTACATATACGTGTTTTTTTAAAAATCGCTATTCTCCGACTGTCCTTTTTATGTAAAGGTTCTATGTCTATTTCCCACGAGCCTTGATTTGCCCTTCATTTAACGTTATAATGAATCTATTAGGTACGAAAAGAGAGGAGCAATTTTATGTCGTTTTCATTTAATTTTGGCGACTTCAATTCTGGCGCTGGGTTCAATCCCCCGCCGCCGCCCCACAGAAAGCCCAGAAAGCCCCGCAAGGCGATTGGCACCCCTTTTACCCGAGTGCTCATTAATCTGGCCGTCACCCTATTGGCGGGACTGGTGTATTTTTATGTGGAGTTACCAGCCCTGAACCTTCACGCCGAGGAGTTTTACGTCTTTGTATTCATGCTGTGCTTGATCTACTGCTTTAGCGCCATGCTGACCTCTGGTTTCCAAGGCGGTGGCCCCAAGGGCTACTTCCGCTTTGTGAGGAAGCAGTGCAAGATTCCATTCTTTGTGGTTATCGCCCTCATCGTGACCATCGCCGTAGGGAGCGTCAGCTCTTGGGTGATTCTGCGTGCCTCCAGCTACAGCGAGCTCTTGCCGGTGGAAACGGGTGATTTCGCTGCCGAGGTAGAGGAAATCAGCTATGACCAAATCCCTATGCTGGACCGCGACTCAGCCGCCCGCCTAGGCAGCCGCAAGCTAGGCGAGCTTTCCGATATGGTGTCTCAGTTTGAGGTGATGGACAATTACACCCAAATCAACTACCAGGGCCGCCCTGTGCGCGTCACCTCCTTGGGCTATGCGGACATCACCAAGTGGTTCACAAACCGCAGCAAGGGCCTGCCTGCTTACCTCATTGTGGACATGGCAACGCAGGATGTTGAGGTGGTTCGCCTAGAGGAGGGCATGCGATACACCACCGCCGAGCACTTTGGCAAAAATTTGAACCGCCATCTGCGTTTCAACTATCCTACCATGATGTTTGCAGAGCCAGTGTTTGAAATTGACGAGGAAGGCACGCCTTACTGGGTCTGCCCGCGCGTGGTGAAGACCATTGGCCTCTTCGGCGGCACCGACATCCAAGGTGCGGTCTTGGTGAATGCCATTACTGGCGAGAGCGACTACTACGATGAAGTTCCAGCCTGGGTGGACCAGGTGTATGTGGCGAACCTCATTATGGAACAGTACGACTACTACGGCATGTATAAAAACGGCTTCATCAACTCCATCATTGGCCAGCGCGATGTGACCAAGACGACCGACGGCTACAACTACATTGCCATCGGCGACGATGTGTATATGTACACCGGCGTGACCTCTGTGACCAGCGACCAGTCCAACATAGGCTTCCTCTTGAGCAACCAGCGCACCAAGGAAACGAAGTTCTACTCGGTGGCCGGGGCGACGGAGGAATCTGCCCAGCGCAGCGCCGAGGGCCAGGTGCAGCAGATGTCTTATGACGCCACCTTCCCACTGCTCTTAAACATTGCCGACCAACCGACCTACTTCCTAGCGCTCAAAGACGCGGCAGGGCTGGTAAAGATGTACGCCATGGTCAACGTGGAGCAGTACCAAATTGTTTCCACCGGCAACACCGTGGCAGCCTGCGAGGCCAACTACCGCCAGGCTTTGGCCGACAACAAGCTCATTGATAGCAGTCAAGCAGAGGTAATCCCTAGCGACACCAAGACCGCCCAAGGCACCATAGCCGAAATCCGCAGCGCTGTGCTAGACGGCAACACCTTCTACTTCCTGCGCCTAGAAGATGCAGATACCTTCTACGCCCTCAGTGCCGTGGATAATCCTTTGGCCGTCATCCTAAACACTGGTGATGAAGTCACCATCAACTACCGCGCCGACGCAAGCGGCAGCATCCTAAACGGCACCACCGTCACCCGAACAGGCGAAGAAAAAGAGAAAATTGAGCTCCCAGCAACTGAGGAAGACACTAAGGATGCCTCAGCCGAAGAACCAACCACCGACCAAGCCGACGCGTAAATATTGCACCTACTAAAATTTTACCAACATAATAGCCCCGTTTAACTTGGCAGTTACGGGGCATTTTTGTTGCCAGAAAAAGCAGAATGCTATGACTGGCGTATCTTTGTCACTTTGTGCGTTTAGTATACCACGCACGCTCCCAAAGTGCTGGTCATCCCCCTCTACCCTCTGGGGGCTGGGTGTGGTAAAATGGTTGTATCTATGAATTTTTTTGAGAAATGAGGAATTATATGAGCGCTATAGATACGATTGCTATGGTCATCACGGCGCCGGGGCGCGCGGCTGTGGGCATTATTCGCCTGAGTGGTGCCGACGCTGTGGCCATTGCCGCGCGCCTTTACGAGGGGCGCGACGATTTAACAACCTGCGCCAGCCACACGATTCACTATGGCTGGGTGCGCGACAAGGAAAAGGATGCGCGCGTGGACGAGGCGCTCTTTATGCTGATGCGCGCGCCACGCAGCTACACCGGTGAGGACGTGGTGGAAATCCAATGCCACGGCGGCAGTGTGGCTGTGGGTGAAATTTTACGCCTGTGCCTGCGCGAGGGTGCTAGGCTGGCCGACGAAGGCGAGTTCAGCAAGCGCGCCTTTATCAACGGCAAGCTCGACCTCACCCGCGCCGAGGCCATTATGGACATTGTGGATGCCAAAAGCGAGGTGGCCCTGCGCCAGGCGGTGGCCCAAAAGAACGGCATTCTCGAGGCCAAAATTGACGATTTGCGCGAGCGCTTGGTGGAGCTCATTGCCTTTATCCAAGCCGATTTGGATTATCCAGAGGACGATATTGAGCGCCTTACCGACGAAGAATACCACAAGCGTGCGAGCGCTCTTAAAAACGAAGTAAGCGCTCTTATTCGTGCTGCCGACCGCGGACGCATTTTCCGCGAAGGCATTCGCCTCTCTATCAACGGGGCGCCAAACGTGGGCAAGTCGAGCCTTCTCAATGCCCTCTTGGGCCGCGAGCGCGCCATTGTGACAGACATTGCCGGCACCACCCGCGATGTAGTCACCGAGCACCTCACCCTAGGCGGCATTGGCGTGGAAATTTTGGACACCGCTGGCATTCGCGCCACCGACGACACCGTTGAAGCCATTGGCGTAGAGCGTGCCAAGGCCGCTGCCGATGAGGCCGACGTGATTTTGTACGTGGTGGATTCGTCCCGCGGCATGGACACGGACGATTGCGCCTTTTTGGACAAATACAAAGGCAAGCACCTCATTCTCGTGGCCAACAAAAACGACCTCGCCACCTTAGAGGGCGCCGAGGCTGTGGCAGAGAAGGTCATCGCCATCAGCGCCAAGCACGCCAGCGGCATGGATGTCCTTGAGGATGCCATCACCGAGATGCTTTTTGACGAAAACAAGAGCAGCGCCAGTGGCGAAATTGTGTCCAACACCCGCCACCTCTCCCTTTTGGAAACGGCCGAAGCCGATTTTGCCAGCTTCCTCGATGGCCTAGATATAGATATGACCAAGGACATTTTGGTCATCGACCTCCAGCACGCCTGGGAATCGCTGGGCCTCATCACTGGTGAAACAGCCTCGGAGGACCTCCTCGATACCATCTTCTCAAAATTCTGCTTAGGAAAATAGGAGCGCTTTTATAATGAATAATAGATACGATTACCCCACCGTCTACGACGTCATTGTGGTAGGTGGTGGCCACGCCGGCTGCGAAGCGGCCCACGCCTGCGCCGCGATGGGCAAAAAAACCCTCATGGCCACCATCAGCCTCGACCATATTGCCCTTCTCCCTTGCAACCCTTCCATTGGTGGCCCAGCCAAGGCTCACCTTGTGCGCGAGCTCGATGCCCTAGGCGGGGCCATGGGTGAGGTGGCCGACGAATGCCTCATCCAAATGCGCGTGCTCAATACCTCCAAGGGGCCGGCGGTCCATTCCCTCCGCGCCCAAATGGACAAGGAGCTCTATCGCCGCACCATGACCAAGCGCCTCGAGCACACCCCAAACCTCACCATTAAGCAATTTGTGGCCGAAGAGCTTGTGGTGGAAAACGGCGCCGTCTGTGGCGTGATCGATCACACCGGCATGGTCTACCACTGCAAACGCGTGATTTTGGCCACCGGCACCTACCTCAAAAGCCGCGTCATCATTGGCGAATACAGCGAAGAATGCGGTCCACAGGGTCAACTCAGCGCCCGCAAGCTCTCAGACAGCCTCCGCGCCGCCGGCCTCGATGTGGTGCGTTTTAAAACCGGCACCCCGGCCCGCGTTGACGTGCGCAGCGTGGATTTTAGCAAAACTGAGGTGCAGCCAAGCGACGCCAACGAGATGCATTTTTCCTTCTGGCACCCTTACGACTACGACAACGGCTTGCCAAAGGTGGCCTGCCATCTCACCTATACAAATGAAGACACCCACGGCATCATCCGTGCCAACCTCGACCGCTCACCTCTCTATTCGGGTAACATCCACGGCACAGGGCCACGCTATTGTCCATCCATCGAGGACAAGGTGGTGCATTTTAGCGAAAAGAGCCGTCACCAACTCTTTATTGAGCCAGAAGGCCTTGATACCACCGAGCTCTACATCCAGGGTTTTTCCTCTAGCCTGCCAATGGACGTGCAGCTCGAGATGATTCACACCCTCCCAGGACTGGAAAACTGCGAGGTCATGCGTCCGGCCTACGCCATCGAATACGACTTGGTCAATCCCCTCGAGCTCAAGCCATCTCTCGAAACCAAGAAGGTCGAAGGCCTCTTCCTAGCGGGCCAAATCAACGGCACCTCGGGCTACGAGGAAGCAGCAGCCCAAGGCCTGATGGCTGGCATCAACACCGTCATGTCTTTAGATAACCGCGAGCCCCTCGTCCTCGGCCGCCACGAGGCCTATCTTGGTGTCCTCATTGACGACCTTGTCACCAAGGGCACCAACGAGCCTTACCGTATGCTCACGAGCCGTTGCGAATACCGTCTCCTCCTGCGTCAGGACAACGCCGACGAACGCCTTTGCGAGTACGGCCACGAGGTGGGCCTCCTCTCTGACGAAAAATACGCCGCCTATAAGAAGCGTTGGGCCAATATCCACAGCGAAATTGAGCGTTTGCAAAAGACCACCCTCACCCCAAAAGAAGCGGAACCCCTCCTTGCAGCCACCGCAAGCGAACCCCTCAAAAAGGGTATGAGCCTTTACGACCTCTTAAAGCGTCCGGCCATCCATTACGATGATCTCTTGGCCTTTGATTTGGGCGATGCGGCCCTCACACCAGAGGAGCGACACGAGGTTGAAATCATCATCACCTACACCGGCTACATCAATAAGCAGCTCGAGCAGGTTTCCCGCACCGCCAAGCTCGAAAAGCGCCGTCTGCCAAAGGATATGGATTACTCCACCGTGACCAACCTCCGCCTCGAGGCGCGCCAAAAGCTCAACCAAATCCAGCCCGAAACCGTTGGCCAAGCGAGCCGTATTTCTGGCGTCAACCCAGCCGACATCACCGCCCTCTTGGTGTGGCTCGAGCAAGTAAGGAGGGAAAACCATGCATAACATTCTCCCTCTTATTAACGAGCGTCTGAGCGCGCGTTTTGGCCTGAGCGAGGCCCAAGGCGAGCAGCTCGCCCGCTACTACGCCCTCCTTGTGGACTGGAACAGCCGCATGAACCTCACCGCCATCACCGCGCCCGAGGAGGTTTGCGAAAAGCACTTTTTTGACTCCCTCCTTCTTTTGGAGGATGCACCCCTAGCAAGCGGCGCCCACGTTTTGGACGTAGGCACCGGTGCCGGTCTCCCTGGGATGGTTTTGGCCATTGCCAGGCCCGACATTGAGGTGGATTTGCTCGATAGCCTCGGTAAGCGCGTAACCTTTTTGGACATCGTAGCGAGCGAGCTTGGCCTCGCCAACGTCCACGCCTACCACGACCGCGCCGAGCTTTTTGCCAAGGGAAGCGGCCGTCGCGAGGCCTACGACCTTGTCACAGCCCGCGCTGTGGCCCGCCTGCCCCTTTTAAGCGAGCTCTGCCTGCCTTTTGTGCGCGTAGGCGGTCTTTTTGTGGCCCTAAAGGGTCCAGACGGTGCCAAGGAGCTCACAGAAGCCCAAAAAGCCCTCGCTACCCTAGGCGGCAGCCATCAAAAAACCTGCCTCCACGCCCTCTCCGGTGGCGACAAGCGCGACGTCATCCTCATCAAAAAAACAGCCCCAACGCCAAAACGCTTCCCACGCCGCCCAGGTGACGCCTCAAGAAAACCCCTCGTCTAAGATATACAAAAGAAAGCCAAACCAAATCCACAACTGTGGAAAAGGTTTGGCTTTTTTGTGTGTTCTTTTTGCGCCCTACGCCTTCGGTATGCGCAAGGTGATGGTGGTGTTGCGTCTCTGTATAACTATTGAGTTATTGTAAACGTGAAATTGCGCTTAGAAGGGCATCGACCTCAATGTCTTCGGTGGACCAAGAGGTGCAGAAGCGGATGATGTCGCAGTCTGTGGCATCGTCATGGCCAAAGGATTCAAAGACAAAGGTGCCTTTGAGGACATCCTGCTGGGCCTTGGTGAGGAGGGCGAATTGCTGGTTGGTGTGGCTATCCACATACATTTCAACGCCGCGTTTTTCAAAGGCATCACGCACACGCATGGCCTTTTGGCAGGCCTCGGTGCCAATGCGGTAGTAGGTGCCATTTTGGAAGAGAGCGGCAAATTGCAGGCCCAAAAGCCAGCCCTTGGCGAGGATGGCGCCGTTTTGCTTCATATAGGTGCGGAAGCGGCGTTTGAGGCTGTCGTTGGTAATGACCATGGCTTCGCCAAAGAGGGCGCCGCACTTGGTGCCACCGATGGTGAAGGCATCGCAGAGGGCAGCAAGGTCCCACAGCGTCACATCGTTGGCCTCGCTACCTAGGGCATAGGCCATGCGCGCGCCGTCTACAAAGAGCATCATGTCGTAGTCCTCGCACACATCCTTTAGGGCTTGGAGCTCCTCGAGGCTATAGAGGGCGCCGTATTCTGTAGGCTGGGAGATGTAAATCATCTTTGGCTCGGTGAGATGGTCGGGGCAATTGCCATCGTGGTAATTGCGGACAATGGATAGAACCTCATCGGCGGCGAGCTTGCCCTTGTGGTCTTCGCCAAAAGGGGTGGTGATGATTTGGTGGCCAGTGTTTTCCACAGAGCCGGCTTCGTGGTTGACAATATGGCCGGTAGATGCAGCGATGACGCTTTCAATAGGGCGCAGGGCCGCAGCGCGGATGATAAAGTTGGCTTGGGTGGCACCAGGGAAGAAATGCACGTCGGCATCCTCCCAGCCCATATCCTCGCGCAGCAAATCCGCAGTGTGCTTGCAAAGGGCATCCTCGCCGTAACCAGGGAAGCTCTCCTTGCTGGACTTGCTCATAGCTTCAAGAATCTCCGGCACACAGGCGCGGTTGTAATCGTTGTTGAACCTAATCAAAATCGTTCTCTCCTTTAGGATGGTTTTACCCTAAGTATAATAGAAGATACGCCCCCGCGCAACGGTGCAAGTGGGCAGCGGGTGAGGGTCAAACGCTTCTGCCTGCTGCTCGCTGTTCACTGCTTGCTGACTGAGAATGTTTCACGTGAAACGTTTTGTTTCCCACCAGAGCCTTCCACACATGGGGAGATGGTGGCGGCGTAGCCGACGGATGAGGGGTATGAGCGGAGCGCGAATAATCGAGCTGGCTGTTACCTCGCTAAAAACGCCTCCTCATCCGACCGTTCTTCCGCGCTGCTCACTGGTCACTGCTTGCTGGGCGTGAATGTTTCACGTGAAACATTCGCTGCTGCTCACTGCCAACTGGCCTCTGCTCACTGAGAAATGTCTTATATTAGTGAAAACGCTAAAAACTTGCTTGCTATTTCTAGTACGTCGGACTTAATTAGGCTATAATAAAAGTAAGCTAAAATTTGTGAAACGCGATGTTTCACGTGAAACAATCAAAGGAGGGAGAGCATGGGTCATATTATTGCACTTGTCAACCAGAAGGGTGGCGTGGCAAAGACGACTACGGCCATTAATTTATCGGCTTCGCTCAACAAAAAAAAGAAAAAGGTGCTTTTGGTGGATTTGGACCCGCAGGGCAACGCCACTTCTGGCATTGGGGTGAATAAAAACGAGGTGGAGCACAACATTTACGATTGCTTGGTGAATGATGTGCCTGTAGGCGATGCCATTGTGGCTACCTATCGCAAGGACTTGGATCTTTTGCCATCGAACGTGGCCTTGGCTGGGGCGGAGCACGAGCTCAATTATATGGAGGATCGTGCCACCCGCTTGCGCCATGTCCTCGAGCCGGTGAAGGACAGCTATGACTATATCCTCATCGACTGCCCGCCATCCTTGGGGATGATTACCATCAACGCCTTGAGCGCTTCGGAACAAATCTATGTGCCTATCCAAAGCGAATACTTTGCCCTCGAAGGGGTGGAGCAGCTGATGCAGACCGTTGCCTTGGTCAAGCAGAGCTACAACCCTGATCTCTACGTGGGTGGCATCATCATCACCATGTACGACGGCCGTATGCGCTTGGCGCGTGATGTGGTGGATACGGTTTCTGCAACCTTTGGCGAGATTGTGTTCAAAACCATGATTCCACGCAACGTGCGTCTTGCGGAGGCGCCTAGCTATGGCCGCGCCATCATTGACTACGAAGCCATTTCCAAGGGTGCCATGGCCTACAACAACCTCGCGAAGGAAGTGATTAAACGTGGCTAAGGAAAAACGACAAGGCTTGGGCAAGGGCCTTGGGGCGCTCTTTGGCGATGATGTGGCCATTGATGTCCTCACCCACCCAGCCGCACCTCTCTTTAAAGACGAACCAATTAAGCCGGCGACACAGGCAACAGAAGCCCCAGAAGGCGGCGATTATCTGACCATGCTGGCAGTGAACGTAATTGAGCCGAATCCTTATCAGCCGCGCAAGCATTTTAACGAAGACGATCTGGTGGACCTCACCGAATCCATCCGCGCCAAGGGTGTGCTCACGCCTCTCCTCGTGGTCAAAAAAGGTGAGGATTACATTCTCGTGGCTGGCGAACGCCGTTTGCGCGCTGCCAAGAGCGCTGGCCTCGCAGAAGTGCCTGTAATGGTGCGCGAGCTCGACGATGCCGAAATGGCCCAGGTGGCCCTCATTGAAAACGTGCAGCGCACCGACCTCAACGCCATTGAGGAAGCCCGTGGCTACAAAACCCTCATTGATACCTTTGGCTACACCCAGCAGAAGCTCGCCGAGCTCATCGGCAAGTCACGCCCTTATATTGCCAACCTCCTGCGCCTCCTCGATTTACCAGAGCCTGTGATGGATGCCCTGGAGCATGGTAAAATCAGTGCTGGTCACGCCCGCGCCCTCTTGGGGGTAAAGGACAAGGAGCTGGCCTGCGGTCTTTGCAGCGACATCATCGCCCAGGACCTCTCGGTGCGTGCCCTTGAAGCCCTGATTCAGGACATCAACGACTACGCCAACCGTTTGGACGACACCATCACGCCAAAGGAAAAACCGCAGGGCTTGGCCAAGAAATATCGCCCTCTCTGCGACCAACTCAGTGACCGTTTGCAAACCAAGGTTGTGGTCAGTGGTAGCCAAAAGAAGGGCAAGCTTTCTATTGAATTTTACGGTGACGAGGACCTTACCCGCATCCTCGATGCCTTGGGCATCAGCCTCTACTAGGAGCGCGCCATGGATAACCTATTAGTTATAGGCGGTGGTGCCGCTGGCATGATGGCCGCTCTCACAGCGCGCCAAATGGGCGTAGGTGTGACCCTCCTCGAGGCCCAGCCACGCTTGGGGCGCAAGCTCTTGGCCACCGGCAACGGCCGCTGCAATTTTTCCCACATGGGCTTTTGCGCCGCCAATTACCACGGCCGCCATCCGCGTTTTGTAATGGACGCCCTCGCCCACTTTAACGAAGCCGACACCGTGGCCTTTTTTGAAGCCTTGGGCGTGGCCACCACCACCGACGAACGCCGTCGTTACTATCCAGAAAGTCTCCAGGCCCAAGCCGTCCTCGATTGCTTCCGCCTGGCCCTTGAGGAAAGCGGCGTGGAGGTGTGCACCGATACCCGCGTCACAAAGCTACGCCAAGACAAGAATGGCCTTTGGCACCTAGACACCACCCAAGGCAAGCGCACCGCTCGGGCTGTGATTGTGGCCACCGGTGGCGAAACCCAGCCAAAGCTCGGCGGCTGTCGCGACGGCTACAAGCTTCTCGGCGATTTGGGCCACACGATGATTAAAACCCAACCGGCCATTGTGCAGCTAGAAGGCGACATCGCGCCCCTCAAGGCCTGTGTGGGCCTCAAGCGCGATATGCTCGTACGCATCGAAGCCAACGGTAAACGTGTGGCGCAGGATGTGGGCGAGGTGCTGATTACCAAGTACGGCATCAGTGGCCCCCCTGTGCTTCAATGCGCTGGCGCTGCTGTGCGCGGCCTCGAAAAAGGCCAAAAGGTACGTGCTGTTTTGAGTTTTTTCCCAGATGAGGACGCAGTGAGCCTCGAAGAGCGCCTCACGCGCCGCCACCAGGACCATCCCAAGCGCAAGGCCGAGGCCTTTTTTGTAGGGCTCCTTCCACGTATGATGGCCGCGAGCATCCTAAAGGCCGCTGGGCTGCGCCCCGCTGACAATCTAAACGCGGCCTCCATCCGTACCCTTTCTAAGCTGCTGACCCAATTTCCCCTCACCATCACCGCCAGCCGTGGCTTTAACGAAGCGCAGGTGACTCAAGGCGGCATCGACACCGCCGATTTTTCATCGGCCACCATGGGCTCTTGGCTCGCCAGTGGCCTCTACGCTGCTGGCGAGGTCCTAGATATTGATGGCGATTGTGGCGGCTACAATTTGCAATGGGCTTGGAGCTCTGGCCATCTTGCCGCCAGCGAAGCAGCAGACTACATCAAGCAAGAAACAAAGAGGTGATTTTATGTCTGTATGGGACGTTATTATAATTTTAGTGGTCTTTTTGGCCATTGTTTTGGGCTATTTTAAGGGCTTTGCGCGCCGCCTCAGCGAATGGGTGGGCATGCTCATCGCCATCATCCTAGCCGCTCCCCTCTATGCCCCTCTCAACAATTTTATTGAAACAACCTTCAAGTTTGATGGCAAGGAAGCCCTCGCCTCGGTGATTGCTGGCTACTTTAAAAACCGCGTGCCCGTCGACACCGGCCAAGAAATTGACAGCGTGAGCCAATGGCTCTCTAGCCTTTATTTGCCAACAGCGGTCAAGGAGGCCCTTTTTGAAGCCATAGATAGCTCCACCACAGGCATTTTTGGCAGCATCTACACCCAGCTTGGCGTGATTGTGGCCGATCCTGTGTGGCACATTGTGCTCCTCATCTTTGCCACCATCCTGGTTTATACCCTTTTGTCGATTGTTGGCAGCCTTTTGAGCCTCGCCATTCCTCATGCCAAACCGCTAGAGGTGTGCGACCGTTTTCTCGGTGCCATTTTTAGCGCTTTTATGATGGTTTTGGTCATTGGGGTGGTGACATCCATTCTTATTTTTGTGGTACCAGAAAGCGCCGGTACCTTTGGTCGCTGGCTCCACGCAAGCGCCATGGGTCCTGTGTTTTCCCAGGCTATAAGCGCCATCTTTAAAGGAGGATTCTTCATTTAATGGAGCTTTTTTACAACGAATATTCCACCTTTTTGAAGCATTATTACAACGAACCTGTCTATAAAATCCCTGTCAACCTCGCCCACGGCTCCTGTCCCAATAGGGATGGGCGCGTTGGCAGCGGTGGCTGCACCTTTTGCGACGAGGCCGGCGCGGGTTTTCAGTGCCTCTCGGACGATATGTCCATTGAGGCGCAAATTGCCGAAAACAAGGTCTTTTATCACAAGCGCTTCAAATGTGAGCACTTTATTGTTTATCTGCAAACCTTTTCCAACACCTATATGCCCCTCTCGCGCTTTAAGCAGGTCATTGACCTCGCCACCCGCGACGAGGCCATTGTAGGCCTCTCTATTTCCACCCGCCCCGATTTGGTCCACGATGCCTACCTCGAGGCCCTGGAGGCGCTCGCGCGCGAACGCAACCTCGATATTGATATTGAGCTGGGGCTGCAAACGGCCAACTACCACACCCTCGAATACGTGAACCGTGGCCATTCCCTGGCCTGCTTCATCGACGCCGTGGCGCGCATCCGTGCCCACGGTTTTTCCACCTGCGCCCACGTAATTTTAAACCTCCCTGGTGATACCGCCGAAGACGCCATCGAAACAGCGCGCATTCTTTCGGCTGTTCATGTGGACATGGTCAAGCTCCACTCCCTCTACATTGTTGGCGGCACCCGCTTGGCCCGCCAGTATGTGTTGGGCGAGTTCGACATGATAACCATGAACGAATACGTGGCCCGCGTGGTCGATTTTTTGGAGCACCTCGATCCAAAAATTGTCATCCAACGCCTTGTGGGCAAGGGTCCTCAGGAAAACCTCATCTTTTGCAACTGGGAAACCTCGTGGTGGAAAATCAAGGACGCCATCAATGCCCTCTTTGAGGAACGCGGCAGCTACCAAGGCAGCCGCTTCAACTACCTCGGCGGCCATCTCATTGATGACCTCGCCGAGCAATAAGGAGATACCATGCATTTACTTTTAGCCTCTGGCGATTTGGCCGAAAGGGCAACCGACGGTGCCGCTGATGTAGCGACAGATGCCGCCAAAACCGTCACCCAAAGCGCCATCGAACAGTTTAAATCCATGAGCGACCTCTTCGCTGTTTTTAACCTGGGTAATCTTTTGTCGGTCAGCGTACGCTTTTTGGTCATGTTCATCATCCTGACCATTCTTTACCGCATCACCAAGCGCGTCATTGTGACCTCCTACAGTAGGCGCAGCCAGCAGCTCACAAGCACTAGCGACGCCCGCAAGCAGCTCGACACCGTCTACAACCTCTCAAAAAGCACCGTTTTCTACGTCTTTTTGGCCATGGGTGCCGTGGGCTGCTTGGGTATTTTTGGCTTTGACGTGCGCTCCCTCGCCACCTCTGCCGGGATTGCCGGTGCCGCCTTGGTCCTCATTAGCCAAGACCTCATCAAAGACTGGGTAGGTGGTGTTTTTATTCTCGTCGACCGCCAGTTTGACGTTGGCGACTACGTGACCATTGGCGAATACACCGGCGAGGTGCGCCAAATCGGCATTCGCCACACCCAAATTGCCACCGACAACGCCGTGCTCGTGACCATTCCCAACGGCGACATCCACACCGTCATCAATTATTCCAAGGAACCGGTGATTGAATTTTACGATGTGCGCATCCACGATGCCACCCGACTAGACGATGGCCTCGCGGCCCTAGGCAAGGCCATAGCCACCATCAACGCTCAGTACAAAACCATGCTCGTAGAGCCCGCGACCATTATGGGCGTGCAGGAGCTCGTTGGCACCGCCGCCGTGCTCCGCCTGCGCTTTGTCTCCCAAAAGGATGACACCTACGGCATCCTGCGCAGCCTCCGCGCCGAGTGTTTGCGCGAGCTCACCAAGGTTGATTTGCAAATGAAACGTAACAACTAGAAAGGAGGATACCTATGCCCATGAAGCTAGGCTTAGGCGATATCGTCGAGCTCAAAAAAAAACATCCCTGCGGAAGTAAGGAATTTCTCATCACCCGTGTTGGCATGGATTTTCGCATCCGCTGCCAAGGCTGCGGCCATGAAGCGTGGATTGAGCGCCAAAAGCTCGAAAAATCCATCCGCCGCGTGATCCCAAACCCCAACCCACCAAGTGAAAACAACAGCCCACTCTAAACCTTGATTTATAGAAAGGACGTGAGTTTATTTGACTGTCGCATTTCATAAACTAAAGGAAACCCTCGTTTCTGTACTCCCTGTGACCCTTTTGGTGCTTCTCTTGCACTTTACCCTTGTGCCCCTCCCCTACGACACCCTTGGGCGCTTTCTTTTGGGCGCCCTCTTTATTATCTTGGGCCTCGCCGTGTTTCTTTTAGGCGTAGACATTGCCATTGCGCCTGTGGGCCAAGCCATTGGCGGCTATGTAACGCGCAAAAAATCCCTCGCCATCCTCCTTGCTGCCGGCCTTGTGCTGGGCTTTGCCATCAACATTGCAGAGCCCGATCTCCTGGTCTTGGCCAAGGAAATTGCCACTGCCACCGCTGGGACCTTGAGCGTCATGCAAATCCTCGTGGTTGTGTCCCTAGGCGTTGGCACCATGCTCGCCGTGGGCCTCTTGCGCATGGTTTATCAAATTCCCTTAAAGAATGTGCTTCTTGTGGCCTATGCGGTGGTCCTCGTTTTGGCCGCCCTCACGCCGCGCGATTTTTTGGGCATTGCCTTTGATGCCGGCGGCGCTACCACGGGGTCGATGACCGTGCCCTTTATTTTGGCCCTAGGCCTAGGTGTGGCCTCGTCTACCCACGGCAAGAGCCGCGACGAAGACGCCTTCGGTCTCACCGCCGTAGCCTCCACCGGCCCCATGCTCGCTGTGATGACCATGGCCCTCCTTAGCGGCCTAGGCGGCGTCACAAACGGAGGCGCTAGCGAAAGTGCCGCCACTGCAGGCATCCTTATGCCCTTTGTGAACACTTTTCTCCACACCGCCCAGGAAGTGCTCACAGCCATTTTGCCCCTCATCATCATCACCCTCCTCATGCAGCGCTTTGCCCTCCATCTAGGGAAGCGCACCTTTTACCGTATTATGATCGGCTTTGTTTATACCTACATTGGCTTCGTCTTCTTTTTAACCGGAGTTAATGCTGGCTTTATGGAAGCTGGGCGTATGCTCGGCAAAGCCTTTGCCACCATGCCCCTTTGGCTCAACTTGGCAGTAGCCGCCGTTATTGGCATGGTTGTGATTCTAGCCGAGCCTTCCGTCCACGTTCTCACCGAGCAAATTGAGGACATCACCGCCGGTGCCATTCACAAAAACAGCATCCTCGTGGCCTTCGCCCTCGGCGTGAGCCTGGCCATTGTCCTCTCGGTACTGCGCCTGCGCGTGCCAAGCCTGCAGCTTTGGGCCATTTTGCTCGTGGGCTATCTTGTGGCCTTGGTCCTTTCGCGCTTCACCCCGCCACTCTTTGTAGGGATTGCCTTCGACAGTGGCGGCGTAGCCTCCGGTCCAATGACAGCCACCTTTGTCCTGGCCTTTGCCCAAGGCATAGCCACACGCTTACACGGCGCCGCCGGCCTCGTTGATGCCTTTGGCGTTATTGCCCTTGTGGCTCTCACCCCACTCATTACCCTGCAGCTCTTTGGGCTTCTTTACGAGCGCAAGCGCAAGGCCCTTTTGGAAGCGGCCGAAAAGGAGGAAACACCTTGAATCCCTTTACCCTAACCATGGTCATCGTTGACCCCACCTTTGAAAAAAATGTCAAGCAAGCCCTCTTTGCCGCCAATGTGCGCGGCGCCACTTGGGTTTATGGACGTGGCAGCGTCAACAGTAAAATTCTCAGCATCCTAGGCCTCGACAGCCAGAAAAAATCCGTCTGCCTCGTGGTCCATCGCAGCCTGCGCCAAAAGGAAATTGCCGAGCTATTAGAGCGCCGCTGCCAAATGCAAAAGCACGGCCGCGGCATCGTCCTAGCCCTTCCGATTGAACAGGTAGAAGGCATTGTCAATAAGGAAAACGATCACACCGACACCCTTTCCTACAAAGGAGAAAGCAGCATGAACCAAGAAATGATTGTTGTCATCGTCGAAAAAAACCGCGGCGACGACGTTGTAGAAGCCGCCAAAAAAGGCGGCGCCCGCGGTGCCACCATCCTCCACGGCCGTGGCAGCGGCGCCGAAAAATTAGAGCGCTTCGTCCACCTAGAAATAGAGCCCGAAAAAGAAGTCGTCCTCATTGCAGCAGCCGGCGACACCAGCCCAAAAATCATCCAAGCCATCCAAGACGACTTCGACTTTTCCAAGCCAAACACCGGCATCCTCTTCACCCTAGCCCTCACCGGCAGCCTCGGACTAAAAATGTAGTGGTCAGTGGCGTGTAAAATAGAAGCG